>CBDCRO010000001.1:0-3090 GCA_965221045.1 Dehalococcoidia bacterium
TTGGACGGTCGAGCGCGGTGGGAAGTCCTTGGGTAGCAGTCGCCACGGACAGCCGCTGCGCAACAGGTAAAGGATGGCGTTGATGACGTCGCGTAGGGCGGTCGTTCGAGGCCGTCCCAGGGTCTTGGGCGGCGGCATATAGGGTGCAATCAGGCCCCATTCGGCATCGCTCAAGTCACTTGCATAGCGTCGGTCGCTGCGTTCATACTTTGGTCGAGTGATTTCAGTCCACATGTTGTACCTCGCTGACGGTTTGGACACCATCAGTGAATCACAACTCGCTGAAATCACTCAACTTATTTTGGGCCGGACTCTAAGATCATTCAGGGTGACTTCCTGTGGCTCAATGTTCCCATCAAGTAGATCAAGAGCGGTTTGAACTGCTACATCGTAGCGTCGCTGCATTCGCCACGATATCGGAGCCATGCCGAAACCCCACTTCGCCGTGGGTTTTCGTTCCTTCATTTCATTCATTCCTAGTGGCGTCCTCGTTTTCCGCCGCACTTCGCCGGCAGGAACAGACTGAACTTCCCCACGGTCAAGCTCGTGTGCTCTCCGGCTGGCCTTCGTCAACCAGACGTCGTCTCGCTCCTCTTCAGACAGCGTATCAAGGCTCAACAGCAGCTTTTGAGCGAGTTGCGCACGATCGTCCAGGGGGAGGTTAAGCGCCTCCTGCTCGATAGCTTTAGGATCCAAGATCATCGCCTCTGTACTTATCATGTTAATGGCTCCAAGGTCATACCTGAGTGTCGACCCACGGAAAGGGGAGATTATTCATCTCATGAATAGGTCTCGCACGGATGCAAAAGGGCTGCCCGTCTCCGCCGCTTTCCTGACCTTGGCTTCCAAGACTTCAACGATGGACAATCTCAATCTCAGCATCTCGGACAAGTCGAACCCATCCATACAGATGAGACGTTTACCCCTTCCAAAAGCCTGGAGCCCTTCCTGAGAGAATCCGCTATTACTGACAAAAAGCCCACGTGACCAAGATGCCTTTTCTCCCAGCTTGCCCTCGAATGTGTGCAGATCGGCCGTTCCAACGGGGGCGTTTTGCCACTTCGCTTCAAGCAAATACGTCTCGTTATGCATTGCGAAACTACCATCAATTTGCTCACCAATGAGACGGAATGAAGCGCGAGCCGACAGATGATAGGCGTCGAACAGAACCTTGAGAAAACGCTCGAATTCGTATCCGCGCTTCGCAGGTGGTAGATCAGTTAAAGCAAGCAACCGCGAGATAAGTTCCTTTGAAATGTTCCCGTCTATTCGGGATTTCGTGTCAACATTCTGCTGAGCCTCAACCGCGTTCGAACTGCTTCCTCCCAATCTACCCAATATCTGTTGAAGTAGGCGCTGTGCAGAATCTGGAATAGGGGAATCGGAATAAAGCTCCCATGCCTCAAGAAGCCCTCTCAGAAGTGACCGTAGTTGCTCATCCGTCGCAAGCCACCAAAACGCTCGCATCCGATTCGCTTTCGAGCCGGAGCCAAGATGGTAACGCGAGTCATAAATGTGAACCCCCACCACTTCACGGAAAAACTCCTCAAAGATGCGATTCGAGAAATCGAGCACATAGCCACTTCCCATGCCCAGTTCGCGTTCAAGTTTCTGCTTCTCGATGTGCGTGAGGCCGCTCAATTTCTTTACCTGACCCGTTGATTACCAAACAGTTCTGCTTGGCGTCGGGCGAAGTAAAGATTCTGCCTTGAGCCAAGCTACCCGTAGAAATTCGGTATCAACACCGTAGCCGTTCAAGTGTGGCCACTTGATTTCGTTCCCTAGACTCATTACCCCTACGCGGCAAACTGCCAACCTCCAGCCACCTTCGGTAGATAGAAGGTCTCACGAGTCTTCCGCGTCGGAACCCCCTGCGGCAGGATTGCCCAACGCCTTGATGATATGACTGGCCAAGCCCTCCCTGATGTCGCGATGCCGAGGCACGGGTTGAGACATCCCCGTGACGGGATTGCGATACCAGTCATGCTTGCCGCCATGTCGCACGAAGACACAGCCAAATCCCGCGATCGTCCTAATCAGATCGGCTCGCTTCATGGCACGACGAGTTCAGCGACCTTACGTATACCGGGCAACTCCCCATTGGTCACGTCGTCATACACGTCTCGCAGGTGTTCTCGCAGGTCATCCAGTGTCTCGCCTTGGGTCCAATAGTCGGGATAATCCTGGAGATAGCCAATCCACGCGCCGTCTTCTTCCCAATAGACAAACTTTACGGTTTGCACTGCAATACCTCCTCTCAACGCAGCACCGTGCCGCATCCCTGCAGCGCCCGGCGGATGGGCCGTTCCGAGCGGGCGTCGCCCAGGATGACCGTGCCGACCCTGCCTTCCAGCGCCTCCCGCGCGCCCATGACCTTCTTTTTCATGCGCCCCTGGGCGATGTCCATGGCGGCGTCAAGCTGGTTTCGTTCAACGCACCGGACAAGGGAATCGGTGTCGTCGAGGTCGCGCAGCAGACCCGGCACGTTCGACAGCATGACCAAGGTTTCGGCCTCGCAAGCAACCGCCAGAACGGCGGCAGCGCGGTCGCCGTCGACGTTGATGATCTCGCTTTCGTAACTCAACGCAGGCGGGCACAGGACCGGCGTGTAGCCGTTGTCCAGAAGCAGGGTGAGCAGGCCGGTGTTGACGCGTTCGACGCGCCCCGTGAAGTCGTCGCGCAGCACCCGGCGTTTGCCGTCTTCGACGACCTTGATTGCCGCCTTGCGCGTGCCTTCCATGCTGCGGCCGTCGGCCCCGCACAGCCCGACGGCGTTGACCCCGAGCTGCTGCAGGCGCTCGACGAACAGCTTGTTCAGCTTGCCGACGTAGGCCATACAGAACAGCATCAGTGTCTCACGGTCGGTGTAGCGGCTCTGCATGCCCGAAACCGAGGTGACGAAGCGCGGCGGCTTGCCCAGAGCCTCAGAGAGCACGTTCGTCTCATGGCTGGCGCCGTGAACGAGAATCAGCCGCTCGCCCTCTTGCGTGAGATCCCGCACGTCCTGGCAAACGGCATCGATGGGAATGCCCTCGCCGCCGCCGACTTTTACAACGAGCATGACAACTCCTTAAGGGAGGGAACCTACAT
>CBDCRO010000002.1:0-40273 GCA_965221045.1 Dehalococcoidia bacterium
CACAAGACCCAGTAAACACAGATATACCTATAACAGTTACAGGTTCGTTCGCGCTTAGGTCCGCCATGCGAGACGGTAACGCGGTTCCAATCGTGGCATTCATTCAAGAGAACGGGTTCGGAGACTGCATGGTTCAGGCCGGGGCTACTTTGGTTCTTTCATGAGGTTGAAATGAGACTAACCGCATTCGTCTTACTACTCTCTTGCGTGGCGCTGAACGCACAAGTTGGAAATGTTACGATGGAGGAGTTTTCTGACGCTGTGTCAGACGCGGAGCCGCTTGGAATCATCGCGACCCTAGTAGGCACTGCTGGGCGCATGTCTACGTGTTCGCTAGGCGAGTCCGGGCCTGGCGTAACATGTAGTCGTTACGTGCGAACCGTGGCGGCTGATGGTAGCCTTACGTTTACCCACTTTAATCCGCAGGATTATGCACCTACGATTGCAGCCGACAGTATCTACACGTCTGAAATCGCTTGGGTTAACGGTGGGAACTAGAACCTAGAGACTTTCATTGCGCGAAATGTCGTGGACTGGTCATGGAAATCAGAATCAACCGGATAGACAGGACGTCCGTTATTGTTTGGCCAATTGAGACTAGCGGGGAGATTGGTAGCCGTGGCGTAACAAAGCTAAAGGCTGAAATAACAGAGAATCCAGACTTCGACGAACTGACGTTTGACGACGGAACGCAGTTGGAATACGATACCGGGGAAGCGCTAAGCTATGACACGTTCGGTATACAGGACGCATTCAACTTTCGCGATGAAGTATGGATTGACGACCCTGCTCTTATCTACCGCTCGCATGCTCTACTGAGCGGAGCAGAATACTACTGGACCCTAGACGAGCGCTCAGACCTTGCCGGCAGGGAGCTAGTTACAGGCGCGAACCATCTTAACTACGTAGCCGGCGCGGTAGACTATCGCGAGTGGGAGGGGTTCGACGCTGCTGTTCCATACGGCGGGGCGATAGAGTGCATTAACGATCGGGGACACGCCGCTGAATCCAATGCTGTCATCAGCAATCAGGCAGGCGACCGCTCGGTATCGTTCTATATGCGATGGGTTGACTTGTCAGTAGTTACTGGTAACAGATGGGCTATAAGGATTGGCGCAATAGGGTTTAGGGTTAGCGCTTCAAGCGCTAGGATTGTCATAAGCGGCGGTGATAACGACGAACAAGATTACGCATGGAGAGACGACAGATGGTATCACGTAGAGCTTAGGCATTCTGGCGGAGACCTAAGGGTTTTCATAGACGGAGCGCAGATTCTTATACTTCCTAACTCTGTTGAACTTGAAGGCACGCTACGTATAGGTGTTGTTCAGTCCAATAATCCAACCCTTATAGGCATAGACGAAATCAGCATCGGGCCGCCGGGGCACTTCGACCGCTCGCGAGCTAGGCACATGCGCAGGTTCGGAGGATACATCTACCAGCCTAAGCGCACCCGCCCAATTGGACGCAACGCCATCAGCGTGTATGAGCTTCCTCTAGTTGGCTACAAGTACTTCCTTGAGAAGAACTTTGTCCCGGGAAGTTACGCCGTTTCGGGAGCGCAGACTATACCGGCAATCATCCGAAGCATACTTAGCGATACAGGATTGTCGCATCTGTATACGCTGGGCGGCATTACTGCTAGTCAACTCCTGGATAGGGTAATCGGAAACGACGATACCGCAGATGCAGTAATTCAGAGAATCGGTAGCCGGGTTGGACACTACGTATGGGTAGACCCGCTGCTTGAATTACAGATGCGCGAGCGCAGTCAGGCGCTATCGTCTGATGTGGAACTGAACAGTAGCAACGTCGCCAGGGTAAGCAAGCAAGTATTCCCGAGGCACTTCACGAACAGCGTAGTTGTCAGAGGGAACCAACAGGCCGGGCAGAAGTCGCAATCGTTCGTCGGGGACGGCGTCAGCAATACTGTGCTGCTGGACTTTCAGCCTGAAACAATACTTAGCGTCAAGATTGATACGATTGACGATACTGCAAGTTGGACGGTTGACAACGAGACCCGCATCGCTACGCGCTCCAGCGTGATAACGCTAGACGCCAACGGTGTTATCACCTACAGCACTACGTCTGCGCTGCGCATCGTAGCCGAGGATGCCTCAAGCATCGCAAGCATAGGGCGTATTCAACGCAAGTTTGAAGACAACACCATCTATACCGCTACTGATGCCCAAGCGGTGGCAGCGCAGTTGCTTGACCAGTTTAACGAACTTAAGACTAGGTTTGATATCGTAACAGTTAGGGACGCAATACAGACGATACTGCCAGGAATTAGCCCGCTGGTGAATATCCCAGAGCACGGCATAAACCAGCACATGCTTATCGAGAAGGCAAAGACGCACAACGCCAAGCGCGGCGGACCCGTTCACCATCTTACGGCAACAGAAGAGAACGCCGAAGACCTTAAGGAGGACTTCTGGCGCCGCAGTTCGCCAGTGCCGCCACTGGCGCCGCCAAGCACTATCACCATCGTCGGGGACAGTAGCGCGCTTGGCCTTAGGCTGCCGCTGTCTCTAGGCGGTAGCGAAAATGAGTTACGCAGGGGAGCATGGGGAAGGATACCTAACGGCGCCATTCGCCGGGTGTCCGGTCAGGTCTACGAAGGCGTAGAGGTTGACATAAGTTTTACCGCCAAGGTGCGTCACGGGTCAGGCCGCACTGGCGCAGGGCAGGTTAGGCTATACAACCTGACTAGCGCTAGCCCGATAGGCGCAGCGGTAAGCATTGGCTCGCTAGCCGCCGACCAATTCATAATCGAGCGCCTAACTCTACCGTTGAGCACGTTCAACTTTTGCCTACAGGCTGATTGGGGATTATCGAACGGAGTCTACGTTTGGGAAGGCGCTATGACAATCGCTCTGGCGTGAAGTGTGGTATGATTGGTCTACATCGCTGGTGACGGACAGCGATTCGGACGTAAACAGTAGCGTGCAGTAGACGACAATACTACACGCTCCATTTTCAGAAAGGTACATGGAAATGCGGTTGACCTAGCGTCCCACGCCTGGCTGGGGCGCAAACGTAATAGCCAGTTCGTGGCTCCAGGCGCCGTAACAATAAGCAGTGGAATAAGGCGAAAGGTTGGTATAAACATGCCACCGTGAAAAGAAGGGGTTACAGAGCGCAGTGCTAGCGCAGCAACGGTCACCCTGAACCAAGTGAACACGTAGCTGCAGTTGCTAGCACTGCGCCAAACCCTACATGTGCCGGACTGCGCAATGGAACGCGCTAGAGCCTGAAGCCTTCTGGCGGGGGTTAGGACTTATTGAGTGGTTTGACTCCACTAGCCGGCATCCAACTACGCCGAGGAAGACCAATGACCGAAGACCGTTTCCTGCGCTCGCAGTTGCGTCGTTATTCAAGAGCCAAGCGAGACCAGCAGATACTCGACAACGACGCTCGCGAGCGGGTATCGTTCATGCTGTTCCTGTTCGCTGACGACATAGCTTACGGAGGCCTGCTAAACCGAGACTTCCGCATCCCTACGTTGCCTTGTCATGACTGGGAACGGTAATGACACATGTCGAGCGCTATGATGAAGGTCTGGCCGAAGGAGACCAAGTGCTCTCGACAGATAGCTAATGCGCTAGCCGGTACCATCGGCGGTTACGGTGTTCGATTCGAGCCTGCCCGCATTCCTGGGCACCACTTCTCCGCGGAAAATAGCTGGCCTGACATCTGGTGGCTTATCGACAGGACTACCGTCTTCGTCGAGCTTAAGATAGGCTCCGAACAATTGAAGCCCCGCCAGCGCATCAAGCTGCGCGACCTACGCCGAGGCGGATACTACGCGATAGTGTTGCGCCTGCGGCCGGACAGCGTTATCTACGAGGACCCGGACGGCACCGAAATCCTGCGCACTGACACCTGTAGCTGGCGAGAGATAGCCCGCGATATCGATACCTTGACCGTGGGTATCCTGACCGGCCGCTAGGTAGAGGAACGCGCGCCCGCGCGTAGCAAGTCGCGTGCCAACCCTACGCGATACGGGCTGGAATCTTTTTCTTGCGCTCCGGCGTAAAAAGCCTTGACGCGCGTAACGCCGTTGCGTAGTATACGCACATGGCTAAGCGATACAGCGTTACGCGGCTCAAGGTGACCGGCGCGCGGTTCTCGTCCTACTCGGACGCGCTCGTGGATCTGGCCGATGGAGACCAGATCCACGCGGCGAACGCCTGCACCCTCTACACTGTGACCGGCGTCGAGCACCGAGATGGCGGCCTGGTGACCGGGACGATCGCAGAGCAGGCGTTCGAGGAGCCGGCGGCCCCTCCGCAGCGGAAGAAGAGCCGCAAGGCGACCGTCAGCCGCAACCAGCGCGGCGTGGCACAGGGCAGCATCCGCTACGCGGACGGGAGCGTGAGGCCGGCTGTGGACCGTCGCAGCCGCGAGGCGGGCGACATGGGCGGAATCGCCGGCTTCGGCTGCCTGGACTAGGAGCTGCCTGGACTAGGAGTAGAGCATGAACAAGAAAGAGTCTGCTGTTTCTCTTAACGCGGCGTTCGTCCTACTGCAGCGCCTACAGCGCGAGAATCCTGGGGCCGCGCTGGTTGTCAGGTTGCGTGACGACAAGTATGTTGTTGAGGATAGCTAGACCGTAGGAGAGTAGGCACATGAACGCCAACGCAGCAACGGAGACCGCCTTGACCGACCACGTAGACCGCATGCCTGCCCGCGTCGATGCCGAAATCATCGACGCCATCAGCGACCTGGCCGCGTCCTGCGCGCGCATCGTGCATCATCCGCAGCGGCGCCTTGACCGGGCGCAGGGCGAGCGTCTACTGCTCGCGTGCATGCAGGTGGCGCGCTACGCCATCGACGCGCACGCGCCGCAGTGCTCCGTGTCGCGCGAGTGGCTGACGACATGGCACGCGATGCCGCGGTCGGACCGCAGGGTGGCGTTGCTATCGCTCGCCGGCGACAAGCATCCGCTGGATTCACTCGGTAGCCGCGGAAACGTCGTGTTAGGCACACTTAAGCGCATCGCAAGGAGAGACCATGATAATAAGTAAGAACAACTACCCGCTCGGCGTCGTAGTAAGGAGCAAGTCAGGGGACATGCACGCCAGATACGGCACTGGCATCATCCGCCGCATCGTCGATGACTTCTTCGGGCATCGCTACGGCATAGAATGGGCCAATCTGGTCGGCTCGCGCGGCGGCTCGCACCTTATCCATGAGGATCACATCATCGCGCTCGGCGTCATGGGGTGCTTCAACTGCGGAGACTACGACGCGGATCACAATTGCTTTACGCCAGTAAGAGAGCTAACCAGCGACGGATTCAAGAACCACGACCTTGGAGACGCCGAGTGGTATCACGAGACCGAGCGCCATGACGACGGCGGGCCTATCGTATGCGGCCCTGGGCAAGTGGTTAGCTTCGAAGAAATCGCAGCACGCGACTCCACGCTCCGGCACGTTTCCCTGATACGCTTATCGCGCAATCACGCAACCACGGAAAAGGAGACCCAACATGGACGGACAGAACGCAGCAGCATCAACGCAGCCGGCTCCTGAGGTCAGCTACCGCAAGTCTGACGGCGCCGTCCCTACGGTGCGCGAGCGCGACGGGCAGGTAGTCTCTCCTGGACTCGTCCTGCACGTCGCAGGGCAAGTGTTCTCTGGCGGCGGGGATAGCACGCTGTCTCGCCTGTGCGCAGCCGTAGCGGAGACCGAGGAATGCGGGCTGGCGGCTGATAGCGAGGACTTGACCGCCTCGGTCGATACGCTCTTGCGACGTTGGCATGCTGGCGGGTGGCTCGCGGCAATCAAGGCGGACGGGACGCCGGAACCGCCGCGCAAGTCGGGCGGCGCCCGCAAGGCTGCGCGCAAGGTGACGGCGCTGGGGGACATCGAGAGGGTTACTGCGCCCATGGGAGCCATTCTCACTTGGCTCATAGGTGACGGAGACGAGCAGCGCGAAGTTCGTCATACGCTGGCGCGAGCAGAAGGCATTCTCGTGTCCGTGGTATCGCCGGCTGTCGTCTGCGCGCACGTCATGGATGTCCTTATCAGGCAGCCGCAGAGCGCCAAGACGTGCAAGCTCTACTCCGTGGCGGCGCAGCTAACGCAGCTCGTTACCGGGACGCACGTCACGCATACGGCGACCGCCGACACGCTCTCCGCGGTGCGCGCCTTCGACGCCATGTCCGACGATGAGGTAGTCGCCGGCCTGGCAAAGCTCGACGTAGACGCCATCGCGTCCGTCAAGAAGGAGGACGCCGAGGAAGGCGTGTCCAGCGTCTCGGGCCCGCCGGCGTAGAGCACTACTTCGGTATCCTTTATGGCGCCTACCTTAGCGGGTAGGCGCCTTTTCTTTTGCCTGTAATCCATGGTAAAATGAACGTATGGAACTTACGCCAAACCAGACCACGGCCATAGCTCGCATGGACGCTACGTTAGGCTACGCAATCTTCGACGACCCTGGAGTAGGAAAGACTGCAACGGTCATCGGCGCAATTAACGCCTACGCGGAGCGAGACGGAATAGATACCGTCGTAGTCGTATGTCCGGCGCAAGCGCGCAGCGTATGGGACGATGGCGAGCATGCGGAGGTTCTTACACTGTGCAAGTATGCGCTGTCGGTAGAGAGTTACGTAGGCGAGCGCATGCAGCACACATTCTCCCGCACACAGCTTACCGGAAACGGGTACGTTCATACTGAGCACTCAATCCGTTTCATGATAGTCAGTTATGAGACTCTTCGTAGATACACTGGATTCAAAAACATAGTCGAGCGTCTTCAGGAAGAGGCTCGACTATGGGTCGTTCTTGACGAATCGCACAAGGTTAAGAGCGCGTCTACTCAAAGCTACAGCGCGTGCCGTGAGCTATGCGAGAGCGCAACGCGTATAACTCTGCTATCAGGCTCTCCTATCGACGGTGGAAACGAGAACCTTTGGGCGCAAATGCATATCCTAAACCTTGTCAATAATGATTCTACGGTAGGCGCAATCGGAAAGATGGATTTCAACTTAAGGTTCTGTGGCCATGAGAGCATGGAGTCGGAGGCTAGAAGAGAGAAGTGGGCTAAGATTAACGCAGAGTCCATTGCTAGGTTGTATGGCCCTTATATGCAGACTACTCGCATCGAAGACGTCTGGGACTTGCCGGCAAGCACGCATGAAACCCGCGAAGTAAGACTGCTGGATTCTACCTGGGATAGCTACCGTAGCGTAATAGATGACCTAGTGCTGGACTTCCGCACGTCCAGCCATCCTGACGGCGTGGCAGTCTCCAACAGCATGATGGCTATGCTTAAGGCGTCGGCTATCTGCGCCGGGCATATGCAGCACGGCGAGGAATTAGTGCCGAGCAGCTTTGAGAAAGTGTCGGCTGCGATAAGCTGGCTGAAAGAACTGGAATATCCGGATTCATATGTCATGTGGACGCGATTCAGACACGAGGCTGACTTGCTTGAGTCGTTCCTAAGGATGAAGTCTTCCCGTGGAGACATACCGCCGATTGATGTAGTATCGATACGCGGCGGGCAGTCAAACAGAGAGAGGCAGCGCGTCATCCGTATTATGGCTGACAATACTCCGCGCAAGACTTCAACCGTTTGTGTCTGCAACCTTGCGTCGGGCGAGCACGGTATCAGTATGATAGCCGCGTGCAAGGCTCTCTACCTGACGATGGATTGGAGTGTTAAGCTCTATAGACAGACGCTTGCAAGACTACTGCGAAAGGGGCAGGAACGACAAGTTGACTACACCTACCTTATCGCCGTTCCGCCTACCGGGAGAACGACCAGGAAGCAGAAGTCGATAACGGTGGACCGCATCATCTACGACAGAGTAACCGGCGGGGAACGAATGCAGGGAATCAGCCGTTCCGAGTGGGGACGCGTCATAGGGGAGCTGTAACGCCATATGCTGACCAAGATAAGCAAGGCGCTAGCTGCGCTTTACTCCGCCAGGCTGCTTGAATCTGTCGAGCGCAACTTTCTCACCATGGAGGATGCGCTTGAAGGTGTAGACGCGGCAATCGAGCTAAAGGAGGCTGGCAAGCTTCTAGTGAGCCTAGCTCACGATATGCGCGAGACATACGCGAAGGCTGCCGTAGAGCATCTAGAGGATGGTGGAGAGCGCGTAGCATGCTCTGGCAAGCACACCTACCACGTATCAAACAGGCTACATTGGACGATTAGCGATGCTCCCAGTTTCGCGCACTGGTGCCAACGCCGGCGCATTAAAATGCACAGAATCGCAGAGGCAATGACATCGAAGGCAGACCTTGCGCAGCTTTGTGTAGACCTTATAAGGACCGAAAACGCCATACCGGACGGAGTCCGGCGGTTTAACGAGCCTCGCATCGTCCGGCGCAAGGTGGTTAAGCAATAACCGTGCCAAGAATCGTTGCGCAACGTGCAGATTTCTTGCATTTTCCCCTTGACTCGCGTATCGCTATAGCGTATTCTCTAATCATGAACGACAACGACAGACCGTACGGACTCGCAACGTCGTATCCAGACCCCGCCGGCATCTGCCAGTGCGCTCGCCCGGACAACAGGGGCGGCGAGTGTTGCCTCTGCGGGAAGGTGACTCGCGTATTGGGTTGGAATGCGCCCAGCCGCTAGGCGCGTAACACGGAGACCAAGGAGGCAATCATGAAGACCTACATGGACATCGCACGAGAGGCCGCACGTCTGGCGAGGCGGATGCAGGAACTCGGCCACACGGAGGCCGATGCTCGTGGCGGCGTCGGACAGGGCACTGTTATCTACACGCGCGTCGGCGGCGGCGGCGCGTGGGAGCAGACGTGGCGGGTGCCGTACGGCGTCGGCGCTGCCGTTGCCGCGGAAGCGATGGATCTCGCGACAGAGACGAACACCATTGTCCACGCCTAGGCGCGTAACAGGGTTAACCAAGAGACCAAGGAGACCACCATGAAGACCTACCAAGTAACGGACGACGCCAGCGAAGGCACATGTGTCAACGTGCATGCAGAGACCGCACAGGAAGCGCTCTACTCCTACATCCGCTCGGCGCTAGCAGACCCTTCGAGCTATAACCAGCACGAGGATGGCGCAGACTCCAAGTTCACGGTCTACGTATACTCCGAGGGCCACTTCGATATCCTCGCCAAGGGTCTTATCGATTTCGACTCCGACTCCGAGACGCCGGAGACGCCGGAACCCTACTTGGTAGGAACGGCAGTACGACACTGTAACCCCGACCTGGATCTGTTTTACGGTCTCGGAATCATCCGCAAGAACGCCACCCCAGGAAACTATGTCGTAGAATGGGACGGCGCGGTACTGGGCTTGCGTATTACGTCCATCGGTCACGATAACGTGGCCGCTCAGGGCGTATGGGAGTGCGAGTGTGGAGAATGCGATAAGGTGTTCGAGTTCGTCCATCACTCTTTGCTTAGCGACTCGGCCTTTCGCCACGCGCACGTAGCCGATGCTGACTTCTACCACCAGAGAGAGAGGCAGACAGACGGCGCGCTGATTTGCTGCGGACCGCTGCACGTGGCAAGTTTCGAGGAAATCGCACTTACGGAGGCAGATAGCAATGACTGAGGTTGCGCAGGACCCCAGGGACGCCGAGTTGCAGTGCTCAGAGTGCTGCGCCTGGATACCTGACGGCGGCCACGCTGTCGTCATGAGGAACGGTGCGGATGAGCACCTCTGCACGGCATGCAGGGACGCGCTTGAGCATCGTCGCTACGACACGGCGGACTGATGCTGGGTAGCTACTCCATGGGCGCCGCAAGTAAGATTGCGGCGCCCTTCTTTGTGGTAAAATTAAAACATGGATGGAGAAGAGCTTTACCGGGTCGGGATGGAGAAGTGGAGCAGGACGATCAGCAGAGAGAGTAGACGCTACACGCTTTCTCTCTGCATGCAATCCTTCTCACTTCTCATACTGGCTGCAATACTCTGGCGAGTATGGTAGCTGACGTTAAACCCACTTCAAGGAGTAACGCCATGACGACCAAGAAGGACAAGGAACTGGAAGACCTGAAAGCGCTGCTGACAGGGGAACAAGACCATGTCGAGCATGACGAGATATCGATACCGATGCTTCGTCTTGCGCAGCCCGGAAAGGACATTACTACGCCGGATAGCTCGGCGTATGTCGAGAGTATCAAGGCAGGTCACTTCTATGACACCTTGAATAAGGAGTCGTTCGGCCCGTCAGTGCTCGTGTCAGTGCTGAAATTCTTCGGCTCGAATTGGATCGAGTTCGACCCGAAG
This sequence comes from Dehalococcoidia bacterium, assembly GCA_965221045.1. Classification (GTDB taxonomy): domain Bacteria; phylum Chloroflexota; class Dehalococcoidia; order Lucifugimonadales; family JADFKI01; genus Bin90. Next base: position 10,226 of record CBDCRO010000002.1, read on the forward strand.
AACAGAAGCGCGATAAAGGACGGGTGCGTTCCGCGCGGCGACCCGAGGACGGAGGGAAACGAGAAGCAACTACCCAGTGGCGAAACAGAATGGGTCAAGCCTCGCGCTACACATTTCCTGGACTATGCGCTTATCTTCGCGGATGATGATATGCGCGCGCGTGGGCCGATATTGTGGAGTGCGTCGGGGAGAGACATCAGAGAAGCGCGAAGCATGAACGGTATCGTGCGCAGCCCACTAATCGTCAGAGCGACCGGACTGCACGTCGATAAGCCAGTGCCATTTGCGCGCATCTTCCGGTTCTCGTCAAAGAGACACGAAAGCAATAACGGCAAGGTGAATTACAACCTCTCCATTATGCCGTCAGGCTTCCAGAACGATATCGAGGCGCTTAAGGCGTGTCACGCGTGCCTGCCTGAAATCGGTCTACTCTATTCGCGCGACAAGCGCAAACTGCTACCGCAGCAGACCAGGGAAACGCAGTCGGAATCCGTAAACGTAGAGACCGGAGAGATTCAAGAGAGACGCAAGTAAACGTCTAGTATCTCCCGCCGTGAGTAGTCTTTGTATAATGGAACGCGGAATCAGCCGGCCGCTTTTCCACTGATAGCGGTCGGCCTCCAATTTCTATTTCCCTACGCAGCGTATCTACTCCGTTCCATACGCTATACCCTATCACCTTCCCACATACAATTACAGGCACAGGGTCGCTGCAAGACTTAAGCGAGTGTCCTTCTCCGCCGCATCGTGCGCACTTGACTACTGCCGTTTTCAGCATGTGGCATGATACCATGCACTAATGACGCAATACGTTTACTCCAAGGAACCTATGTCGGTAGGCACATTGGTCGTAGGGCCTGTATCCGACGCGGCATGGAAGGTGAGAAAATGCTTGCCGGCTAGGGTAGTAGGAGGCACTGCGCGCTACGGTCTACTATTGGAGCGCGTAGAGTCGAGCGTAAACGATGGCAAACCGCGCAAGACTAAATCGGGCTGGTGGGCTCTGATGCCGCTGATTGAGTTAGCTACTGGTGAGCGGCGGTAAGCGCGGTCAACACTTACCGCCGCTGATTGAGTTAGGCGCGTAGGAGGCGCCGCCCCGATGAACAACGGTAGCACGCTTCGACTAGTCGAGAAACCGCTACAGTCAATCCTTCCTGGCAGCCGTGCAGATAAGGCTACAGCAGCGTTCCCGTTCTATAAGAGGTGCGTACTTACGCACGTAGGCGACTCAGACGCTAAGCTAGTCAAGAACACATACGCCGCTTACGTCACAGTAAACATTGGGCAAGACGACCGCGGCGTATGCTACCCGTCGCGCGATACCGTGCGCGAGTGTAGCGAGCTAGGTCACAGGCGCTTCAAGCGCGGTCACAAGCTGCTAGTGGACGGCGGACACATCCACGTGCGCCAGCGCGGGCAGGGTCGCACAGCGGCTGTCACGGTCGTCGTCGCGCCGCTGCCGGTGGCCGTCGTCGAGGCCCAGCCCGGACCACCGGGGGTCCCGCCCAGCCCGGACCACCGGGGGTCCCGCCTAGCCCGGACCACCGGGGGTCCGGGAGAAGTAACAGTTAAAGGAACAGTGAAAGGAACAGGGGTTGCTGCTGAACCCGGGCCTCGCGCGCGAGGCGGCGAGCCAGCCGGCGGCGGTCAGCAGCAGCAGCTCCCCGGTTCCCTCGTCCGGGAAACCACCAGAGACGAACAGCGCTTAGATGGGCTGATAGCTGTGTGCGCAGTGCGTAGCCGTAAGGCTGGGCTAAACTGGAGCGAGGCTAGCGCGCGGCGTAAGATTAAGGATGGAATCCTTAGCGTTGGAGCGCTACAGGAGCTAGCCGACTACTTAGTGGATAAAGCGAAGCCAGTCCGTGTTAGGCTGTGACGGTGCAGCTTGAGCGAAGCCACAGAACGCCGTCAGGCTCATCCACGGGGGGGGTCAATGACCAAGACCATCAGCCAGCTTCGGGAATCGCAGCCACGGGCATCCTCGCGACTTTCCTCCGGTCATTCTGACCACGTGCCGACGGGGGCGGAGACCCGAACCGGCCGGTCGCCCGCCGATGGTGGTGCCGGCGCCATGAGCAAGGCGGACATACGCGTTGGATTCCTTAAGTTGCGCACGCGCGCTAGGGAGCTTGGCGATAACGTAACAGACTACAAGGAGCGGCAGTGTGGACGAGACTAACAACGAGACTGACTACTTGACTGACAACAGTTGCTTGGAGCGGATACGCAAGGAAGGTCTGAGTGCCGACGTAGCATACTGGGAAAGGAAGCACAAGCTAACGTTGCTCGGTCGGGGCGATGCCTACCGGATACGGCCACTCAAGGCCGTAAAGTTCAAGGGCGGAAAGCCTACGCACTACGAGCCGATGTCGCTAGAAGAGATACAGGGTGAGCTTGCTGACGCTAGGGCTAGACTAGACGAGGCGTAATGCTTACTTGCGACCCGTGTCTAACGCTAGAGCGGCAGAGCCTGCGCCTAAAGGGTGACAAGGGCGCCGTAACGATATCGCCTAAAATAGCAGTAGGCGCGTGCTCTGTATGCAGACTCGGCGCTTGCAGGGAGCACATCAATATCCGAACGCGCATTTGCGTCATCTGCGCCGCTCAAGCGACTAGCGATAGGCAACGAAGAGCAACCCGTAGCAACGGCCACGAGAGAGCGCAATGGTAAAGCCTGTTGAAAAATACGTAGACTTCTTCGGCGAAGACTACTGTCAGCACTGCGGGGAAGATTTCACTTCGAACAACATTCATTTCGAAGGAGGAATGCATTATATTTGCAGAAAGGAATACATAAACAAGGCCAGGCGTAAGAAGGAAGGGGAGTTAACCATAGGGCATCCATTGGGGAGCGCAGAAGAATTTCAGGCTAGGGAGTTGCTGCTGTTATGGGTTAGCTATTGCCGCAGGACAGCTTACGAGTGGAACGTAGAATACGCGAGGAAAATAAAGGCGTCGCCATGCCTCCATTGCTGTAAACACTACGGAGATATACTGTTCAGGCATAACGACACCAGGCTCGCTATTGCTAAGACTTACAGTAAACCGGAAAGCAAGCCATCGGGCGCCGCGGAAAGGGTAACATGCTGACTGTCTACGTTTACGTCGTTGTGCGAGCAAGGCTTGGCATCAGGACCCGCAACGGGCGACTGCCAAACTACGGTGCTGAATACGTGGACTACATGGCGCACCAGTCTCTAGACGTTGCCGATGAGGCGGCCGTCAGTTGCATGAAAGCTCTCGGCGGCCGCTTTACACTAGATACGGCTGAGCTTAAGCCAGGGCATGTGTTACGCGCGTGGTCCAGCGCCGAAGATGTTGTGTGGGTAGAGCGCTTGGAGCTAGGCTAATGACTGAGACACTACGCGAGCGCATCAAGTGCTCAAGGTGCGGTAATTGCAGAACGGTGCGCAGATTCATGCACTGGCCGAGTGCTTTAAGCATGCTGTTATGTAGAGAGTGCGCGGAATACCTGGGCTACTTCTGGAGTGCGGGTTAGGCTAATGCCCATCAAGACGAGTAGCTACATGCCAGAAACTAGATGGCAGATAAATTGTCCACGGTGCGGCGAATGGACCAAGACCCATGCCTTGATTCTGTTACGCGGTGCTCCTGGTTTCATGTCCTACTGTTTACCGTGCATCGAAAAGATACGGGAAGCTGGCGAAGAGATTAGCGTTAACCAGTAGGTGGGCCAATGCGGAAAAGACGTGTGTACCGAGAGCGGCGGCCTGACAAGCTACGCGTAGCTCCTAGTGCGCGGCAAGCTGTGCGCAAGGTTGAACCGGTGCGCCGGCGGGCGTATGTGCGCCCGATGCGCGTAAGGCTCGCCGCTCTCGGTATCGGTTGTATCCTCCTGTGCGCGGCACCGGCGCAGGTATCGGCTTTCAGCTCGCTGTAGCATGGCTAGAGTAAAGGACGGCACGCTGTTTCCGGCGGCGGGTGAATGGTGTTGGGCGCCGTCGTCGGACGCGCCAGAGCGGATAGTTCTAGGCCTTCCGCTGGTGGGAGTGGTTCGCTTGCGGATAGCACAGGCGCCTAAGACCTGCGCCGATGCGCTACAGTGCTGGCTGTGGAATGGAGACCTGGATACGCCGACGCTGGAGCCGAGCATCCGCAGCGACGCCGGGTCCGAGAAGTGGCACGGGTATCTGCGCGCCGGTAGACTGGTGGACTGCTGATGGCGGCGTTCTATCACTCCTTCTCAAGGAGCGTGACTAAGGCGTGCTGCATCACAGCTTCGTTGCCAGAGTCCAAGGCTCTCCGGCCTGACTCTACGGCCTCATCGATGTGCGAGAAACCGAAGACGCCAGCAGGCCCGATTTCCTTGTACGCTTCGAGCAGATTTACGCATCTCTCGATTTCTCCGGTGAGTTTCTCTCTGATGGTCTTCATTTGTCCTCCATCCTGGATGCCGGTGCCGGAAAATGACGCCGCAGCTCTCGTCATGGTAGACTGAACGTGCAGAGACGCAATCTGGCAATTGAGCCAGTTGTGCAGCAAGGGAAGATTGGGAAGAATGAACAAGGTGTTTACCGTCATCGTCGCCGTCATGTGCGTTTTCTCTGGCTCGACATACGCGCAGGATACCCCGGAACCGGAGCCGGCGCCGGTTCCGACGCTGGCCGAAGCGCTGCAATCCGTCATCGACGCGCAGGCGGAGCACGACAGGGGCGCCGTAGCGATGCAGGCTGCGGCGCTGGAGGCCTCGCAGCAGGAGGCCGAAGCGGCCGCCGCACGTCAGCACGTGCTGGACGTGCAGGCCGACAGGGATGCTACCTCTGCAACCATCGTCGAGCGCGCACAAGCTGCCGTGGAACGGCTGAACGCTATCATCGCAGAGCATAGCGGCGGCGGGCAGTAGGCGGATAACACTTGGCAATAGCCGCACGTCTGGAAAGCTTACGTGCGGCTATTGCCAGGGTAGCATTGAACACATGACCAAAGTCCTAGCAGCGTCTGCGGACAGCGCGCCGTTCTACCTTCCGCCTAATATCAAGCGCGGGGCCAAGGAGAATGTGACTGATGCTGCCGGTAGCATCGTAGCGAATTACGAGGTATGGTGCGAAGCGGCAGACACCGTAGAGGATGACATAGCGCGTCACATTGAGTGCAACATAGATGACATTTCATTCGCAGTAACGCCAGCGTCGCCGCTTGGCGACATAGGCAAGCAGCTTGCGCCGCATGTTACACACTACACCGGCACGTCAGCTTATGCAGTTGGAAGACGCGAAGCGGACCTTGAGACCGCGTTTATCCAGGTTCGCATACCGTGCGGCGTGAGTAACGAGTATCACCTTGAGGCTCGCGCGCGTGCTATACTTGTTCAGAGGCTCATGGAGAGAATGGACGGGATTACCATACCGCTATGCATAACGGTGGATGGCGAATTCTCTGCGGAGTTCTCCCGGGAATTTGACGCGGTTACAGGCTAATGGCTGTAAGACTCAAGGCGGCTTTGCGGACGATGCTCGGGTCACTGATTAGCGACCCGTCGCGCACGGGTCAGATTAGCGCGATGGACGTGCGCGACCAGCTTGGAGACCATATCGACTCGCTACTTGACGGGCCAAGCGTGCAGGCTACTGATAGCAGCATCGTAATCGACCGCTCGACACCGGGGGTCATTCGGTTGTCGGCGCCTACATCGGGAGGCGGAACGCCACCGGTGCCGACTACATACCCCACGCTAAGGTTCGGCACTTCGACAGACGCCATCCCCGAGGCCGATGAGCTAGCAGTCGTGGGAGTCATGGGCCAGGGTGTCATTGATGCCTACGCCGGTAACATGCACCTGCTAATAGCCAGGCTCGCTAGCGAGGGTGACATCTCGACTGTCAAGTTTTCCAACGACTTGAGCCAGACCAATCAGATGGGCGCGTTCACTAAGCAGGCGGCTACCGTGGTGCCGATGGGAGAGACGGAAGCGTTCAACGTATGGGTTGGCAATCAGGCCGTGACTAACCCGTCCGAAGTGACGATTACGGTGACCTGATGGCTATCACCCTATACGACTTCCTTTCGTTCCCGTTCAACGGCGGCCGCGGTATACGCGCTGACCAGATTGATGGGCTTGGCATACAGTCTTACTTTGCCAGTAATGTCGCATGGGACGATGCCGCCGACCCTGCCGAGATTCGACTGAGCAGTTTTTACGGCGCGGTTGGTGGCGCTAACATAGTCGGTAGCAACGCCAACATCCTGTTTCGGGTGCCGGCAGTTACGCCGCGGGTGGCGACGGAGTTGACCGGGCGTGTCGGGACCGACTCCGGGCTGATCGTGCGCGACCTGCGAGACAGGCGTATTGGAGCGCGCGAACTGATCCCGAATGGGTTATACTCGGCGTTATACGCGGCAGGCTCGCCGGGGAGCCTGCGGTTTGTCGAGCCGTTGCCCGTTCGCCCGCAGGATTTCAACATCTTGGTGGCGCGGGTATATCAGCCCTACACCGCTGACAACGTAGCGGCACAGCTTGCGTCGGGGACGCCTTACGCGACTAACGACGTGCAGTCGCCGGCGGACACCATGCCGGGCACTACCAACTCGCTCGGATTTGGTGTTCCGGATTTCGCGCCGGACATTGACAGGGTGTTTCCGCTTGTACCATTGGGAGTGACGGGATATTCGGCGAACGGGCCGAACTACGCGTATACTATGCCAATCGGAGGCATAACGTATAAGTGGTGGTTCGGCCCGGCGTGGTTGGCGGATCGTGTTTTCCGGGTTACGTTCTTGGGGTATTCCTGATGGCAGACATCGAAGACGGGGCGCCAATTGCCACGGCGCAGAACCTATCCACGCCTGGCGCAGTGGTGAGGATTGAAGTCCCTATCTCGAACATGCTGGTAGGCGACACGGTTGAGATTATGCGGGTGCCAATGTCGGTACTTCGCGAGTGGCTGAAGGAGGAAACGACGACATGAGAATTACGATGGTGGCGGCTGCCCTACTAGTGCTCTGCGCTCAGGCCGCGCTCGCGCAGCCTTACGTGCTCCAATTCGGTCCCGCCAACGAGAGAGTTGCCGGCATGGCGGTATCGGTGTGGGACCCCACGGGAGAGACGTGCACGCCTCCGACGACGCTGGGCGGTAATCCCGAATGCACTTCCGGCGCCTATGTGGTCATGACGCTCAGGACCCTGCTTTACGGGCTAGTGACGTTCCCGGACACGCTCATCCGCTACGCCGGCCTGATAGAGTGGGTCGACGGAACGCCGACGCTGACCGCGGCTGACTTCGACACGGCTATCGCAGGCGCGCCAGGGTCTAAGGTCATCCAGCTACCGCCGACTCCGATAGGTGCTAGCCTAGTGCGGATTATCTTCGCGATTCCGGTGGATGCCGACGACCCGGAATTTATCGCTGCCGGACCCGGTAACAGCGGCCTGAATTCCGTAGCTGGTTACGCGAAACAGGACACAACCGTAATGCTTGGTTCGCCCGCCGTCGCTTACAACGCGTGGTATCGGACGTATTCCGCGTTCCCGCTCTCGTTCACGCAATACCTGTTCCTGGACATTACGGCACAGCCGTAACCGGAGACACAAACATGAACCGAATCGCAATCGCTCTGCTCGCACTGCTTATCGCTACTCCGTCCGCCGCGCAGGACTGGGAGCGTGTCTTCTCTACCGTGCCGGCGCCTAAACCAACGGACAAGGTGCTAGTGCTCGACCCGGACGAACCGCGCGACAGCCGCGACCGCTACAAGCTAGTGGAAGTTCCCGCCCTGCTACCTTCGGCGGCGCGTCTCGTATACGTGGCGACGGCGTTCGAGGAGCTAGTTTCAGAGGCCGAACAGGTGTATATTCTGAACGTGTCCATTCCCGGCGCAGGCGCGCTACCGGATGGGAGCCTCGTATTGCTGCCGAAGCTGCCCGCGGGTAGCGCGACCGGCGCCGTAACGGTAGGTTACAACGGCGGCGCCGCTCCGCTCCGAACGAACACGACCGGCGCCGTGCTATGGTCTTCGCTGCGGGACCACGACATGCACATTGCCATCGTTACCGCGTTGGCGTGGATATCTCTGCACTGAGCGAGCGGATGAATGGACAAGGGGCAACGCAACTACGAGGCGTTCACGGCGAGCCTCAAGGCGTGGCTCGGTGCGCCAGTCGCGGTTAAGATGCAGGAGGCTTCTGCGCCGGTCCCGTGGAGCGACATCGGAGACGAGCAGCGCAAGGCATGGGCGGACGCCGAAGCGGCTGTCGAGAGGATCTGAAATGCCGACAAGGACTGCTAGCGTATTACTGTTAGCCGTCGCCGTGCTCGTGTCCGTCCCATGGCAGGGAGTAGCCTTCTCCAGCCATACGGTTACGCGCGTCGTGCCTCTCGGTAACACGGGCATCGTCGTTCTGCAACGGCGCTACGTGCCTATCTGCATCCATCTGGATTGGCGGCTGCACCGGTCGATGCTACCGCCGACAGGAACGTTGACGGCGTAGGGCAGTGGCCCAAGTTCCGAGTCGAGAAGTATACTGAGGAAACCGGAGAAAGGGAGCAGGTTGCAACATGACGAAACTGGAATGGCTTACTGTGGTAGCGCTGGTAGCGCTGATGTTTGGAGCGGTTGCGTTGGTCGGCGCGCAGGAAACAAGCGTCGTTCCTACGGCAGAAGTCGAGACTACCGCGGAAGCGTTCTCCGACAACCCGCAGCATTGGGCGCCGGTAAGTGAGCCGCGTTACGCGGGTATCATCTTGCGGTTGCGCCGCTCCCAGCCGCCGTCCTACTGGACGAGGTCCAATAGGATGCGTCTAGCCGACGACATAGACGGTCTGGCTCTTAGCGCCGGAGACCCCGGACAGCAGAGCATCGTAATGGCGGTAGACCAGCTACGCCGAGTCGCTAACGGACTGCGGGCTCGGCAGTCGTTCAGCCCGCCACGACTGGCGGCGACGCTGGAGAGCTACGTGCAGGTTCCGCCAGGTGAACGCGGGGCAGTAGGTATCAAGGCGCTTGAGCGGGCTACCGCGGCCGCTGCGCCTACCCCGAACGAATCCTACCTGGCAAAGCAGATGCAGGGCGTCATGGCGGCGTGTCTGGCCCCGATGGTGTGGGAGCTTTCCGCCGGCGCGCCGAACGTGTGGAATAGTGTCAGTGAGGCTGTGCACACGCCTACTGACTGGCGGACGGACAATCAGATATATCATTACCGCGGCACGGTGACCGGCGAGCCGTATACCGGGGCATACATCCGGTTCCGAAACTATCGATACGACCCGTTGAACTCTACGATTGACTACGGGCCGAAACGCGTAGCGCAGGATGTAACTGTCGAGGACGATTCAAAAACCCGGCTAATCAAGAACAATAGCGATGGCCCGGTTGATGTAAGCTATGATGAGTCCGTTAGTGAAGCTGATAGCTTTACGTCTACTGTTACGCACGGTATGACGCTGGATTTAAGCGTTGACTCGACGCAGAAAATCTCGGGCAGCTACGCCGGAGTCAAGGCGTCGGTTGCCATGCAGGAGCATTTCGGAGTTTCGCAGACATCGCGAGAGGGGCAGGAGCAAGGCGAGGAAGGCACGCATGAGCAATCGCTGTCCATAGAGTTTACGGCGGCGCCTGCCGAGCATTACTTGGTGAGTATCAGCAAGGAGCATGCGGTAACCTACCAGGACTTCCGGGTTTCCGGTGTAGCCGACTTCGACATAGAGATTGGACTGGGAGATGAGGCCGGCGGCAGACAGCGGAGCCGTAAGCCTACCGCTGCCGTGCACATGCAGGGAGTCAACGGGCTTGAGCAATTCGTTAACGGGTTCGATACTCGCTACCCGTCGATGCAGGGATTCATGTCCGCATCCTCTACGCGCACGAAGGACGGCATCGCGTGCGTGATAGACCCTGACAGGCGCCGCGTGCAGGTAAGTGGGACGGACCAAGCGAATCTGGAAAGCAACGCTGACTACACGGTGGAGTCGCTCGGTAACAGCGTCCCGGACCACCTTGCGCATCTTCCCGTGGAGGATGCCGATAGCGTAGGGAGGTAACAGCATCTCGCGAGAAGGAGTAGAACCGGAAGTAGGAATAGGATGAAGTGCAAGGAATGCGGCATTGACTGCGATGACGAAGCCCTGCGCTTGGATTCCGATTGGTACTGGAAGTGCAAGGAATGCGTTGTGGAACCTGTCAAAAGGAGGACGTGCAAGGAATGCGGCATTGACTGCGATGACGAAGCCCTGCGCTTGGATTCCGATTGGTTCTGGAAGTGTAAGGAATGCGTTGTGGAACCTGCCAAAACGAGGACGTTACCATGAGAGTATCCCCGCACGCGCGGGGATAGAGAAATCCGGGTTCGTGGTATACTAAAACACGTAGAAAGGAAAGAAAGAAATGAGAATGAAAGCAATCTACTCCACCGCCGCGCTCTTGTGTGCTTCGTTGTTCGTGCCGAGTTCCGCCTACGCGCAAACGCCAGAGTCGCCGGCACGCGGTATCGTCATGCTGTCTTACAACGTGGCCAATCTCGCAGACGGCATGGACCGGTTCGACGGCGTGCAGTTCGAGGCAGACTACGCGCCGACTACCGGCTCGCCGTTCAGCTTCGTGGCGCACGTGTCGAATCACGACGGCCGCATGTTTACCGGAGCCGGGCCGCGTGCTACGTGGGACGTAGGGCCGGTGCACGTCTTCGGGCACTATCTGCTAGGGCAACTCAAGATAGGCGGCATGCATACCGACGGACCGGATGGCAAGCTGGGCGGCGGCCTCGGCATCCCTATTGGCGAGCACTGGCTGGTGCGTATCGGGGCCGACCATGACGGGCATGTAGTGCAGTCCATCATCGGTATCGGGGCCCGCTTCTGATGGACGCCACCCCGCCGCTACCGCACGTCTACAAGGAAGCGGCCTGCGATAGGTGCTTGGAGATAAAGACTTGCGCAGTGATTGGGTTGTTTCTAGCATCCGGCAGGAAGCTAGCCTGCTTGTGTGCGCAGTGCCTTAAGCTGGCACTTAATGCGGTAGAGAGAGAGACGGAAGAATGACAGCAGAGCACTTCAAGCAGTCAGCCGCCGCCATCGTTACGGCGGTAGTGCTGTTGGTGCCGGGCGCTAGCGACTACATCAACGCCATCGGTGGGCAGGCAGAAGTCGTCGCCGTAGCAGCCGGCGTATGGGGAGTCGTCACCTTGACGATTCACTACGTCCACGGAAAGGTGTCGCAGCCTTAGAACCTTGTCAGGAGTGGCGCATCGCGGCCCAACGGAAACCCGGCATGGTATACTCTACCATGCCGGGTTTCGTGATAAGTGGAAAGGTTTACTACATGAGTGTAACGAAACGCTTGCTGTGCGCAGTTGTATTGATTACCGTAATCGCATTCGCTTCGTTTGCGCGGCTTGAAATGGCGGCGCAAGACGAGGTTACGGAAGCGGATAGTCTAGAAGTATCGAATACGTCTACATTCGGCGGCGCCGTGAGCATGTCGAGCACGCTGCGCGTTGTAGGCGCGCCAACCTTTGACAGCGACGATTGGCTGCTACAGCGTCACGTTCCAGATTCCACAATCGGGGTCGATGAGATTAAGACGGCGACCGGCAGCAGCACGGGCACGGGGACGCGCAGTATAGCGCACGTGCCCTACTCCTTCTCGCCGTCGCTGACCGGTGACCCGCTGTGCGGCCTGATGACGACGTCGCGCGGGTGGGACGTGTCGATGCTGACTGATGCCCCGATTGGTGAGATGCTGTTGCCGTCAGCGCTCAACAATCCGCGCGGCATGGTGGTAGTGGGCAGCGACTTGCTTATCGCTGACGACAGCGGCTCGGAGAGCGTGTGGCGGCTGCCGCTGTCTGACCTTACTACCGGCACCGAGATGCTGTTGCCGTCAGCACTCAACGCTCCGCACGGCATGGTGGTAGTGGGCAGCGACTTGCTTATCGCTGACGACACCAACCCAGAGAGCGTGTGGCGGCTTCCGCTGTCCGACCCTACTACCGGCACCGAGACGCTGTTGCCGTCAGCGCTCAACAATCCGCGCGGCATGGTGGTAGTGGGCGGCGACTTGCTTATCGCTGACGACACCAACCCAGAGAGCGTGTGGCGGCTTCCGCTGTCCGACCCTACTACCGGCACCGAGACGCTGTTGCCGTCAGCGCTCAACAATCCGCGCGGCATGGTGGTAGTGAGCAGCGACTTGCTTATCGCTGACGCAGCCGACCCGGATAGCGTGTGGCGGCTTCCGCTGTCCGACCTTACCACCGGCACCGAGATGCTGTTTCCGTCATTGCTCAGCGCTCCGCATGGCATAGTGGTAGTGGGCGGCGACTTGCTTATCGCTGACGACACCAACCCAGAGAGCGTGTGGCGGCTTCCGCTGTCCGACCCTGGAGCGACGGCATGTGGTGATGCGCCGGCCACCGTGTCGTGGACCTACGTCACAGCGTCTGACGAGCCCGCCCTATACGCACGCGTCACACAGGCCGGCATCATAGTCGAGCTGTGGCAGTCGGAAGACCGGCCGGCGAGTGCACCTATCTCGATACCGTGGTGGGTAACGACTACCGATGCAGTAGTAGACGTCGGACCGCCGCCGGTCGCCATTCTGTCGGCGCTCTACGCGGCCTCGCCGGTGCGTGCTGACGCGCTTGCCGGGCTAGGCGCCTACTTATTAGGCCGCGGGTGGCTGGCGAACCTTACGGATGTTTCACAGATTGCCGGCGTCCCGACTACTGGCTGCGGGACCTTGGACGGGGACTGCGAGCCAGCGGCGAGGTTGCACGCGCTGCGGTATCTGGCGGCGGCGGGAGACGAGGCAGTGTTCTCGCTCGTAACGCGCGAGACGCGCATAGACACTACCGGAATATGGACAGTGGAGTAGTAGGGAAAGAAAATGGACGGACAGACCCTTGAGACCATCTGCGCTAAGAGGATGCCGCATGGTGTAAGGATGGCATGGCCGATGGAGGTATTGCTACCTCGTATCACGGAGCCGGTGGAGGAACCTGAAGAGTGCTACGAAGCGTTATTGCGCGCTGTCGAAATGGGCATGGTGTCTGAAGAGTGCTACGAGATTGCAGCGGAGTGGTCTTGGTTTCCGCGCTGGAAAGAATACGTGCAGTGCGCTTTCTTCGCTGAAGCCTCTGCGCGTTGCTATGAACTTCTAATGCCGCCAGAAGAAGGCGGTAAGGTTGCGCAGCATACGCGAACAGTTGGTGCCGTTAACGCTATGAGGTATCTCACTGGACAGACGCTCTCGGACCTTATGCGACCGGAAGGTGAATAGAATGGGCGTTAAGCTGGAAGCATATTACCACGGGGACGCGCCGGAAGCTGACGGTATCAAGGAATGGCCGTGCCGATACTGCAAGTCTCCACAGAAGCACGCTTGCTATGCCTAAAACCTACCGTTCAGGCTGGCGCCGCCGCTCGCGTTTCTCGCCCACTCCGCTATCCGCGGTGGAGTGGGCGAAGGCGCATGGCGTTCATTTGTGGAGTAAACAGAGAGAGATATGTGATGCCGTAGGCTCGCATAAGATGGTAGCGTGCAAGGGCGGTCACCAGTGGGGCAAGTCGATGACAACCAGCGTCATAGCTGCGCATTGGATTGACTCGCACCCTCGGGATGAAGTAGGAGTTGCCATAATTGCGCCATCGTGGGACCAAATAGTAGATGGCGTACTGCTAGAGGTAGACAAGCTGCGCATAAAGTGCAAGCTACCGGGCACCATCAACCTGTCGAAGAATCACGCCAACTGGACCATCGACGGTCGCAAGGTGCTAATGTGCCGGTCGCCTCAAGCCAGGGAAACCGGGCAGACTATCACGGGAATGCACAGGCGCTACCTGCTGGTAATACTAGAGGAAGGCTGCGGTATCGACCGCAACAATTGGCGCAATGCAGAGTCATGGGTATTGAACGAGACCGGAAAGCTGGTAACGGTAGGTAATCCACTAGACGAGGAAACCGCGTATGGAGATTGTTTCAAGCCTGAATCGAAGTATCATTGCATTAGCGTGTCCACTCTTGATAGCCCCAACTTCACGGAAGAAGGTAACGTAACTCCTGATTCGGTTCTCGACTCAATAGCCGGACCGGCTGCGGTAGAACAGTGGCGCGCCACCATGACGGCCGCGGAGTTCGCCGCTCGCGTATTGGGGGAGTTCCCTATCGAGACACAGCTACAGATATACAGCAGGGAGCTAATAGAGCAGTGCAAGGCGCTACGCGCGGAGCCATCTGACGCACAGCTTATCCTCGGCCTGGACCCTTCGGGCGGCGGCGGGGACACGTGCCGCTTGACGGCGTTCCGGCGCCCGGCGCTATGGGACGTTACGCCGAGAGAGATAGCGCGCGGCGCCGCGGAGCCGGTAATAGCCAAGCATGTGTGTGAAGTCTACGACCGGCTTGGTGCATCCGGTATCAACATCGATGGCCTCGGCTACGGGTCCGACATCTCGAGGATGATAGCCGACACTGGGCGCAGCGCTAGGAACGTTCTGACGGGTCGCAAGGCGCGCCAGGAACGGCTGTTCGGGAACGTCCGCAGCGAAATGCATTATGATTCTAGGAAGATGATGGCAAAGGGCATGGTCGCAATGGCCGCAAACAGGGAAATGGAAGAGGAATTCCGGTCAGTGCGTCAGCAACTCAAGCAAGACAGGCGATTTTGGGTAGAGCCTAAGGAGCACCACGCTAAGCGCATAGGCCGCTCTCCTGGCGCCTTCGACAGCGCGCTATTGGCAATGAAGACTTACAGTACAGGATATGGTATTGCCAATGCCGCATAAGGTGAACAGGAACACTACTGCCCAGTATGACTACATAAGGGCCAACTACCGCCGTATCCACGTTCACTCAGAAGACCAAGTGGCGCTAAAGTCTCTCGCCAAAAAGTGTAAAGTTAGCGTAGTTGACTTGATATCTGTGCTAGTCAAGATGCCTGTGCCGGTTGTTCTTTCTGGAATCATGGCACGCATTGGGGAGCGCAATGATAAGTCTGCATGAACACACAGGACGCTACCGCGGGGAGCAACGCTCGCTATGGCTAGGAGTCGGCCCAGGAGTTGGCTACGGCATTAGCGACGACGTTCAGGGACAGGTAAGGAGCGACAACAGTCCGTGGTTCGGTCAGGCGCTATCCACGACAGACGCATGCGTAAGGGTAATCGAGGGTTACTTCCAGGAGGCGCCAATGAGCATACAGAGGATGGTCAATGACAAGCTGCAACGCGTCAAGGGACACCCGCTTGCTCACTTGGTCGAAGTCTCTCCAGATGGAATCAGTACCGCTACGGAGTGGATTGGCATGCTAGCGCAGGAGTTTGAACGCACTGGTAACGCGATGGGTATCATCCGGCGCGACGGCCAGAACGTATTGGCAATAGAACCTTTCACAAGGGCTGACGCTACCTTGACAAAGGATGGAAACTATTACATCTGGCAGATAGGCAGCGAGACGTTCACGTGGAACCCGGTTGAAGAAATGCCGCCTATATTCCACGCGGCGCAGAACAAGCGAGCCCCGCGGCGTCCTATCACGGTAGATTGTCAGCACATGTTTGGTATGTCCCCTGTTCGTGCGGCAAGGCTCGAAATGGAAGCAAACCTGCACGGTATGGAGTATTTCAGGGATTCGATGTACCTAGGAGGACGCGGGCAGATAGCTATCGTTGATGGGTCACCAGCAGACCAGACAGACCAAAAAACATTAGACGCAGCGTCGAAGCGCCTTACCGAGACCCTAAGCAATCCCAGCAATAGGGGAACGGTGTCGGTGTTCCCGAAGGATACACAGGCAGTGCAGCTTGCACAGGACTCCGACTTCCTTGATAAGATGCGCTACAGCGATGAGAAGCTAACCGCGCTGTATATGATTCCGCTCCTGTTCATAAACAACATGGAACGTGCTACGTATGACAACATTACGACCATTGTTGAATACTTCGTAACGCGCACAATGCAGAAAAAATACAACATCTTCGAGGCTGCCTTCAAGCGACAGGTTATTGGCTATCGAGGCGTCTTTAAGAACCTCTACATGAAGTTCATAACGGCCGACCTGCTTAAGGCCGACCCTGTAAAGCATGCGCAAAGGGTTAAGACTTTCGCTGCGCTAGGAGCCTACAAGATTGATGAGCTACGAGAACAGGAAGGGACGCTAGACCCGGTTGGAGGGGAGCTTGGCGAACAGCGTTACATACTCGGGAAGCCTACGCTCGTCAAGACGAAAGAGGAAATGGATAAGGAAGCTGCCGATAAGGCGGCCGCGAAGGCGTCTATCTCCACCAAACCCGAGGAAGGCGCCAGCGAAAGCGCAGAGCAAAACGGTATCGAAGATGATACCAAGCCCGGCGAAGAGTAAGGCGTATCCTCTCGTATTCTGGTAGGCACCGCCAGTGCCGCCAGTCTCCCGAGTAAAGATACGCGTAGAATGTGTGGACGCGCCGACCGCATACGCACATTGGATGCATGTCTTGCATGGGAGCCTTTCACTTACTAGAACAGCAAAGCCACTCTTCTTTTATCACAAGCACGTTTCCATTAGGTAGTTCGGCACAAGTTACCTTTTCCTCCATGAACATGCCATCGCCGAAACATGTTAATTTTTGGCTTTCGTTCGGAATCGTAAGCAAGTCTACGTGCTCCGCATCTTCACGTCTCATGAGCTTCAACCTGCAGATTCCAGGGAATGGGTGCGCGCGCGAGCCTACTAAAACCATGTTTGTCCACTTCGCTTTACAGCGCCTGCTACCGAGTGACGAGACCATTGAATCCAGTTCAGTATGGGATATTTTCTTCCATGCGTCAAGTGGCGTGTTGATGCTATGCTAGTGCTGGCGATATGCATAAACTCTGCCAGGAGCGTAGAAAGCAGGTAATTCCGGCCGCGTTCGTGCGGCGCGCTGTCGAAGGCGCCGACGGCGATGGAGGCATGTCGCGCATTGTCGGCGTTGCAGCGGTCTACAATCAGCCCTACCACCTGGGCGATGAGGACTGGGGTTACAAAGAGACCATAGCGCCGGGCGCCTTCGCGTTCGATGACGACGTGGTGTGCACCTTCAACCACAACAACGACATACCTCTAGGTCGCCAGTCAAACGGAACGCTTAGGCTTACGGATGGAGCGGACGGGCTATCGCTTTACGTAGCACCGAATCTTGAGACATCCTACGGCCGCGACGTGCTAGCGCTTGTCGCACGTAAAGACGTCAAGGGAATGTCTATCACCTTCTCATACTGGGGTGATTACGGCGACTACGAATACACCGAGAAGTCCGACGGGTGGGACGAGCTATTAATCAAGCGGGCGACCCTGTTTGAGGCTGGGCCGGTCTTAAACCCGGCATACACGCAAACTACTGCGGAAGCTAGGTCAATAGGTGGATACATTCGCGGAGCGCATCAACGCGCTAACGTGGATGCATGGCTAGCGAAACTGATGGCTGACGAAGAAAGGCGCAAACGCGCAGACGTAGACAATTGGCTGCTTAGCGCGTAAGCGTAAGGGAGAATTTCTGCAATGGAGAATACTATCGCGGAACTGGAACAGGAGCGGGAAAAGCTCATCAGCGACATACGCGCAGAGGTAGCGCGTAACGCGGATGGTGGTCTGTCTGCTGACAGCCAGGCTAAGATTACCACCATGCGCGAGCGACATACGGTGGCAGGAACCGAGTTGCAAGCAGCGCGCGAAGCGGCGGCCTCTGCGCAGGTATCCGACGATGCCGGTATCGAGGCGCGTAGCGATATCGATGACTTTCTGCGTAGTCAGTTACAGGTTGTCCCCGATAGCGCAATTCCGACGGAAGGCCGCGCGAAGCCGGAGGATGCTGTCAAGGCAGTGCTCGACTTCCGCACGTTGTCGCAGGACATTGCTACCGAGCGGCAGGTAAGGGACGCGCTTGTCGGTAGGGCTTTCGTGTCCGATAACCCGCGCCAGCTTGCGAGGATGGGAGCGCTCGGGCAGAGTGACGCGGAAGTGCTGCGCTATATGCAGATGCCGAGCCAGCAGCGTGCCATCGTCATGGGCACGGATGCACAAGGTGGCTACCTGGTCCCTACCAACACCACGCTTTGGAGCATGCTTACTGAGGAAATGAAAGCCTACATGGGCGTGAACCCGCTCATGACGCACATCATGACCGATACGTTGGCTAAGGCTCCGAAGCCGGGCACGTCGGAGAACGTGCGCGAGGCTACGGTAATCGCGGAGAGCGCAGACGCTGCCATACGCACGGCGCCGGTATTCAGGCAGGACGAATTCAACCCGCGCACCATCGGCACGGACCGCTACGGAGTGACGTGGCAAGCGATGCGCTCGGCAGGCATCAACTTGCAAGCCTATCTCGCCAAGATTCTAGGCGAGCAGCTTGCGCGCGGTTGCAACAAGTACCTCATTACTGGCAGCGCGACGGCGACGGTGCCAGAGCCGGTAGGGCTGGGGACAGGCGTAACGCTAGAAGTTCTAGACGGGGTGGTGGGTTACAAGATTGGAGCAACGCAGCTTCATTACGGCACCTACGACGCTACGTCAGTAGACCATGGCCTGGCGAAGTTGCTACCGGCTGTGCAGCACGGCGTCAACATCGCATACCGGCAGAACGCGAAAAGCGCCATCATCATGAGTGACGAAATCCTCATGCAGTTGCGCACTGCCGTATCAAGCATCGGGACGCGGCTGTATCCCGAGCTTGATATGCCCAATCAGATGGGCGAGACGCGCTACGGCGGGATGAAGTTGATTGTGGACCCTAACATGCCTGGGTTTGCAGCGAACGCCGCCGCTGCGAAGATGCTCTACGTCGGCGACTTCTCACGCTTCTGGATGCTGGACGTAAGTGGGTTCATTTTCATCGACGACCCCTACACTGGCAGCTTGAGTCTTACGCATCGCTACCGACTCGCTAAGGCGTTCGACAGCGAAGTTATCGACACCAAGGCAATCGGCCGCGTGGACGTTGACTCGGTTACGTAAGGCGATGCGCACCTACCCGCCCGGAACGCGAACGACTGACAGACGCGTGCCGGGCTCTGAGTCGAGAGATAGCGCCAGGGCTGGCGAGGATGCTCGCCAGGGCGAGGGGAGACCGACACATGGACGTCCTGACGCCGAGCGCAATCGACCCAATCACGGTCATCACAGCGGCCGACGTGGACGGGTGGTCGAACGACTTCCGCGGCGCAGCTGACGCGCGTATCCCAGGCATCCTCGCGGCTGCCGTAGGGCATGCAGAGGCGATGCTTAACCGCGCCGTATTCGAACAGACTCGCAGGACCGTTACTCGCTGCTATCCAATTAGCAGCCTGCACGTGGAACCCTTCGCGTCGGTGTCAGTTACGCGCGTAGCGACAGACGGCACAGAGGAAGACATAGACAACGATAAGTTCGTTATCGATACCGGAAGCGGAACAATAGACCCGCGCAACGATGCGCTGTTCTACCGCGACTCGCGCGCAGGATACGGCCGACCATACTTCCCGTGGGAGGACGCTACGTGGTGGTCAACGCAGAGCCGGTATCGCTTCGACTACATATGCGGTTGGACTGCCGCAACCTTGCCGGCCGTGATACGCACGATGATACTCGGCCTGTGCGTCTACGTAGCGCGCTTCCGTGAGTCTGCAAACACGAACGGCGTCAACCTGAAGATGATACGCCGAAGCGTGAACCCTTACGTCATTCCGCCAGTCACAACGCCGGCGTGGGTATTAGCATGACGGGTAGGAAATCATGAGCGAGCCAGTATCGACAATCGGCATACGCTGCAAGCATGCAGAGTGGACGGCGCAAGCCGGCGAGCTTGAAGAAGAGTTCGTCGGCGACGGCGTTGCAAGCGCATGGGTTCTAGCTGCGGATACGCTTGTGTCCGTTGAGCGGTTCCTGGTCAATGATGTAGCTGTGGCAGCGCAGTTCTTTGAGTATGTCGTTGCCACTAAGACCGTAACTCACCTGGCTGGCAACCCGCTAATGCCTTCGCCTATAGCCGCTGGCGCTTCTATCCGTATCGAATACACGGGCACTATGAAGGGCGCCCACTTCCACGACTTCGCGGGCTCTCCCGATATACGCGGGTTCCACGCTGGACCGTTCAAGCTCAAGCACTCATGGACCGACCGCAGTAGCGACGGAGATAGCGTCCAGCAGATGCGTCCGGACCACTTCGCAGAATACGACGACGTTGCGCTGACGTGGGTAACGCGCAGAGACCCGGCCGGAACGCCACAGGCAGAACAGTCGACTCCGCAACGCTTCCTGGAAGTAGCGGAAGCGTATCCTAACGACCCCGTTACCGTGCAGTGGGAATACAGTAACGGAAACATGGATGAAGCCGACTTCGGGGTTGGCGAAAACGCTAACCCCTTCGAAAACAAGAAAGTTGTCCTGTCAATCGCAACTCTAACGGCGCGCGGCCGTTACGTCAAGACGAGGGCCTAACAATGGCAGAGCCTGTCAGTGTAGTAAAAATCGAAATGAAGCAGGATAACTGGACTCCTTCGGGCGGCGCCGCAGGAGACTATCAGGCGTTCGACGGCATCGACGCCATCCGCGAACTTACGGTCGGACCCTTCAAGCTAGTCCATGAGTGGGACGACCGGACCAGCGTGGGCGATGCGGTTGCGCAGATGCGCCCTAACGTGTTCGCGCACTACGATAACGTAACGGTCAGATTCGTGACCGAGCGCGCCACAGCGTTGCTCCAGAAGTTCTTGGAGAACTGCGAAGACAACCTGGTGAGGCCGCTTACGCTCAAGTGGACTTACAGCACTGGCAATTTCGACGAAGCCACGTTCGGCATTGGCGAGATTGGAAACCCGTTCGAAACCAAGAAGGTCGTCATTACGGAGTGCGTGTTCATCGCCTATGGCTCATTTACTAAGACCCGCGCATAGTAGGTGCGCAGGAAACGCGGCGCCGGCTGTGCTTAACACAGCCGGCGCCGTTTAGTTACCTTAACGTGCGGTGCGAAAGGTTTTCTGGTGCACATGAGTAGACTGAAAGCAGTAGCGTGGACCGTTGACGTTCCTTCGCATCTGGCTCTGTCGTCAGAGCAGGATGTAGTGCGTGTCGTTATCCGTGCTATATCCGGTAAGCGCAGAGTCCTGTTCGAGGAATCGCGCATCAACCTCTTGATGGAGCTATGGGGCAAGACACGAGATGAGGTTTCCGACCGCATCACGGAGGTGCAAGAGCGTGCCGAGGACCGCGAGAGGCTTCTGGCCGCAGACACGAGCGCAAAGCCCGCAGACACAAAGGATGAGGAGGATGGGGACAGCAAGGAAAAGGACTCCGAACGTGCACGCGCCTACCCAACCCATGCCACGATTAGGGCGATGGTTCAGCGCGTAATCTACTCTGACGATAGTTCCGAGGATGATGTCTCGGAAATACTGTCAGAGAGCCTAGACTACGACAGCGAGACGTGGCTATGCCTTGAGTGCCTGACAAGAAACAGGCTGATTCCAGAGGTAGAGTTAGAGCGGGGAAACGAATAGCCGCATTCGCTAGCTACTTGTCGAATGCGGAGACAGAGACGCCGGTCGAATGGGTAGTCGCTAGGACGTGCGAGGAATACCATTGCACGCCTAGCGTTGCGTGTAGGGAGCTGGGGTTGCGTCCACTGGCGCCGTGGATAACCACATTCATCATGGAGCTTCGCGCACTTGCCGACATACACAGGCGCCATACGTCCTGTAAACCCGATACAGAGGATATCGGTAGAGACTACGGAGACCTTTACGCCGACTACCTGTTAGCCGTAACGGGTATGTATAAGGACTAGGCCATGTCCGGAATCATCGTCAAGGCGACCTGGCTAGGTCTAGACGATGTCGTCAGGGAAATCGGCGCATGGGACGGCGGTCTCAGTTGGGCTGACGGCGAACTGAAGAGGGTAGCCGAAGAGATAGCCGCAAGAGCGAGAGACCTAGTCCCTGTAGATACAGGTGCTTTGTTCGGCACCATTCACGTAGTGCAGCCGCGCGACGCACGCGGCCGGTACAGGGTCGGATGGGCGATTGTGGCTGGCGGGAGTTCGGCGCCGTATGCTATCTATGTCCACGAAGACTTGCGGGCTAGGCACGACCGCGGTCAAGCGAAGTTCATGGAACAGTCAGCAGTCGAAGTGTTTAACGCTTGGCATGCGAACGTTCAAGCGATGCAAGTATTGCGGTAGTCGAGCATGACTAAAACCGTAACGATACTACTCGAAGCTCAGGCTAACGGCGTTCAGCAGGCCAAGTCTCAGCTTAGTTCTATCGCCCAGGTAGAGAAGGCGCACGCTCGCGCAATTGCCCTAACAGGTAAAGAGCGAGCAGCGACAGAACGCGCACACAGGCAAGCAAACCAGCTCTTAGCCAAAGAGAAGACTCAGCTTAGTCCTATCGTCCAGGTAGAGAAGGCGCACGCTCGCGCAATTGCCCTAACAGGTAAAGAGCGAGCAGCGACAGAACGCGCCCACAAGCAAGCAAACGCCCTGCTTGCCAAAGAGAAGTCTCAGCTTAACCCGATCGTCCAGGTAGAGAAGGCGCACGCGCGCGCAATTGCCCTAACAGGTAAAGAGCGAGCAGCGACAGAACGCGCACACAGGCAAGCAAACCAGCTCTTAGCCAAAGAGAAGCAAGCCCTTCAGGCTAATACCAGACAGCTAGGAATGTATGGCGGCGCCATGGCTGGCGTAGTGCTGGCCGTAGGGACGAAAGCCGTCGGCGCCTTCACGGACTTCCAGGCGTCTCAGAACCAAGTCAAAGCTGTAACCCGAGCTACCGCCTCGGAAATGGAGCGCATGAAGGGTATCGCCCTGGAAATGGGGGCGAGCACGAAGTTCAGCGCGAAGGAAGCAAGCGACGCTACCTCTTTCCTCGCGATGGCCGGGCTGTCAGTCGGCGAGGTAATGAAGGCGCTTCCTGGGACGCTGCAACTAGCATCCGCTGGAAACCTCGAACTAGCCACAGCCGCCGACCTTGCGACTAATGTTATGTCTGGCATGGGGATGCCCGTCAGCAGTCTTGGGCGCATCGTAGATGTAATGGCTCTAAGCGCAGCCACTGCCAACACTAACGTTGGGCAGATGGGTTCTGCGATGAAGTTCGTAGCACCAGTGGCGTCAGCGGCTGGTATCTCTCTGGAGGGGACAGCAGCGGCCATTGGAATACTGAGCAACGCCGGCATACAGGGGGAGATGGCCGGAACAGGGCTAAGGGGAGTAATCACGAAGCTCCTTAACCAAAGCGGCCCTGCATCCGTAGCCATGCAGCGACTAGGAGAATCCATAGGGCAGACGACTATTAACACTACAGACGCCGCCGGCAAAATGCTACCGCTTGAAAGTATCGTAGCTCAGTTCGAGCGGTCAGGGCTTTCGGCGGCGGATGCAATGAAGATATTCGGCCAGCGTGCGGGCCCTGCGATGCTGGCTCTTGTCTCTGAGGGAAGCAAGGGACTCGCAGACTACACCCTGGAGTTAGAGGGTGCAGAAGGCGCCGCGGCGCAGATGGCGCAGACACAGCAAGAGGGTCTTGTCGGGTCCATGACTAGGCTTAGCTCTGCAACAGACACCCTAATGATTAGGCTAGGCGAACAGCTTGCGCCTACGGTGGGCAGAGTCGTAGACATCATGGTGGACTGGATTAGCTGGATTCAGTCCAGCGAAACACGTATGTCCGCTATTGCTGGAATACTTGCCGGCGTATTCGTTACTGGGGTTGGTCTGGCAGTTGCCGCGATGTGGACGTTTGTTCCTGCTATCACGGCCGCAACAGGCGGGATTAGTCTTATCATTCCACTAGTCGCCGCTGCGGTAGCAGCATATGTCACGTGGAAGGACCAGATAGACGCGTTTATTAGCGGGACGTGGAACGTAATGATTGATGCGTTCACTAACGCGCGCAACGTTGTTGCCGACTACATACCGTGGATGGACAAGGTAGACGTTGCGCAGAAGCTTGCAGCAAAATCGACCGCCAATCTAAGCGATGAACTTGCCGGGCACTCACTTACTACGGCATTTGAAAAGGCGAAGAAGAAGGGTGAAGAATTCCTAGACGTAGCCGGGACGCGGTTCGCCATGGACATGAAAGCGTCCATGGAATCTCTGAAGTCTATCCAGATTCAGATGGCTATCCAGTCGGCCGGAAAGAACAACGGGCTTGATTTCGCAGCTGCCTTCCAGGCGGGCTACATGGACGGCCCCGGCGGACTGATGGAAACCGTTCCGCAAAGCATGATGACCCTGTCCAGTGATGGCTCATGGAGCCTGGCAGGCGGCAAGGGTGCAGAGGAATGGGCCGGTGTTGCGGGCAGCGGTAAGGGCCTCCTGGGGAGACTGGACAGCAAGATTACCGGCGGACCGTTAGGTAAGATTTTCACGGGAGGCTTCAACCAAGTAACCGGTCTGATGACTCAGTTCGCATCGGGCGACTGGAAGTCGGGCTTGGACAACTTGGTGCAGATGGGTCTTTCTGCGCTACCTCCTGGTATGGCACAGGTCGCGCAGCTTGGATTTGCCGCATTCAAGAAGGTGTGGGACTGGTTTAAGAAGCCGTCCGAGACAGAGCTAGCCGCGCGCGATATGTGGTCTAGCACGGCCGGTGGAATAGTATCAGAGCTTCAAGGCGTAGGCGCGTTCTCGGACGAGGTAGCGCACGCCATGAGTAAGGGCTGGGAGAAGGAGACCGCAGAAATGCGCGCCGCCTTCATTACACTCGGTATGCAACAGGGGAAGACATACGACGAAGCGTTTGGCGTATACGAGCAGTACGAAAAGGCTGTCCGAGATGCTGACCTTGATTTAATGCGTGAGCTTGAATCCAACCTCGAGCAGTGGAGCCGGTCGTTCGACTCCGCTGCAAGCGGCATGCAGAGAAGCATGGACGGAGTCGCCAGTAACGTAAAAGCGAACCTGGACAACATAGTCGAGGACTTTGAAGACGCGGCCCATGAAGTCCAGGGGGGCTCTATCTGGCCAAACATGATAGAAGGGATGATAGAGGAAAACGAAGAGCTTACGGAATCAGTAAAGAAGGAGCTTGAAAGGATTAAGGCAGAGTTCGAGCACGTCCCCACGGTATGGGAAAGTGTCGCGGCAAGGATTAAGGAAATTGAAACCAAGTTCCTGGAACGCCGATTGAAAGCAGAGATAGCAGCTATAGAGGAAATAAGAGACGCAAAGTTAGATGCAATTGACGAGCAAATTAAAGCGATGGAGAAACAGCTAGCTAAGGAGCTAGCCGGAATCGAAGCGGCTAAGACGTGGAGGCTCGATGCTCTCGATGCAGCGATTAAGCGAGAGGAAGATAGGGCAGCCGCGGCGATAGCAGCTATAGAGAAAGAAAGAGACGCAAAGTTAGATGCAATTGACGAGCAAATTAAAGCGATGGAGAAACAGCTAGCTAAGGAGCTAGCCGGAATCGAAGCGGCTAAGAAGTTGAGTCTCGATGCTATCGATGCAGCGATTAAGCGAGAGGAAGATAGGGCAGCTAAGGAGCTAGCCGGAATCGAAGCGGCTAAGACGTGGAGGCTCGATGCTCTCGATGTAGCGATTAAGAAAGAGAAAGATAGGGCAGCCGCGGCGATAGCCGGAATCGAAGCGGCTAAGACGTCGAGGCTTAATGCTCTCAAAGCAGCGATTAAGCTAGAGAAAGATAGGGCAGCCGCGGCGATAGCCGGAATAGAGGCAGAGAAAAAAGAGAGGCTAACAGCGGTAGACTTGTACATTACAAAAACTAAGAAGGAGCGCGATGCGGCCATTAAGGGTATTAATGACCAAATAGCAGGAATGAAGAGGTTGCACGCCGAGAAACTATCTGCTATGGATACATCAATAACAGCAGCGGAAGGTAAAGTTGCGGACACTGGGGCAATTTCGAAAATGGTAGACAAGTACAGCCTTGATGCGTCAAAGGCGATAGTCTTCCAGTCACAGAAAGCAAGCGACGAGATACTACGGCTGGCCGCTGACCTTAACACACTGCAAACTGGAGGACTAAACGTAACCGCCGGAATGTCTGAGAAGTTAGACGAAGAGATACGCGCAGCCGTTTCTGCCGCGAGCCAGTTCGGCATATCGATACCGGAAAGCATGCGAGCGACTATTGAGTCGTTCGATGACATAGACGTAAGCCTGATACAATTTGGCGACGGTCTATCGGATGAAGTAGCAAGGGTTGAGCAGCTAAAGGAGCAGAAGATTGCGCTAGAGGCCTCCTTTAACGAAAGCATACGCATAGCAGAAGAAAAGCGCGCAGCGACAGAGCGCTCATACAATTCCATGATAGATAGAGCGAACAAGAAACGCGATTTGATTGAGCGCTACTATGCAGAGCAGAAGCGAAGGCTAGAGTCTAGAAGTCAGGCCGTATTGGAGAACCTCTACAAACGTAAAGAATGGATTGAGCGCTACTATGCAGAGCAGAAGCGAAGGCTAGAGTCTAGAAGTCAGGCCGTATTGGAGAACCTCTACAAACGTAAAGAATGGATTGAGCGCTACTATGCAGAGCAGAAGCGAAGGCTAGAGTCTAGAAGTCAGGCCGTATTGGAGAACCTCTACAAACGTAAAGAATGGATTGAGCGCTACTACGCAGAGCAGAAGCGTAGAATAGAGTCTAGCCATCAGGCCGTATTGGAGAACCTCTACAAACGTAAAGATTGGATTGAGCGCTACTATGCAGAGCAGAAGCGAAGGCTAGAGTCTAGTAGTCAGGCCGTATTGGCGAACCTCTACAAACGTAAAGAATGGGTTGAGCGCTATTATGCAGAGCAGAAGCGAAGGCTAGAGTCTAGCCATCAGGTTGTATTGGACAACCTATACAAACGAAAGCAGCACATTGAGTCCTACTATCTAGGTCTTCTGGCGCCGTTGTATGCGCGGAAGGCAGCGATTGAGGCGGAAAGGGTTGCTGCTCAGGATGCCATACTGAGGCGGGAGTTAGCACTGCTGAGGATGTTGGAGTCTATTTCTGTCCCTTCGCCTGTGCCGGGTCTAGCGGCGGGTGGAGTAGTCGAGCGCGGTAAGCCTTACATCGTTGGGGAGCGACGGCCTGAGCTATTCATCCCTAATCAATCAGGCCGCATACAGCCGCACGTATCCGCGCAGAATACGCGACCGCGCGTCATCATCCTACAGCTAGAGGACGGGACAGAGCTAGCGCGCCAGCAATTTGAAGATGGCCCTGATGTAGGAGACTGGCTAGGGATAGACCGTAGCTAGCGGCGCGCGCGGCCGGGACATGGAGACCAACCCAGCCCCGACCGGCGCACGATGCCGGCACGCCAACCGGCATCCGGGCCTAGCTACTCCGGCGACTATGCGCGCCTTTTCGCGATGCCCGCAACAGCATTGTATCATGAGTCATGGAAATCCGAATCAATCAAGTCGACCGCACGTCGGATATCAAATGGCCGATAGAGACCAGCGGGGAAATCGGTAGCCGTGGCGTAACCAAGTTGACAGCGCAGATACTAGATACGCCAGACTTCACGCAAGACGTGTATCATGGACACGCCATGGAAATCAGAGTCAATCAGGTTATAATTCAAGCTGAAAGTCAAACATAAATGCCAGCAATAAGAACAAGGCACAGACGCACGACCCCGCTGGACGCTACGGTCAGCTTCTACGGCTACGACTATGCGCGCCTTCCTGGCACGGTTGGCGGAAATGTAGGCAGCAGGGACCAACAGATCCCCTTCGCGCTCATGGTGTCTGCGTTTTCCGGCGCCGCCGCCGGGTTCAACCCGACACAGATAGGCGCAGAGGCTACTGTCTCGGGTTCCACGTCGACATGGAAGGATACGTCAATCGTCATTCCTGCTACGTCGAATTACGGCCTGGTGGAGATAGACCTTGCGGAGACGCGTGGAGTCTATCTTGTGTCATGGGTCCAGTGGCGCGCAATTCCTACGCGCGCCGTAAACAGCGCGGTGGAGCAAGCGCACAGGATACCGCTTACGCGGGCTTTCAGTTTCGACAAGGAAGTGTCGCAGGTTATCGGTCGGCGCGGTAACGGCCGCATGTTGGTAGCGTATACCGGTGGCGAAACTGGCGTAGCCAACTACACAGTTCGAGCATACACAATCGCATAGCGAATAGGAGCTAGCATGGCGAAAAGATGCATCCTGATTGTTGCGGCGCTGATACTGCTTGCGGCGCCAGCGACCGCGCAGAATGTAGGCTTCCAGCACTTCCCGCTTGAGTCCACGCTGACAACAACAGACGAGATATGGGTCTGCGATGTTAGCGTCCCAGCGCAGTGCAACAGGCGCATGACCATCGCAACATTGCTTAGCGGTTCAGGTGGAGGCGGGAGCAATGATGGCGTGGTAGATGGCGGTAGCGTTTCTGGAACGACGCTCACGCTTACGCGCACGGAAGGCAACGATGTAACCATTCCAGGCTTACCGTCAGGCGGCGGCGGGAGCAATGATGGCGTGGTAGACGGAGGCAGCGTCTCTGGAACGACGCTCACGCTTACTCGCACGGAAGGCAACGATGTGACCATTCCAGGCTTACCGTCAGTGGTAGATGGCGGTAGCGTTTCTGGAACGACGCTCACGCTTACGCGCACGGAAGGCAACGATGTAACCATTCCAGGCTTACCGTCAGGTGGAGGCGGAAGCAATGATGGCGTGGTAGACGGAGGCAGCGTCTCTGGAACGACGCTCACGCTTACGCGCACGGAAGGCAACGATGTAACCATTCCAGGCTTACCGTCAGGCGGAGGCGGAAGCAATGATGGCGTGGTAGACGGAGGCAGCGTCTCTGGAACGACGCTCACGCTTACGCGCACGGAAGGCAACGATGTGACCATTCCAGGCTTACCGTCAGTGGTAGACGGAGGCAGCGTCTCTGGAACGACGCTCACGCTTACGCGCACGGAAGGCAACGATGTAACCATTCCAGGCTTACCGTCAGGCGGAGGCGGAAGCAATGATGGCGTGGTAGACGGAGGCAGCGTCTCTGGAACGACGCTCACGCTTACGCGCACGGAAGGCAACGATGTGACCATTCCAGGCTTACCGTCAGTGGTAGACGGAGGCAGCGTCTCTGGAACGACGCTCACGCTTACGCTTACGCGCACGGAAGGCAACGATGTGACCATTCCAGGCTTACCGTCAGTGGTAGACGGAGGCAGCGTCTCTGGAACGACGCTCACGCTTACGCGATGTAACCATTCCAGGCTTACCGTCAGGCGGCGGCGGGAGCAATGATGGCGTGGTAGACGGAGGCAGCGTCTCTGGAACGACGCTCACGCTTACTCGCACGGAAGGCAACGATGTGACCATTCCAGGCTTACCGTCAGTGGTAGACGGAGGCAGCGTCTCTGGAACGACGCTCACGCTTACGCGCACGGAAGGCAACGATGTAACCATTCCAGGCTTACCGTCAGGCGGCGGCGGGAGCAATGATGGCGTGGTAGACGGAGGCAGCGTCTCTGGAACGACGCTCACGCTTACTCGCACGGAAGGCAACGATGTGACCATTCCAGGCTTACCGTCAGTGGTAGACGGAGGCAGCGTCTCTGGAACGACGCTCACGCTTACGCGCACGGAAGGCAACGATGTGACCATTCCAGGCTTACCGTCAGTGGTAGACGGAGGCAGCGTCTCTGGAACGACGCTCACGCTTACGCGCACGGAAGGCAACGATGTGACCATTCCAGGCTTACCGTCAGTGGTAGACGGAGGCAGCGTCTCTGGAACGACGCTCACGCTTACGCGCACGGAAGGCAACGATGTAACCATTCCAGGCTTACCGTCAGGCGGCGGCGGGACTCCGGCCGATAACTCGGTAGGCGCAGCGCAGATGAATCCAGAATCAGCCGAAGTCGGCATGTCTATGCTCATAGGGTCTGGAGGTGACCCTGATTGGGCGTTCCCTTTTGAGTTTCCGCGCACTAGAAGCACGCGAGCAGCTACTACAACTAACGCGGATTCGGCACTTGTGCCAGCGCTATCAGCTACAATACAAAGCCCACAGGATGACTCTATAGACGTAACATTTACAGCTACCGCCAGACGAACCGATGGTAGTTGCACGATACGCTTTCGGAGCGCGGGCGGGGGAGGGTATCAATTGTCGACAACAGTAGTTACGACACAAG
>CBDCRO010000003.1:0-475520 GCA_965221045.1 Dehalococcoidia bacterium
CGACCTGACGGATCTCGACTGCCCTGAGCGCATGAATAGCGACCTTCCTGAAGACAACAGTGGCCCCGCTGGCGACAGATCGCTGCCTGATTTCTAGCTGCATTAGGCGCTGACAGGCAGACGAAGTCCGGGTATCCAGCTTCCCGCCGTGAGCCAGACTCGCAGAACCTTCACTCGTTGAGACTGCCAATTAAGACTGACGGGCAGTCCGATCAGCAGTCCTGGCGATCTGTGAAACCGTCTTTCATTCGTCTGTCCATGGATTGATTACTTCAATCCCGCTCCCCTCAAAATCGTCCACATCTCTTGTCGCCACGGACGCTCCCCGGCAGCGGGCTATAGCCGCTATTTGGCAGTCAGATTGGCTTATGGGTCGTCCGGCAACCCTGCGGTCAGCGGCCAGCATTGCGTAAGCCCGGGCAGCATCACTGTCAAATGGCAAGATACGTTCAGAAAAGAGCACGCTGAAGAGCCGTTCGGCAGAGGCAGCTAACCCACGCTGCCTCTCGCCCTCAGGCAAGATGGCAATGCCGGTTCGAATCTCCGCCTCAGTGACGGAGGTCACGAACAGGTTATCTGTGAGTTGATTGTCCACCCATCGGAGGACATCGGGGTTAGGACGCTCCCTCATCAGTTCGGACACTACGTTGGTATCGAGGACGAGCATGAATGCAGCCTTAACTGAACCGTGGGGGTTCGCGCATGGATTGCCTGGGAGGAATCTTCAATTCCACTCCGCCGAATGGTCTGAACAGGCCATGTATCGCTGTGCCAAGATTCCTGTTCGGTGCAGCGTCCTCGTCAAGGGCCGCCCGCAGGATGTCGCGGGCCTCTTGTTCCATGGAGCGTCCGTTCTCGGCTGCCCGGATGCGTAGCCGACGCTTTAGCCCATCGTCCAGATTGCGCACGGTTATACTGGCCAAGGTCCCGCCTCCTTGCTCTAATATGCAGGATTATACCACGATTGCAATGCAATCATTTTAGAGATCGACCTCAAGAGCCTGCATCAGTCTGGTCGGAGGTCACCAGTTCAATGAGTAAACACAACTGCACCACTGCTGTATCCTGTTCTGCCACCACTTTGCTCATAACACTCAGACAAGCCATTCCAGCGCCTCGAGCGCCTTCTCGCTCCTGGTTTACCTCGCCGGCATCGACGGCGACTTCCAGCGACCGTGCGTCTGCACCGCCTGCAGCGGAGCTCCCCGTCGCGTCATCCTTATCGCCAGGCCCACACGCCCCGAGTGGCTCAAGTATCCTTCGCCCAGACCCGCGGCTCTCGCCATACTGTCCACGCGGCGACTTATCTGTGACATCGAAAGCTCGAACACCAGACTATCATCGGTCCAGGCCTCAGAGCCCTGCCGCAACTGTTTCAACGCAGCCAGCGTGTCGGGCGTAATCACGACATAGGCGCCCTCGCCCGCTTGGTCGGTCTTGGAGCGCTCGATATACACCAGTCCGGCTCCATCCTCGGTATCGAGCACATCCCGCCACCGAATATTCGCAGCTTCCGAAATGCGCACGCCCGCGTCAGAGAGCACCGACGCCAGCGCAATGTCCAGCCGGCCGCGTCTGAGAGCGGTATCCTCCATCTCAAGCGAGCCCCCACGCGTTGTTCGCGGCGTAACCGCAGTTGCCCTGATTGCGGCGAGAGCGTCAGCGTCCAGTGGTCTCGCCTGCTTCTGGCCGACGCCTAACTGTCGGGTCAGTCCCCTCAGGGTTTCGGTGACACCGGTAGTCTGCGGAGCTTCCAGGCCCACGCTCCTGTGTGCGTCAACGATAGCCGCGACCGCAAGCCGAATCGTGGACTTGCTCTTGCCATCGTCGGCAAGCTCCGCGGCATAGGCAGCAATTACCTCCGGCTGAGCCGGCAGCGCTGACTGATCTTCATGTTCACACCATGCACGGAATTTGCGGAACTGGCCGGCATAATTCCGGCGAGTGTTCTCGGACTGAGCGTTCTCGAGGGCATCTGCCACTCGCCGGCGCGGCTCGTCGGTCAGAGTAGCCGGAGAATGTTCCGGCGTTGGGTGCTGTGTCTGGAGTGTCATGGCGTCCTCATCTAAATGCGTGATAAGCGCGATTATACAGCGTTTAGATAGACTCCAAAATAGCTCTGTTTCGAGACAATTGTTCGTGGTGATATGCTCCTCTTTCCGTTAGAGTTTATGAGAGGAAGAGACTAGCGCTTGTTCCTCAGCAATAGGACATTCAAGGATCTGACCGAGCTGATGTCCGAATCCCCAAAAGGACAGACAAAGATGACAACTCACGGAGCACGCGAAAATCCAGGCGAAAGACTCCGGCGAAAGAAATCACTTCGGGTTAGCCTAACAAAGCTGGCTTCGTGGAAGGCATAGATACGGTCCGATTGAACCAAGTCCTAGCCGACCTTGATGCTGAAGAGTTTTTGGCAAAGTAAGACCGCTGAAAACACCATTCCATCTTGCCAGTGTACGGACAAGGACTATCCACCTGTGTCGAGACAAACCTTGAAAAGGACATTTACCTTCACGACTCTCGAGCAACGGCAGATAGGATTCAGTATTCGGAGGGATACGCTATGGCCGTGGCAAGAGAGAGATTTTGCAGCCAAGCCCAGCCGGAGTTACTTGAAGGGATGCGCGAGATCGCTCGAAAAGAAGGACGGCACTTTCAGGCAGTTCTTGAAGATGCGATGAGCGCTTACATAGAGAACAAGAACCAGGAAAGGGTGCGCCCTGATGTCATGGGGCATTTCTACGCGAGTCTTGAGAGCAACCGGCGACTGGACGAACTGCTCGGTAAGTCCTGATGCACGTATTTTCCACAATTGAGGAAGTTTCGGCGATACACGAAAGCGCTGTCCGTGAATTCGGTGGCTCACAGGGACTGATGGATCCGGGCGCTCGGGAGTCCGCCCTCCTGAGACCGCAGCTCGGGTGCTGCAACGATATCCTGGAGGAAGCTGCGACGCTCATGGAGAGTCTTGCGATGATCCATCCCTTTTTAGATGGCAACATGTGGACCGCCTTCTACACAACAGACTCACTCCTGCGGATGAATGGCCAGTTCATAGACTGCACCAAACAGGAGCCTTACGAGTTCTTTATGCAACTATTCGAGACGCATTCGCTCCGTTTCGATAAGTTGCACGAGTGCCACGGTCAACACGTCAAGCCGCTGGCCGGCTTTGTACAAAATCGCAGATCTGCACAATAAGTAACATTGGCGGTGACGGTCTGCACAAAATAGTGGCTGTGCTTGAAGAGTGTCGAAGCTCCTTTTGACTCGCGACCGACTCACAAGAAGTTGACCACCCGCTTCTGGCCTTAGACGTCATGTTGATATGCGCCGCCCTCACATAAACTGAAGTGAGAATTGACACTGTAACCACAGCTCTCTTCCAAGTTAGGGAGAATGAGATTAAACTCACCCTCCTATATTGGCAATCATCGGCTATAATCAAGCAAGGAGGCGAGAGGAGGCGAGAGATGCCGAACATAGACACAACGGACGAAGTAGACATAAAAACTGTTGACCGTGAACGCTTCTTGGAACTTGCCGTTCAGTGGGAGAACGAAACCGTACTACTGTCAAGCTCGGACCAAGCAACTAAACACCCTGCATACCGGGAAATTGTGGATATGGGCCAGCTAGCCATACCGCTCATCTTGGAAAGGATGCAATCACACAACGGACACTGGATACAAGCCCTTTACGACACCACCGGCGCCGACCCCGTCGATGTTTCAGACTACGGCAACATCGACGCTATGGAGGCATCCTGGTACGAGTGGGGCAAAGCCAATGGATTTGCGTAAATGGGAGCACCTTCTCAGAGAAGCATTTCCAAACCTTGAAAAAGAAGGATTCGAAATCGTAGAAGTGCCTTCAAGACGCTACAACTGCATCGCCTACGCCGCTGGGGACATCGCCAATTGGTGGGAACCGACAAGAGGTCGCTACTGGCCCCTACACGCAACGCGCTCGGATAGCATAGAAAGTCTGAGAGATGTATTTGTTGGCTTGGGCTTTGAACAATGCGAGGATAGTGACGCGGAAGACGGCTACCGGAAGATAGCACTGTACGAAGCGCAAGGTACAGGGAAGCACGCAGCCGTACAACTGTCCAGCGGACGCTGGCGCAGCAAAATGGGACAGGGGCCAGTCGTAGAACACACCAGCCCAGAATCGCTTTCCGGTGGAATATACGGCAATCCTGCAATGTACATGCGAAGAGTCGTGAATGAATCCAACCAAAAGTAAAACCGAAGAGCCGCGCACGTTATTTTACTGGTAGGAACGACCGGCATAAGGTATCCGTAACTCAAGGAATCCCAGCCCCCGCAGGTCTATTGTCCTGCGGGGGCTGTTCATTCTGGGGCACAGCCGAATTATTGTGCAAAACTCCCACTGAATGGTCTATTTCTGTGCAAACGGGAGTTTTTGTACAAAGCCCCGCTGGCCCAATAGTTGCGCCGAGTTTTGCCAGAGTCGGGGAGATGAAGAACGGGATCCTTGCCTCGGTCCAGCGAATCCTCGATGCCAGGGGAGTTACTGGCCCGAGACAAGACTCAGAGTCCGTCACGTCCGTCTGAAGGAACGGTATTCTCCGTCGACTTCAAGCCAGATAGATGCATTCACGCCCAGAACTTCCTCAAGTTGAGCCGCAGTCTCCCGGTCTATGGGAGCCTCTCCAGCAATTATTCCTCGAACTAGCTTGAGCGGTATGCTGCAACTTTCGGCAAGTTCCTCCTGGGAGATGTTTCTCGCCGAGATGTGGTCATCAAGAACCCATCCCGGCGGGACTGCATAATCTGGCCTATAAGGATATCTCTGCTCGGTCATATCATCACTTGGCTCTTGCTTCACCCCATTTCAGCCAGGCTTCCTGCATTGCCGATACATTGCCTCGATCGGCCGGTTCGACGGGGTCGGCGCCGGTGATCTCGTGTAGAGCGGTGAACCAGTGTCCGCCCTGCGATTTCATTCTCTCGAGAATCAGGTGTACTGCCGGTTCGCCCATGCTGACGATTTCCCTGTGGGCTGGGTGTTCAGCTGCCTGGTCTGAGCTCGATAGCAGTACGGTTTCGGTCTCCCACTGGTTGGCAAGTTCCAAGAAACGTTCTCTTATCAAATCAGGATCATCCTGCCGACACTGCAGTTTTTTCTCGTTCATACCGAGGATGCCTCCAACCGTCGGATTTCGGCGGCAAGCCAAGACCAACTATCGCTGTCATCCAGGTTCAAACTCTCTTCGTCCTCGTCTTCGGATGCAATGTCAAACCAGAGCCATTCTCCCTCGCGGCCATCGAGGTTCACCTCAAGTACAGCCACAAATCCACCAAGCGTCCACTCCATCTGCACACCGCCTTCAGGCGTCGGATAGATGCGAGGAAGTGGGAGGTCATCAGGGTACTCGCGCTCAAGAGTGTCGCCAAGCCAATCCAGTCCTTCATGGCTTGGCGCTTTGCCGTAACCCTTGCCCCAGTCTCTGGGGTGCTGCATTCCGTCAGCCCATCCATCTTTCAGGTTTCGCAACCTATCCAGCTGTGCCGCAATATCGAGCGGGGCGATAAGACTGACGGAGTCTACTTGCATCAGATATTCCAATTCATTGTGCCGATATACGCCTACTCCCTTGAACAGCAATCTTGCATTGTCCCCACCTTCCTTTAGTGCACGGTCTACTTCATCAAGAATCTCTTTTGACGCATACGTTTGCACCCTGTCACCTTGGATGAGCTGAAGTTGGAAAGACCTGGCGCCCTTGTCGATGTCACGTACCGTGCCATAAAAGACCACCTCTCTATTTGTCCATGTTGGGTAGTGTGTCATCGTTCCGAGTCCATTCGCTCAAAGGCAACCTTATAGGCGCAGTACTCCACAAGCAGCTTCGCCATCCGGACCAGCTCAGCCGCCTGTTCCTGTGTAACCGGCGTATCGTACTGGGAGAGAAATTTATTGATATCCTCGCAATACGCCAGATGGTCGAACATCGTATAGACGGTCATCCGAGTTCCATTGAACCGTGGCTGGCCACTGACGTACTCCCTGTCACTGCTGATGACACTGTCAATTTTCTCCAGCAGCCGCTCCTCAACCGCTGCCATCGCCTGCTCACGACTCACCGACGGATAGTCGTCGAGGAATCCGTGCAAGTTATGGATCTTGTCCATGTAGTAATGCACATACTCTACAGGCACGTCCGTGCTCTCGAAGACAGGACCGCCTTCCAGGGACTCCGCCATTCCGTCGAGTTCGACAATAGGAGGAAGGACGTCGCCGGGATTGATTTCGACCGTTCTGTCAGGGTAGATATAGACCCTCCTCGACCGCGCTATTCCGTATCTTCCGTTAGCCATATTGATCACCCTGTCTTGTCGTGGTTTCTGCTGATTTCCTCGCCCTGCCTCTGCCTTCCATCACATTGATTCTTTCTTCGCAGGTCTCTCGAACTGCCCTGAAACTCTCTGCGAGTCTCGTCTTCCGGCTTGATTGGGAATGCCTCTCACTGAGGCAGCCCAAACTCTCGACACACCCGGCATCGATGGCTGTGGCCGCAGCCGGCCAGCACCTCATCGTCCGAAGCCCACTTTTCGACTACCTCGTGAACCGTTTCAATATCGATATGCAAATACTTCCTCTTCCCATTGTCCAGATCGTGCATCATCGTCCGTACCGCATCGGCGATTCTGCACAGGTCTTCCAGCCTGACACTGACAGTCTTCTCTTCGCTCATCGTCGTCTGATGCTCTCCTTCCTGATCTTGAGTTGCACCGTCCCCATATATGGGCGTGAGGGCCGGCCTTAACAGATTCCGGCTTCTTCTTATCCATTCCTGCCTGAGAGGTTCGAAGGAGTGTCTTCGTCGCACTCAATGCCGAACCTGCCAAGCGCTTTCGCGCCAGCGGCGATCACCTCGTCACTCATTGCCGCAGCAAATGCCACTATCAGACAGGGAATAGCACGCTCGTCTCCAAGCTTCGCCAGCTCCTCGAAGGAGTCGATGTTGACCAGGGATTCATCGCAATGCTGCCGTCGCAGAAGCCGCTGCATGTGACGCACCAGAGGCGGTGAGTCGTCGAACTCGAGTATGGCCCACCGCGCCCTCTGTCTTACTTGGGGGGACGGATCCGCCAGGGCGTCGATGAAGTGGTGAAACACGCTGTCATCGCCCATCCGCACGAGGACATCTGCCGCGGCTGACGTCAGGAGATAATGGGGATGCGTGAGGCAGTCCCTGAGGTATGGAAGCAGTTCATCCTCTCCCGCAATCTCCAGACGCCGCATCGCTTCCGTCCTCAGCTCCAGGTCATCACTCGCCAGATATCCGACGAGCGTAACTCTCGCCCACATGTCGGTCTTAGGGTCATAGTCTTCCCATAGAAATCTCATGGATAAGGGCCTCTATTCCTTCCCATCCGGCTATTAGCAGGAGTTCCAAATGCGATTGACGGCGGTCGTACCTACTCGCTTTCTCGCAAGCGGCTGAGCACCTGTCACACTTGCCAGCGAAGCCATTCGTTCCGCTTGTCGTCGATGAAGCGTTTCAGTACTGGTATGGCCCGTCTATCGCCCAGCCTCACCTCTCGAGGGAATGAACCGCGGTGCCGCGTACATCGTCTTCTTCGCGACTGAAGGCAGGTTAGAAAAATCTCTCATATTTGTTCAATCGCAATCGTCAATCCTTATGGCTGCCAGGGAATCGCCGGCGATAACTGCGTGTGCGTAGGCGATGCATGCACGAATGTCTTCGGGTTCCAAGTCGGGGTAATCGTCAAGGAGTTCTGCCTGGTCGGCGCCCTGTGCCATCAGGCTGAGAATCAATTCTACGGAAATCCGTATATTCCTGATGGTAGGCTTTCCGCCAAGTGTGTTCTGGTTCGCCGTTATCCGATTCAATAGTCCGGTGTTGCTCACAGTGTCACTCTCTGTTCACCGCTCTGTGCCCGCTTGTCCTTGACTTCGGAGACCCACCATTCCCAGCTCGAATCCTTATCCAGGTCCAGATTTCCGTGGTTGAAATCTCGCGACTCGCTGTTGCTGCACAGCCAGCCACCGGTGTGAAGAGATAGGTCGACCTGGAAGGACATGAAGTTGCTCCCCATGACCATTCCATACGAACACGACCGTCTCTTGTCAGATAGCAGCTAGTGGGCATCGCTTCACTGGGAATGTGAGACCTGAATGCGCCAATCAGCCAGGCCAGCCCATCGTTGCTGGGCACTATGCCTTCTCCATCCAGCCACCCATTTTCGACCTCTTTGAACTCCTCCAGCCGAACAGGAACGTCTATGGGGGCGAACGACTTTCCTTTTTCGTATGACATGTTGTATCTGATTTCCCAGATTTCTTCGAGAATTTCGTCATACCAGATCGGCACCTCCCCGACTAGGGCGTGCGGAGTACATGTCACAGGGCTGCGATAGCGATGCTGCTCGCAGACCTGACGGATATTTGGCCCGGTCACTTCCTTGTCTAGAAGTCGAGATTTCCAGGTCAATATGTAGTTGATGTCGTGTACTGCCGCCAAGGCGACATGGACCGCGTCGTCCCGTGAGCCTGGAGATAGCGCCCTGTTGAGTATGAGCGCGTCGGCCAGTGTATTCACGGCATTCGTAACCGGCAGCTTAGATATCCCGTCCAGTGCTTCGAGTCCTCGCACGGCATCGCCGTGACCACCTCTTTCGGCTCCCTCGATCGTCAGGGTCGAGGTAAAGATTTCAAAGCCGGGTCCCCAGAAGTCCAACCAAGCGGCCGAGGCGAGCTTCCGGGCGATTTTCGCCGGGTTGGTAGAGGCCCCGGCCAAGAGGTAGGACGCCACCGAGGTTTCAATATACACAGTCTTGCCAAAATCAAATCTCATCTCCTATCCGTCACTTCCCGCAGCCGAGCCAGCCCGTCCCTGGCCATCCCCGATATCTCAATGTCGTCTTCCTCATTCATCAGTCTGGTCAGGGGTTCTATCGCCCGTTCTGTCCCAAGCCTCCCCAGGGAGGCGGCCGTGGCAGCCCGGACGCCAAGGTCTTCGTTCGGGATCAGCGCCGCCAGAGGCTCGATAGCCCTGTCGTCACCGAGCCTGCCAAGCGCCTCCGCGGCCGCGGCAACCACGCAGTCCCACCCGTCCCGGAGCGAAAGCGAGAGCGGCTCAAAGGCACTGCTGTCGCCCAAGACGCCCAGGCCGTATGCGGCGTACATTCTGTCGTTTCTACGCCCACCATTTAGTTCTCCCAGGAATTGCTCCACCATCTCGGGTTTTTCCAACCTCTCAAGTGCCCATTCAGCGCTCGAAATGCTCCATTCGGGCCAGGCCGTGAGCATATGCGCGAGCCTCGAGAGTCCCCGCGCTCCGCCGATTTCCACCAGTCTTCGGGCCAGGTTCCAGCAGTCATCCTCCTTCATGAACGGAAGCTCGAGGTACGGCCTACCCAGGTACGGCAGCGCCTCTACCAGGGCGTCGAATGCCTCGTCGCCGCCAATGTGCACCACGATGTCTGAAGCGGACTCCCTGACGGAACGGTTCCTGTCTTTGAGAAGCGGAATCGCGGCTTTCAGCACCCGAGGCCCTCCTATTGACTCCAGCGCCCACGTGGACTCCAGGCGCAGGTCCTTGAGTCTACTGTCCAGCAGGTCCAGCAGAGCCGGTACGGCCCGTTCGTCTTTGAGCCTCTCGACTACACCGATTGCGGCACTGCATAGTGATTCGTCCCCCGGCTGGAGCGCGGCTATATAGTGGGTCATCAGGTCGGGATCGTCGAACTTGCACAGCGCTTTCACTGCAGCCCTGTTGACGCCCGTTCTCCAATCATCTAGGGCGGCAATGAGAAGCTCCCGGGCCTCCTCGCCTCGCAGCTCCCCCAGAACGACGGCCGCACGTTCCCTTGCATCTGCACCGCCCCTGTTCATCGTCTCCGCAAGCAGGGACACCGTGCCTGAATCTCCAACCTTGCAGAGGCGCCACACGGCAGCCCACCCAGCCTCGTCGTCGGTAGATGAGAGGCAGTCGATAAGAAAGGCCGGCACGCCGGACTCGTCGCCTATCCCAAGACTGGACATCGCCCGCCTTCTTACGGCGGCGTCAGCGTCCGCCAGATCGCCTATCAGCTTGCGCTTACCGTCAGTCATATCCCAGAACTCTTCCCGATTATTGTCAGGGTCTTGCTTCAGTCGGCTTCACCTGTATCGGTCACGCCCGATTCTCCGGTTCCTGCCGCCTCAGGCGGTCAAGTGCGCCCTGCGCGTCTTCGATCAGCTTTTTGAGCGCCGCTATCGCGCGGGTGTCTCCCATCCGGTCAAGGGACTTCACAACGGCGGAACGCACGTATTGATTGTCGTGCGCCAATGCCTCTATCAGTGCCTGGAGCGCCCTGTCTCCTCCCAGTTGGCCCAGCGAGTAGGCAGCAGCGGCAGCCACGTAGCCGTGGGAGTCCTTCAGCGCCTGCACAAGCGGCTCGATAGCCCGTGAATCGCCCAGCAGACTCAGACCCAGCGCGG
Organism: Dehalococcoidia bacterium; assembly: GCA_965221045.1. Lineage (GTDB taxonomy): Bacteria > Chloroflexota > Dehalococcoidia > Lucifugimonadales > JADFKI01 > Bin90. The sequence goes on from CBDCRO010000003.1 coordinate 10,483, forward strand.
CGCACTCTCGCTCTTTGTCGTCAACGTTCTCGAGGTCGTCAATCAGTCTCGTGAAAAGGCTACCGTCGTCCAGCTTTTCGAGCGTCAATGCAGCCGAGCGAATGTCTGTATTCCGATACCTGGACAGCGATTTCAGCAGGTGCGGAATAGCCCTCCCGTCTCCTATTTCACCCAGAGCCTCGACCGCAGCGATCCAGGCATCCGGACTCAGACGCCGGAGTTTCTGTATAAGCCCTTCAAAAGCCTCTTCGCCCCCGATGTCACCAAGGGCCCATCCGGCACTGAGTTGGACTCTTCGAGCCCAGTCCCCTGTCAATCGTCCGAGAAGGGCGGGCACGGCGCGTTCGCTCCCGAGCCTCCCGAGAACGCTTGCGGCCTCGGCGCGAACGTTTCTTTCGCCGTCATACAGCGCCCCAATCAGGAAGGGAACCGCGCGCTCGTCCCCGAGTTCGCCAAGCGCCTCGATCGCATCCATGCGCTCACCACGCTTCTCCTCGCCCTGGTTGCGCATGTAGTGTTGCATGTGGCGGACCAGTGGCCCGGGTTCGTCGAAGGCCAGTATCGCCCATTCTGCGTCAAACCTCACGCTGTGGTCCGAGCTCGCAAAGTCGTCGATGAAACCGAACAGGACGCTATCGTCTCCCATATCCGTCAGGATGCGGGCTGCGGTCGACCGCAGCTTGTCGTTGCTGTCGGAGAGGCAATCCGCCAAGAAAGGAAGCAGCTCATCCTCTCCTGCGATACCGAGGCGTCGCATCACTTCACTTCTCGTCTCGGGGTCTTCACTCACCAGCAGGCCAACGAGCTCTGTCTTCGCGGACTTATTGGTTTCAGGGTCAGAGTTTCCCCATAGCAGTTTCATTGTTCCCAATTCTCCATCTGCCTCCCAAGGAGGGATAGTGCTTGAGACCGCGTGCTAGAACGCTTGACGCTCTCGCCTGTGGTCGGCCTGGCCCGGCATTCAGTCCGGAAGCTCTTCCAGGAATTCCTTCATGACCTGCCGGGCCGCCTCCTTCCGTCCCTCGGGATTGATTCGCCTGGAGTCCTCTCTACGCTGGTCCGATAACATCGAAAGGCAAAGCATATCCAGCGCCTGCTGCGCCGTGCGGTAACTCAACACACCGATGATCCCATCGTTATCCACCTGAGACTTCCTCGTGGTATAGGTATACGCCCTGGCAACATCCCATTCTCTGTTTATCCCGAAGAAACCTGTCTGGTCTCGGTGGGTGACCTTTACCACCGAGTCAGAAAGGGGATCGAGAATGAACTCGCCTTCTCCGTTGTTGTAGTGTCTCTTCTTCACTTCTCGACTCCGCGTAGTGTTTTTCGTGTAGTTGACAGCGGGAATTCGCGGGATTGCGACCGATATGACGCCGCACTCGTCAGCGGCTGTTCCCCACGTTGGCGCTCCCTGTCCCGGGGCCGGCAGCTATGCGACGAGAGAGCGCAGTTCTCTCCGCCGTGTCCGGCCAGCAGGAGTGCCGCTAGCCGCCGGCAGGCGTGTAGCTACTCTCGTCCATCCGGGATACCAGCAGCCTGCGCGCCGATTTAGCGGATAGCAGCTCGCCCGACTCCACGTCGACGACACCGTTGGCGAATCCCCTGTAACGGGGGTCGGCGTCAACCTCGTTCTCGTCGCACACGAGCAGGTTCCTCGGCAGCTTCTTCAGCCGCCGCTTTTCGTCGAACGCAAGACACATCGCAGCCGGCACGCCGTCTATGGACTCTCCCTGTTCCAACGCCCTCAGTGCCCTGACCGCCGGGAAGAATGTCCTGTCGTCGTCGTACGGCGGCTGATCGCTGACGTTGATCATCCTTCTCAAGTAGTGCTTGCCGACGCTCGAAATCAGACCCCGAAGGTCCTCCGCGTCACGGCTCCAGGTGCCGTTCCTTCTCAGCGCCAGGAACTCGACGGTTCCATCGCCGACAACCGCCAGCAGCTTCCCGGCCTGGTTTTCCAGTACGAGATGGGCGAAGCCCAATTCGTTGTAGGTCAGAGCAGAGTTGAAGTCGGTGAGATAAGTCTCGGAGTCGAAGCTCATAACGTGCGCCATCCGCCGCAACTCTGATGAGAGCTTGATCGGCTGCCTAGCGCCCTTCTTCCTGATCGGACCGCCAGTTGCTCTGAGGAAGTTACCGAAGTCCCCGCTTGCCGCAACGCGCCTTCTGGCGTCGTCCGGCGATATGTCGGCTATGTCCGCCCTGTCCGGCAGACCCGCAAGGTCCGCGACCCGCACCGAGCGCGCGACGCCGTCCATCCTACCGCCGATGGCGCGCATCGCCCTTATGCCGTCGTGATCGTTGTCCGGAAACAGCACCACGTCCACGCCGTCGACCTCTTCAACGTTGATGGTCCCGGCAGATCCGCTACCCCCGCTCCAGCAGGCGCCGGCGAACCCGGCGCTCATCGCGGCCGCGGCCGCCTTCTCTCCCTCGCAGACGACCAGGGGCTCGCCCAGGCCGGGGTTGCCGGCAGGCAGCAGCAGGTATGAGTTCCTGGCGGACGAGACGCCCTTCTGCCTGCCGTAGTAGGGCCGCCCGCCCGCCGTCTGCACCCTCGAATGGACGAAGGGTTCCCCGTCACCGTCCCTGTAGGCTGCTAGCAGGCGCACGCCGCCCAGGGCCCTTGCCAGAGAGTCGAGAATCTCAGAGTATGTCCTGGCGGGATTCGAGCAGACCATGCTGGAATAGAACCCCTCGACTTCTGAGACCGTGACGGTCTCACCATCAGATGGAAGGTTGCTGATGATGGTTCCCGCTCCGTGGACCGCCGCCGACTCAAAACGGCTGAGAACCAGCTCGGCCGTGAGCACGGGGTAGTCGTAGGGCAAACCGGCGCTGCCCCTGATCGTCTCGGCGTACGATTCCGTCATCATATCCTGCCTCCTGTGCCAGGAAAAAGTTAGACATAATATCCAGCATAGCAAAGGCCAGAACGCGGGTGTGAGGGTATTTTTTTCTGGTGCAATCGACCTCCCCACCGTAATGACCCCCTGGCGTTGTCGGGCAATCTCGCCCCGCTATCTCGTTCGTCCTCGCGGAATAACCATCTGAAGAACTTGTACAGCAGCCAGTAGGTTCCCATCAGAAGCAGGGCTGACGTCGATATCAAGAACACCGTCCCGCTGCCCTCTATACCCGCGACGTACCTCACGAGCCACACGATCCCATAACCAAGGGCGATTATGTCTATCACCAGGCAGACCACGAGCAGGATCATTATGTGCGGCCACACCCAGTGGGTCTTTAATCGATATAGAAATCGGCTCTCCAGGGCTTCTCTCTTTCTTCTTATCGCCTCTTCACTGTCGGGCTCCGGCTCGTCGAACGGTTCTCCCCTTGATTCAGCGGCTTCTCTGCGGTCAGACCAGTCGATCCATTCCGCCGCGAGCTTGGCGCGAGACTCGGCCTCGCGTCTGGCCCGCAACTCTTTCGTCTTCTGCTCGATGTAAACTGCCATGCTCATCAATTCCCTCCTTGCCCGTACGGCGAGCGCCTTGACTGTGTGTCGTCATACACGAGCACGCTATCGCAGACCGCCCTCCCAGTCCGGAAGCTCATCCAGGAACTCTTTCATAACCCGCCGCGCGGCTCGTTTTCGCCCCTCGGGATCAATCCGCTGCGAGTCCCGTACGCTCTCGCCCACGGGCAGGTTCTTCAGACCGTTCAGTGCGTCTTCCAAGCAGTCTTTCTTGCAGTTTCTTAATCATCGTTCCGGATCGTTTCATCAGATCCGTTCACATGCAGCCCGCCAATGAATGGCTGCACACAGAAGCGAGGACGATGTGCTGACCGTCAATCCCTCGCAGGAAGTTCCTGTCCGAAACTCTACACTCCGGTTTCGTAAACGATCTTTTCGTCCCTCCAGGTGGGCACCGACCCTGTCGACTCTATCGACCGCAAGCGTGCCGCGCGGGCCCCACGCCTCATCGCCGCCGTCATCCCCGCGATGTACCTGGTTCTTCGTTCCTGCGAGGCCTTGAACGCCTCTTCGCCCGGCCCATCCAGATCGCTTCCTTCCTCGACCAGCATTGGGGTTTTTCCGCCCGAGTCGTACAGCAACCATTCATCGACGATGTCCCGGTAGAGCTGCCGGAAGTTGCGCCATCCCGCATCGAACCGGCGGCGCACGACATCCTCTTCGATGTTGTGCCCTCCCTCGCGCACACGATTGCGGACACGCAGCACTGCCATCTCCGGCGACGGCAGACGTAGGAAGCACAGCCGCACCCTGTAGCCTCGCGCCCGCCAGTCCGTTATGGAACTCGCGTAGTTGCGTCCGCTCAGCGTGGTCTCCAGCGCGAAGCTCTCTCCTGACCTGATCCGCCTGCCGATCCGGCCCAGCATCATTCTCCCCGCCCGCATCGCCACACGTTCCGGATGAGACGGATCCAGCTCTGCCGCGATCAGGTCGGCGTTTATGAATGTCGGGAAGTTCCCTTCATCGGGCAGGAACTCCCTTGCGAATGTCGTCTTGCCCGCCCCGTTCGGGCCGGCGATTATCAGTATGTTCATATCCGGTTCCAACCCTCGATGCTGCGTCGACACATTGCAATAAATAACTCGTTTCTGACGATATGCTGGCTTACGGGGCTCATCCCACTTAACTCCCCTAATCCCACAAGGTTATTCTTCAGCCGCATCTCCAAAAGCGCCCAGCTCTCTCATCGCCAATTGCCCCGAGATGCCCAGACGTATCCCCGCATGGAACGAGTGTCCGCAGATTGTCCTGATAAACGCATGAACGGCCCGCTTATCGGCTTCGGACATCTCTCTCATCACCTTCCTGAAATTGTCCTTTGCTCGATGGAAATGCTCTCGCTGTCCCACCCGCCGCTTCGCTTCGAAGTCCAGATACTGCTCTATTATGTTTATCGACCGGTCGCTGAAGCCTTCCGTATCCAGGCTGCGGAGAACCTGGTGCAGGCTATTGATAGGTTTGCCACCGTCGTCGGAAAGGCCCCGTATCCACTGCCGGCCCTCGGTCACGCTCTCGTTCAGATGACGCGCGGCCTCGTGAGACATCCGCCGGATCTTCAGCACCTTTTCTGTGTCCGTGTCTACCAGTCGATAAAGTGGCATGTGCTCACTCCTTGTTTTGTTCAAAGCCACCGTGTTCCTTGGTTGAGAAGCGCCGGCGCCAACTCGCGCCAGCCCCCTTGCGAACCTGTTCATCTTCCTGCGAACCTTCACGGCAGCAGGTTAATCCAGTCCGGCACGGCCCTTTCGGAGAGCACATGCCTGTCCCCAGCTCCTCTTGTACCAGCCAGCTCTACCTGTAGCCGTGCTGCAGGTAATGCGTTGACTCAAGCGACATGAAATCTGCGGCGGGTTTCAGGTGTGATTCCAGCGTCGCAACTTGTTTCACTCCCGACGATGTGAGCCGAAATGGCGCCTACACCGATAGAGTCCGCGCAGTAATCGATCGGTTGGTATTCGGCGAAGCCTGGCCGGCGTCAGGCCAAGATCAATCCCCGGATGGCGCGCCATCACCCTAAGCCCACGACCGGTTCGCCACTATGTCCCTGTCAGTGTTGTCGGTCAGTTGGATCACCTCTGAGCCGTCATCGTTCACCACGTAGATTTCAGAGTCCCCGTCCTTTTCCGACTGGAACGCGATCCGCTCTTCGTCCGGTGACCTCCTGTGGACACCATTCGCCATTAGGTTTTCGACGAGCGGCGTGGCTTCTGTGCCGTCCACACTCATCAGGTATATGTCCCACCAACCCGTGATGGCGCCGTCCGGATCTCGAATGCCGTCGTAGCATCGACCGGCTTGCTTCACGACTCCATCACTCCAGATGGCGTGCCTTGAACGTGATCACCTCGCCGTCAATCTCGACATCGGTTAACCCGACGCTGTCCTCGAACCAGAGGGCAGTCTCTTCCACCTCCTCCCTTATCTCAGGTAGGGCGGCCTCGGCGCTCTGCAGGCTTTCGAACAGCACCACGTAGGACGTCTGGGCAGCGCCGTCGTCGCCCGAGACCGACCACAACGCTCCCACGCACCCTTCCAAAGACAGTCTCTCTCCCTCCGTTATCCAGCAGTCCGTCTTAATCTCCGACTCCAGGCTGTCGGGGTCGATGCCATAAAGGAGCCTTCCAATCCCGGAGGATTCATCCGCGAAGCGTCCCCTCGGTGAACGCCGTTCGCAGCGCCTCAAGCGTCCTCCGGGCGCCGGAGATTACCAGGCTATGCTCGGCAAGCAGCACGAAGTTGATTGCGTCGTCTACCGTAAACCATGCATCCATATCATTGCCTAACCAGTCCTCGACCGGCGTCAGTCCGGGCGCCCTGTTGAATCTCTCCTCAAGCCCCTCGACTCTGTGCAGCAGGTACTCCCCGCTGGGGCTCTTTACGTAGAGACCCTGGTCGATCCTGCCGATATCTTTTCCAAAGGGCCACACGAACTCTTCGATGTTCGCCTTGTGCGCCTCGGTATCTCTGTCCTTTCTGAGGACCTTGGGTATGGTATCGGCGGCGAGCTGCGCCTCGTAGTTAGTGATCGTGACCTTGTGCGCGTCTGCGATGACGAAGGCTCTCAGGTCGCCGCTTGCCTGCCCCCCGTCGCAGGCGGTCGAGAGGATCAGGACGACAGTCATGATTAGCAGTGTTAACGGTGCGGGTAGTCTTGCCACTTCAAATTCCCTCCTATAAGTTCGGAGTCCAGAAAATACGACGTGCGCCATCCTCGCGGTCACAGCGAGGGCAAAAGGGGGAATCATCACCTTGAACCAGGCGAAAAGATAGGCTCGAAGGCGTCAGCGGTCAGCAGTATCGCGTGCAATGAGGATGCCCCTTCGCGGTACAGGTTGCGAAACGCTAACCCCGCTACCATCTTGTATCTTTTATCAATGTGGGATAATCCTGTAAACGAGACGGTTGTGAGTGCGGCAGACCGATACCATCTGGGTCAGGAAGACCGCGTAGGAGCTAGGGTCGCCGCACCCATTCCAAGTAGAGCCCGAACGGTTGCCTGGGCTAACCAAGCCCGTATCTGCAAGGCAGGGCCAGTATGAAGGAGGCGAATATGAAGCAGGAAGAGATTTATGTAGGCATCGATGTGGCTAAGGATTCTGTAGATGTCGCTATACGTCCAGGGGACGACAACTGGAGTCTCGACTACGACGAACAAGCGGTGAGTGAACTGGTATCCCGCCTGATAGCTGTGGAACCGAACGCGGTGCTGCTTGAGGCAACCGGTGGACTCGAAGTGCCACTGGTGTCGGCTCTGGCCGCAGCGGCATTGCCGGTGGTAGTAGTCAATCCCCGTCAGGTGCGCGACTTCGCCAAGGCCACAGGGAAGCTCGCCAAGACCGATGCGCTGGATGCGCAGGTGCTTGCTCACTTCGCCGAGGCGGTGCGCCCTCTCGTGCGCCCATTGCGCGACGAGGACACCCAGGAGCTCAACTCGCTTACGACGCGGCGCAACCAGCTGATGACCATGCTTGTTGCGGAGAAGAATCGCCTGAGGCGGGCTTCCCGCTCCGTGCGTCTGGGCATCGAATCCCATATCGATTGGCTGGAGCAGGAGTTAAACGACCTGGACAAGGACCTGCGAAAAGCTCTGCGTCGCAGTCCGGTATGGCGTGAGAAAGACGACCTGCTGCGCTCTGTGCCTGGTGTGGGAGAGCAACTCTCATTGTCGCTCTTGGCATATCTACCGGAGTTGGGCACTCTCGATCGCAAGCAGGTCGCCGCTCTGGTCGGGGTGGCGCCCTTCAACAGAGACAGCGGCCCTCATCGGGGCAGACGCAGTGTCTGGGGTGGTAGATCCCGAGTGCGAGCTGTGCTCTACATGGCTGCGCTAACCGCCACTCGATACAATCCAGTGCTCCGAACCTTTTATCAGCGGTTGCTGGCAGCGGGGAAGCCTAAGAAGTTGGCTCTGACGGCCTGCATGCGAAAGTTGCTGACTATACTCAATGCGATGGTCAAGACTGGTCGACACTGGACCCCTCAGATCAACGTGCCTTGACATCAAAGACGGTTGCTCCTACGGAGCCGCTCAGGGGCATGAATGAAATCACATCCTGAACGACTCGCCCGGAGAATGGGGACAAGCCTGCTTCGTAGAAGATTTATGGAATAAGGGGTTAGCGTGGATTAGGCTAACACGCGCCCTGAGCCTTCGCAACAGCACATGCGCCATCAAGCAAGAAGTCTCGGGTCACGGAAGACCGGAGTCGCCTAAACGAGGACGGACAACTTCTGGACTTGGACTCCAGTCGAGAGGGTGTTACGATAAGCATGGTCAGGCGAAACTGGTATTGGGTTCTCCAGCCTGACTTTGCAGACGCTACTCCGCGCGTGCGGGGATGCTTTTAACAGAGCAGTCCCGCACGCGCTTTTCTGTGCAATCTTTCCGGCGGGACATTGGAACCGGAGGTGTGTATATCGGTCTGGCCCATTTCGATAGACTCTCATTTCCCCAAGCGAGCCAAGAGAATCTCCGATCCGCTCCACAGGGAATGAGATACCGCATATCAGCAAGGAGAGACCTGGACAATGAACATCCGGGAAAAGAATCCTCCCGCCGGCCTGGAGCTTATCCGGCCTCCGGAGGGCAACCTCGCGACTGGACCCGCTGGGCGAATGCGAATCGCTAACCCCGCTACACAAATCTAGGAGCCGAGCAGGGTCCGGCAATAGTTGGGGCCGTATCCGGCACCGCCATAGTCAGGCGGTTCGGGTGCGGCCCTATCAACTCGCAGAAACCGCACTCAGGCTCGCTCGACACAGAGCGCCACAGTTTGACGGGGAGAGTGTAGCCGGATGCAGCAATTTACTGTCGCTGGCTGCATGTCCTGCCTGCGGAGTCAGGCTGCGCTCCAACTCCGAGAGGGGAAACCGCCCCCGCCGCCGAGGAAGTCATGCCGGCGACACCGGCGACGGAAGCGATGTGGCCGGACGGCCTGTCGAGTAGTGCCTTAGCCAGTTTAGTGCCACGGTTTGAATCTGTCCAGTTCGCTGTGGAAATCCCGCCAGCGCGTAGTAAGCCTGCACTTCCTCAGCCGCCTTCCCAGTCCGGAAGCCTGTCCAGAAACTCCCCCAGAACCTTTCGCGCTGATCGCTTGCGCTCTTCGGGATTGATCCGCCTTGAGTCCTCTTCCCCCTGCGTTTCCAACAGAATATTGCACAGCAAGGTGAGCGCTTCCTCCGGCGTAGCTTCACCGAATGGATTGCCATGGATGCCATCGGGCCTGGCGTCCCTTTCCATGTCGGCGCGGCTTGGACCGGTCGTCCTATCCATGTAAGTCCACGTATATGGCCGGCCAACATCCCAGTTCTGGTTAACCCCGATATAGCCCACTTGGTCCCTGTGGGTGACCCGGACAAGCGACTCGGACATGGATCGCAGAATGAACTCCGCCTGACCGTTGTTGTGACTCCAGACCTTCGGTGCCGGATACTGTGCTGACTCGTCGGGCATCTTGTGTTCACCAGTTCCTTCCCTGTGTCCCTCGGCCTCTTCATCACCCGGGAAAGGCTCGTCAAACGGCTCTCCGCGTGCCTTGGCTTCCAGGCGGCGCTCGTTCCACGCGCGGCCCGCGGCGAGGCCCTCGCCGAGGGCCTCGCCGCGGTGCTGCTGTCTGATCTGCTCCGTCTCCCGTTGGATTTGCTTTCTCCGCGCTCTGATTGCCTCAGTCTGTTTCTTGACCTTGGCGGTTTGCTCGTCTATGTATCTCGCTGCGGACACGATGAGCCTCCTTGCGTTAAGTGTGAATGCGACTATTCCGGCGATATGTCTTGCGGGGGCTTGGGTATGGTGAAAAAGCCCAATATTAGAATGACGCCGTTTACGTCTATCATTGTTTCTCCTCGTTCTAATGTTAAGTCAAGAGCGTGGGCCGTGCCAAATCGAGCCACCCCTCTCATCGAGGAGCCGCTGGGCCGCGGCAAGGTCCTTCCCCTTCAGCTCTCCGGCTTCACGAAAGTCGGGCGCCTCCGGTGTAAAGTATGCGACCGAACCGGCGTGGTACTCATAGATCGTCGCCAGCCGGCCACCGGTCGCGGCAAGCAGCTCGTCCACGCCCTTCATATACCGCCGGCACTCCTGTCTGAGAACCGCAACCGCCTTGCGGAGCTTGCGCCAGGCCGCGCAGTCATCATCCGTTTCTCGACGACAATGAGAGCAGTTTCTCACGGCATCAAAGCCAGGAGAGCACCGGCACAGCATACAGGTGCGCGGTTGACATCCTGTCGTAGCCGTAGAGGTCCAACTGGACATCGCGCAAGGGCACCTTGTCCTGACAGTCGGGGCAAAGTGTCGTTTCCTTACGAGCATCGCGCAGGGCAAACCAGTCCTCTGATGATACGTCTGTGTCACTCGCGGGCCTGCCGTCGCACAGACGGGCTTCTGCGCGGTTATGGATGTGATGACCGACCGGCCCGAAGTGGATCACCTGACGTCACGAAACCTGTCGGGGCAGTCGCCATAGGCGATCTCACACCAGCGACACTCCTGCCCACTAGGCACTCGGCGGGGCGGCATGTCAGAGGTCATCTTCTGCATGAAGGCCGCTAGGCGCGCTACGAACGCCTCGTCGATGCTGTCCGCGAGAATATCGATCTGGTGGCCGTCCGCATACACGACCGCGCCCTCAAACCTCACGCCGTGCCAGCGCGTGAGGTCCGACTTGGGCAGCAGATACATGTAGAGCTGCACCTGTAAGACGTGCGCCGGCGACTTGTGGCCGGTCTTCGCGTCGTATATGACAGTTCTGCCATCAGGGAAAACTGCTATTACATCTGGCTTGCCACTCACGATCATGCCAGAGTTGGCGCTCTCGACCCTGAATGAGTTCTGCCGCTCGATGAACAGCTCGCAGTCCAGCTCCTCAAGTTCTTCGATCAGCTTGTTCACAAGGTCGGTGTGTTCGGCATTCCATTTTGCCGAATCGAAGTCGCTGGGCATCCGTTCATAGTCCTGGTGCTGTGCTTTGAACCAGCAGGCCCAGATGCAGCTCCGGTCCCCGACGAGGAACCTTGGAATCCAGGTGACACTCATATATGGCTTGTCTCTGGTAACCGTCATGTGCTGTACCTCCGGAGCAAAAAGTGGCGGGGTTAGCGTTTCGCAGGGAGGTTAATTCCTCTCCGATTTCAACCTAGCACACCCGTTCCGCTCATGAAAAATCGCAGGAGGCGTCAGGACGTATCATCCGGGCGGAATTGTAGTTTGCAGCCCGACATATCCCGCCAAATCAGGCCGTGTCAGCACCTGTCAGGACTTGCCAGAAGCGCACGTTCGTTCTATAATACGGAGAGGTTTAGCCACAGGCTACATGAGGCCCAACCGCTGGGCCGGAGAGGAGGTCTTCGATGCGACTAACCGGCTTAACCGTGCGCCCGCCGTGAGTGGCCGCGGGGACTTGAAATGTCTGAGGAAAAGAGAAACCGTCCGGCGAAGTGATGCTCGCACCGGACGGGTTGAAGACACTCTCGGAAGGGAATTCCTCGGCGTCTCCGTTCATATTAGCAAACTTGTTCCCCTTCCTGCAATACCTTCGAGCGCACGAATTTCCGAAAGGGAGACCTGATATGGAAGCCGATATGGACAGGATGATGAGATTGCCCGAGGTCCTTGAGGTCACCGGTCTGTCGCATGCGACGATCTGGCGCTGGGTCAAGTCGGGGGACTTCCCCGCGCCCGTGAAGATGGGCGGGATGCGAACTCGCTCGATTGGCTGGCGCTTTAGCGAGGTGCAGCGCTGGTTCGACAGCAGGGAGCGCTTCGACGCACAATTATCTAGGTAAGTAAGTGGGGCCGCGCTGGTGGAAATCGTTAGCGCGGCTCCCAGTTCATAGCGGTCCGTACACAGGTATTGGTTGCATGTCATCGTCGGTGTGCATGTACGCTGCCATCGTCTCAGGTGGCTTCAAACGTAACTGCGCTTTGATAGCGTCAACCGGAGCCTGCTTCTCTGCCAGTAGCCTGTTCAGCGTTGCGCGGGGCGTATATCCGCTAATATCTTTCGAGTCTATTTCCGCTTCCTCGCACATTCGCTTCAGCCGTCTGTTTACCTGGGAGCCGGACAGGTTGAAGACCCCGGAGCCACGGTCCGCGCCTTCGGGTTTTATGGCCATCAGCGCCTGAACGCATTCCTCGCTGACGCGGACCCACAGATAGCTCTCGGTTCCCCAGTTAACGGGCAACAGGAGCATTCCCGACCCATCTTCTCGCTGCTGGACCTTACTCCACGTCAGGTTAGCCGCCTCCGACCGACGCATGCCGGCCTGGATCATAGATAGCAGCAGGGCCTTGTCCACGTTGGCCCGTGTTCGCGCCCCTTCAATGCTCTCCATCTGCCTACCCCTGGTGCGGCGCGGATTAGGTAAAACACTGAAAATACGCTCCAGCTCTGCATCGGACAATGCCCGTGCGCTACGCAAGTCGTCCTCAGAGTGCTTGTTTCTCAGATCGCCCATGACAGCCTTCACCTCATCACTCGCCACAGGGTTGAAGAGATTAGCTGCGGTGTGTAGCGATCCCAGGGAGGCCATATAGGTTCTTATTGTGGATAGCGCCAACTCTCGGTCATCATCCAGCCACTCGGCGTAAGCCGCAAGGTCGCTGGGGTCGATAGGTATTTTCAGGACATTTCTGGGGCGTCCTTTTAACTTGGCCTGATGCTCGACTGCCTGTGCCCAACGAGCAAAAGCCAGGAAATGGACACGGTGGGCGCGGACGCTCTTCTCCGGCCTTCTGTCCATGTATCTTCTTATCTTTTCAGCGTATGGTCTAAGGCAGGGTATGTCCTCGAACGCGCTGACCGAACTCTGCTCAGTAGTCATCGCCCACCCTCGTTATCTCATTGCAGTGCAAAACGGCTGACCAGAAGTTACCACACTTTTTTCACAGGGGAGGAATCCCCAACGCCGCCTCTGACGCCCTCCGGCATGAAACATTTGTGGGTGTCGCCTTGACAAATTCCAAGCGCTTAATCACAATGTTGGAAGCAATCCTTTAGAGAGGCGAGAATTGTTTGGGGACGACTCGATCTCAAACCAGTGGGTTGAATGGTGGGTTGGAGCGATTGCCAGAATCAAAGAACTTCCAGGAACGGCTGTAATACGGGCCGGACAGACGATTCGCAAATGGTGGTGCTAGGAGTTCAAATATCCGACAACCAAATCACCAGAGTGGGTAGCGACGATTTTTTGCCCCGGAAGCTCCTGTAACAAGGCCGCCACCGCATGAGTAGCTGAAGGATGCAGGTGAGCTTCGGGCTCCTCAAGGGCCAAAATGGGAGAGCTATGTTCGCGGTAAGTGTCCTCCAATCTGGTCTGCAAAAAGGCATCGAACAAACAGATCACCGCTAGGCTTTGCGTGCCTTCGCCATGCCTGCCGATGGGCAGCCGTGCCCCTGTCACTGATGAAAGCATGACTTGCGTGCGAGACATGATGTCAAAAATCCTGCTGGGTATCGCCTCGATACCAACCGCGTCATCGGTGGCGAGCGGAACCATTTTGCCAGTGTTGTTTAGTCTCTCCTCAACCGCACTGAACGAGTCATTGGCGTCTAGCACCTTCTTATTCAACTCAGCAAGTTCACCTTCGAGGTCTCGCCTCACGTCAGGGTCCATTTTCAACGAGCGCACAAATGGACTCCAGAATTGACCACGAGGCCGGAACTCCTGGGCTGAATCGCGGAGCGCAGATAGGTAAAAAACGGGTGCCAGTTGCTGCAGTGCGATCAAGTTTACAGGGGCCTTGGCCGCAATTAGCTCGTTGCCCGCAAGGTCCAAAAAGCTCCACGACGTAACAAAGTCATCCAGAACTTCATCGTAACGGCTCTGGACACGCAAAACTATGGATTGCTTGCCGTCATCACCTGCTTGGACCGCTTCGGCCAGTGCTTGGAGAACCTCGTCTGGCCACTCGTTTTCGACTTGCTCGAGAAAACGGATCGTGATTTCGATGCCTTCGCTATCCATTGGCTGGCTATCCTTTTCAGGCAAATGATAATCGTATTCCGAAAACGCGCCACTCCTGCGGGTCAGGGTCCGGCTTAGACAGGACTCTAGCGCCGCCAGTATTGTCGATTTTCCTGTGTTGTTTTCACCGATCAGAACAGTGGTCTCGTCAAGCTTTAGAGACAAGTTGCGAATGCCTCTAAAGTTATTTATTTCGATTTCGTCTACGATCATGGTCATGAGGTCCTTCCGCGGGATTGTTACCATAGAAATGGGAGGCTTCCCACGTCCATTTTTGATGGTGGTCGGCATTTCATCGTGCATCACAGCCTCAGCGATGTCAAACCAAATTTGGTATGGCTTCCTCAAAGAGGGGGCGGGCGCAGGAAGTTTTCGCGGTTTGCTATCCTTGGGAAGGACCATCAGCACAAGTATGAAGTTGGAAGACATACTCCGCGACATCAACAACAGGGTGGTGGAACCTTTTATTAACTTCATCCACGACCAGATCGACGACAGCGGAAATGTCCTATTCCGGCTTCAACTGCTTCTGTTGCATGTTGTCCTGCATCGTTTCCAATCCTTGCTGCCTTCAACTCATTCATGCCTGCATAGCGTCACACCCGGGCACGAAGCGCACTATATTCCGTCCGCTCAGGTGCAAGGTGAAGGCCCTCTACGGCGAATCTGTGAGGATGGACTTCGCTGTTCACGCCCGAAAACGGCGGTTTCAGCCAGTCAGCCGACTACCGCCTGATTTGCGACCAGTTCGCCTTACCGCCGCGCGCTCCCCTGACACCGAGGACGCGCTAGGCCGCGGCAAGGTCGTCTTAATGTGGCTCGAAGGTCGAATTATAATTGCTATAATGGTCTGGTATTTGCCGACCATCTCATTTCAAACCCACGTGTTTGAGGAAGTAACCGAGTTCACGATGCGACTGTTCAAAGCCATTAAGCTAGCGATGCACTACATGAGAACGGGCGAGGTCCCCCGTGACTTCCAAACGCCGGCAGTAAGCATGACGGCTTCAGTAACGGTGATTGGCCCCCCTGATGATGTTAGGGAGATTCTCTTCTCTAGGCGCTCTTCGGAGTTTGTGACGGTGGATGACCGAACCTACTATATTGAATTTCCCAGTCCAGATATGGCTTCTCTTCACACCAATGTAATGCTTAACGTGATGAGACTTAGCAGCGTTGAACCACCTTGGTTTGAATATATGGGCCGAGACAGTTCAGGCGATAAGGACATCTTTGTGCTCACCGCATTAGGAGTCGAAGCGACGGACAACTACCGTAAAGAGCACTGCATCAGCTAGTCACGTTCATCTATCCGCCACATTGACTCCTAAAAGGCTTTTAGGCTCTCAACCTTTGACTCGTCTCAGGGCACCCCTGGCATCGAGGACCCGCTCCGCCCTTGCTAGGTCGTCACGCTTGATCTCCCCCGTTTCCTGAAAGTCAGGCGCATCCGGCGCAAAGTACGCCACCGATCCACCTGCGAACTGGTAGATGTTCGCCGACCGGCCACCTGTTGCGTGCCGCAGCTCGTCCACACCCTTCACAAGCCGCCTCGCTTCCTGTGTCAGCGTCGCTATCGCATCCCTGGCTTCGCGCCACGCCTTACAGTTGTCGTCGGGGTTGCGCGTCAGTGCGAGCAGTTCCTTATCGCATCGAAGGCGGCCAGCACCGGCACAGCGTACAGGTGGGCAGTCGTGTGTCTGCCCATACCGTAGAGTTCCTGTTGGACATCGCGCGAGGGCACGCGGTCCTGGCAGTCGGGGCAGAGTGTCGCGTCCTTGCGGGCGTCGCGCAGGGCAGACCAGTCCTCTGATGAGACGTCCGTGTCACTCGCAGGCCTGCCGTCGCATAGGCGGGTGTGGGCGCGGTTTGCGATGTGATGCTCGACGGGCTTGAAGTGGATCAATTCAGTTCAGGCTCCATGCGGTCGGGGCAGTCGGCGGGGGTCAGCTCGCACCAGTGACATTCGAAGACGAAATGCAAGCTTTCATGGTATTTTATTGCATCTCTGTCAAGGGCGGCGGGAAAACATGCCAGCGGGGTGTCGCTGTTCTCTCAGAATCCGTTCCAGACAGTCGGCACACCTGCTGAAAGACCTGAAGTCGCGTCCACGACGGCACAGGGGGCGGTCAGCCGGCTTGAGGCCCCGGCGCGGTCTCCCGAATCGGCGAGGAACGCCGTCACGCGGTGACCAGGTAGGCCCAGATTCGGTGAACTACGTCGGGCTCCCCCTTGGGCAGGGGGTAGAAGGGTTCGGATAGTTCGGCAAGCCTCCACTTGCCGGCTTGTTCCAAGCCCGCCTGATACTCCTTGAACCCGCCCTCTTCATACAGGTCCACTCGCAGGCTGAACACTATGAACCCACCGGGCTTGGTGATGCGAACCAGCTCGTCGAAAGCGTGGGCCGGGGCATGGCCTGTGGTGAACACTCCCACGCTGATTACGGCATCGAACGAGCCGGTGTCATAGCCCAACTCCTCCCCGAGCGTCATCTGGCGCAGGTCTTTGTAGAGGTCCTTCCGACGGGCTTCCTCCAACATGCCCAGGGAGAGGTCGATGGCGTGGAGATCCCGGTACCCTAGCTGCGCCAGACATTCGCCCACCAGTCCAGTCCCCGCTCCCGCATCAAGTATCTTCGTCCCGGCGGGGACATGCGTGGCGAACAGGTCGGTCGCCGTTTGCGGAGCGTTCCAGGCAAACTCCTCAGCCAAGTCTTTATCGTACTGCGTTGCCCACTGGTCGTAGCGCTCCTCCAACTCCTGGTTGGTGGATGAGGAATATACCCATTGGACCCTGTTATGACTGTCTGGCATGTTACCTCCTGCAGATGAAGAGACCCCAGCCCACTTCGTCTCTGTCGACGGCGGCGGCAGTCTCGATGTAGGCGGTGGTCAGCCACTCGTAGTGTTCGGCGTTATCCAAAGTTTCATCCTTCGGCGTGCGCTCGGACAAGCAAAGATAGCTCTGTTTCAGGTGTTGGGACACGTTCAAGGCCTCCAACACGTCGAAGCCCTGGTCCTTCAGGGCCTGCTTGTACGACTCGAAGGTGAACTCGGTGTCGAACAGCAACCTGTCGTAAACGTAGGTCTGGGCTTTGTGTGTGATGTCCCGCCTAGGCCTGAATAAGTCGTCGAACACGAAAATCCCGCCGTCCGCCAGAACCCGGTGGACCTCGCTCAGGATCTTGCGCTTATCCGGCACATGGTATATCACGGCTTGGCTCCATACGTGAGTGAATGAGCCGTCCGGGAAGGGAAGGTCAGTGGCAGAGGCCTTCTCGAAGGCTACCTTGTCCCTGAGTTCGGGGCATAGCTCAGCCCGTTTCTCCAGTGCGTTTGCGACGCGGACTCCGCTGAGGTCAATGCCCGTCACCCTTCCGCCGCTCTCGTTAGCCAGCCAGATGGCGGTGGTTCCGTTGCCGCAGCCCAGGTCCAGGACCGATGAGTCCTGGCCAATGCTGGCCTTTTCGGCCATCGTCCGGTTCAGCCTGTCGCACGCTTCGAGGAAGTCTTTGTTGCCGCTTTCGTCGAAAAGGCCCCAGTGGACGCTTCCATCTTCGTCCCAGACCAACTGGTATGTGCCGTCTTGTGAGTCGTAATATGCCTCGGTCTCCTGTTCAGAAAATCTGCTGACCATGTTTTGCTCCCCCGATATGTTCAACGAGTCGGTTGCCGTTGGTGATTCGTGGTCTTCCACGGGACAGATGCACAACACTTCTGGCGTCACGATTCCCCTGGGCGTGTAGGATAATTCTGAATTGGCTGTACGTCGCTTGGCCGCGAGGTCGCCAACAAGCCAAAGCATCATAAAAACAATTGGTATTTAGTGAAGACGCAGGTTGACCCGGCGGTGAGGCTCAGACTAGAGGACCTAGGGGAGAGGGTGGAAAACCCCAGTGATGGGACGGGGCAACTAAGGCTCGCAGGGATAGTTATATCGCTCGCGGCCACGATAATGCACTGAGATTGGGTGACAATGCCCCGGTCGGGGGCTGCTAGAGCGTATTTGCATGGAGCACGTTAAAGTCCTTGGGCGCGGAGGCCTTGCCAGCCTCCAACATCAACCACTACCCACTTGACTGTGCCCGAGTCTAGCAGTAATTCCGCTACGCGGTCAAGGCCGCGTAGCAAGTGCAAGTTGTGCCGAAGATTCACCGGCTCCGTTTGATTGCTTCGCCATCTGACCTGGCAGTGACCGCCGGCTCAAGAGCACCAATTGGCGGTGGCAATCCCCGACTTTGCCAACCCATCGTCCGTCTCCTCCGGAAACATCGATCAGATCGGCGTCAGCAGTTGTTGTTGCTCAGCGATTATGTCCTCATTAACTGTTCAGCGAAAATGTCCGCATTATGGAGAATGTGACATTGACGCAGCAAGAGCAGGCAAGACTTCAGGTACTCAACAACTTACTAGCGGGATATATGACGACGGAGCAGGCAGCGACACTGATGGGAGTGAGCACGCGACACACCAGGCGTATTCTGACGGCATACAGGAAGGAAGGGGCAACCGTAATCGCTCACGGCAACAGAGGCCGCAGACCTGCCAACGCTACACCGGAGACAATTTCCACAGGCATAGTACTCGACTTTGTACATCAGAGTAATCGAAGCAAGCAGATATACAGACGCTCAAGCTGCGTAGGCAAGGGAATCCACAAGACGATTGAATAGAGGCAGTGGGACTTTCGCCACATCAGACTCCAACGGGGAAGTGGATAAAGTCTGAGAAGCAAACCACAGGTGCCGGCGCACCAGCGCGATCGCATCGATGAAGGTGGGTTCACACTTGGCATACCAGGCGCACGAACGCAGGGCAACCGGGCGTTCGTGCCGCAGCAACCCGGCGGCGAGCGTAACCCAGGAAAACAGTCCCAGCAGCAATGGCGTGGTGCGAGAGATAGCCTTGTCGGACCACTGGCGCTGAGTCTCCACCCCGAGGTGGGCGCGCACCTCCTGGAAGGTGACCTCGATGCGCCAGCGCAGCAGAAACCACTGGACGATCTGAAGGGGATCGGCCTCAGTGTCTGTGCAGACCAGTGCCTGAGTCCTCATCTGACCGAGAGGGTCTCTGATCAGCACCCATCTGATATGTACGGGAGGTCGTCCCCAGCGATACCAGACTGCGGTCTCGGATGTAATCTCCAGTGTGCGCGCCGGTCCGTCCTTCCATGGCACCGAGACGCGACTCCAGGACACATCGGGGTTGTCCAGGAGTGCGATGGGAGAAGGCAGTCGCTGTCCCTTCAGGCGTGGTCTGCCTATCTGACCGGGCATTCTGGGTGGAGCGGGCTCAAAGAGCGCAGCATCAAGCCTGAGTCCGCTGATGAAGGTGACTGGCTGGCGCAGGGACTGGCAGCTGTGCAGGAGTCCGAGCGCTGCGTACCCTCTGTCAGATACGACGACTATGCGCCGGTCGGGCAGCCAGCGGCGCAGTTGGATAATCATCTGTCGTGCCCAATCTGTGATCTTCTTGTGTGGGCGTCCCACCTTCTGATGATAGCTCTCTGCCGGAGCCAGTGCAGTCATAACGGGCAGTGCCCACGTGCGATTCGCCCAGGGGATATGCGCCAGCCACATCAGGCTGACCCAGCGCAGTCCGCTCGCCCTCACCAGGTGGGACTCGCTTGAGCGCACGGCGTCTCGGAACACTCCCTTGGCGCTGATGCGACTGCCACGTCTGCGTTCCAGCGTCTCGTCTATCCCGAACACCAGTGGTTCCCCATCTTGAGCGAGATGCTCAACCAGGAGCATAAGCAAGACGCGGCTCATCTGCAGCGGGGACCAGACAGCTCGGTTGAGCACCTGATGATACTTCGCGAAGCCGGCATCGTCGCTGAGACCCATAACGCGTAGGGCTGACGTGACGGTGCGCTTGCGCGGGGCGAGGATGGCGCCGACGAGCAGTAGTTGCGCCTTTGACCAGGTTCTGTCTCGAAAGAGAGTTGAGAATGGTCGGAGTAAGGATATAATGGCATCGGGCAGGGTGAGCATAACCGGACCTTCTTGATGGGATGCTTCGGCTATCTTACCCTGTTCTTATACTATGTCTATTTCTTGTACCAAATGTACAAAGTCGAGTAGTACATCTGGCCCGAACCCGATATGCGGGCGTCAACCACACTCATATGAGCGAGACGACTTGCTCGAACGCGATAAGCTCCACGGGCGTCAGACGCAGGCCGCCAGTCCGGGGGGATGAACGGGGTCAGCACCAACAGCGCGAGGATGATCCCCTGCCACCATCTGAAGCGACGCCTGGGTCGGAGTGTCTGTGATTCCACCTCTCTCATGCCTGGGTATTGTGGCACAGTGGACGAACCCAATGAGTCAGGCCGAGAGGTGCCTTATGTTAAGATGCGATCTGGCAACCCTCGCGGTTGATGCCCAATCTGATTTGGCGGTGCCACACCATGCCTAAGACAACCGTAATCATCACCGTTGACGGATATGACCCCGAGTACATAGAGGCCTGCGAAGCGCCGAACCTGATGGCACTGGCGCAACAGGGCTTCTACCGTGTCGGGAAGTCGATGATGCCGTCGGTGACCAACGTGAACAACGTGTCCATAGTTACCGGCGAGTACCCATCGGCACACGGGATAAGCTCCAACTACAGGAAGGTGCGCGAGACGGGCGAGGACATCTACATGGAGTCCGGCGAGTACATCCTGTCGGAGACGCTGTTCCAGCGTGCGAGCAAGATGGGCGCCAGGACGATCCTTTCGACCTCGAAGGACAAGCTGCGCACGCTGCTGTCCGACGGCGTGGACGTGGCTATCTCCTCGGAGCAGGCGCCGGTGTGGGCGGTCAAGGGCGTGGGAGAGCCGCCTCCGATCTACTCGCTGGACGTCAACGGCTGGACCATACGAGCGGCCAGCCACGCGATGAAACTCGAATCTGCCGACATCGTCTATATCTCGACTACCGACTTCGCTATGCACACGTACGCGCCCGACGAGCCGGAGTCGCAGCAGCATATCTCTGTGCTCGACGATGCCATTGGTGAGCTCGTGGACGCGCATCCCGATGTCACGCTGCTGCTGACAGCGGATCACGGGATGAACCCGAAGAAGCGCATGGTGGACCTCGCGTACGTGCTTGCCGCGAAAGAGATCGGCGCGGAGGCGGTGCCCATCATCAAGGACCGCTACGTGGTGCATCACAACAACCTAGGCGGCTGCATGTTCATGTATCTTCACTCCCGCGACGCGTCGCGGACAGACGAGGCAGCCGGCATCTTGCGCGAGACCCTTGGCGTGGAGCGCGTGTATAGCCGAGAGGAGGCTGCGTGCGAGCTTCGGTTGAACTATGACCGCATCGGCGACCTGGTCGTCACCGGAGACATCGACACTGTCTTCGGCCCGAAGGAGCTCGGAGACTCGTGGGACGACACTGGCGCGGGTCACAGCCTGCGCTCGCACGCATCGGCGCACGAACAGGACGTACCGATAATCGGCTACAACGGTGACTTCGACGGGTTCGAGTTCACGGAGAACCGGGACATCGGCCGGTACGTGTTCGAGCGGGTGCTGGGCAAACCCCTAAGTGGGTAGGGTCTGGATAATGTTCAACTAAGATTGAAAGTCACCTGCAGACAGTAAAGACGATAATTCGACTAGGGCCTCGATTGCGCTGACATCAGTTGTGGCGCGAGCCACATCCAGGTCATACATCCGCTGGAGATTCAGCCAGAAGTCGGGGGTCATCCCCAGAGCCTTACCGATTCGCAACGCTGTGTCCGCAGTAATCGACCTGCGGCAGTGGACGATATCGTGTATCCGTACCTGGTGGTCAACGACAGTTATTCTGGCCGCTTTGCGCCAGTTACTTTGGCCGCTCTGGGTCCGGTGTAATTGTCGTTTGTAATTGTCGTTCTTGCGCTTCACTGGTCCGGTAGCTCGGCATGTCGAACTCCAGGATGACCGAGTGATGCACGATCCTGTCTATCGCAGCCGCAGTCGCCATAGGATTGGCGAAGATCTTCTCCCACTCAGAGAAGACCAGGTTCGAGGTGATGCCGAGCGAGCGGCGCTCGTAACGCTCGGCTATCAGGGTGAACAGTACCTCCGACTCCTCGGCACCCTGCGGCAGGTAGCCAAGGTCGTCTATGATCAGCAGATCGAAGTTGTCCAGCTTCCTCAGCATCCGCGGCAGATCGAGGTCACGCTTGGCGGCCAGCATGTCCTGCACGAGGCGGTACGCCGGGATGAACAGCACGGAGCGTCCGTCCTGCACCAGCCTGTGCCCTATGGCGCACATGGCGTGCGTCTTGCCGGTGCCCGGCAGACCGAACGCCAGCACGTTCACGTCACGGTCCACGAAGTCGCCCTCGGCAAGCCTGACAAGCTGCTGCCTGAGCTTCACCTGCGCACGCTCGTGCTCGAAGGTGTCCCAGGTCTTGCCGGCAGGGAGCTTGGACGCTCTCCTCAACCTGTCCACCCTCCGGATGCGCCTGTCCTCTGCCTCCTGCTCCAGAACCTCTACCAGGGTTGGCAGGGCGTCGGCGTGTCCGGCATCGCTGAAGCGGTCCACGGTCTCAGCCGCAAGCGTCGGCAGCCTGAACTGCCTGCACAGATCCTTGATCCGCTCTCCCACAGCGCTCGTTGCATAAGCGTCAGTCGTCATCGCGCACCTCCCGCAAGCAGCCGATCATACACGCCCAGATCCACCTCGCCGGACAGCTCAAGTGCCGGTATCTCGGGGGACACCGGTGCGGCCAGCTGCTTCACCACCGCGTAGTCGAACCTCACGCTCGACTGTAGCAGCCGCTTCAGCGCCCTCTCGACTTCGCACTCCATCGTCGTCGCGGCCAGGTGCAGGATGCGCACGTAGTCCACATCTGCACGCTCTCCCTTCCAGCCCCACATCGCGTCGTACGCCAGACGGAAGGTGTGGGTCGGATACATCTGCTCCCTGAAGCGGTAGCGGGCGAACGCACCGGGCTTGCGCACAAGCGACCCTATGATGTGGCGGTAGTCTATGCGCGCCTCGCCCTTACCTCGTATCCGCTCCATACTCTCCATGAGGTGCCCCTTGTAGTACACCTCCACGTGGTCAGGGTACAGCCGCACGTCAACCTTCACGCCTATCAGGCGCGAGGGAACGGAGTAGGTCCTGCTGTCCACCCTGATGGTGCTCCACTTACGCACCCTGGCAGTGTAGCTTGCGTACTCGGGCACAGGAGCCGGAGGCAGCGCCCGCAAGTGCGGGTACTCACCCGCCACCTTCTCCCTGACCAGCCGGTTGCGCCTGTCCACGATCTGCCTGACGAACTTCGCGTACTGCTCCACAGACTCGAAGTCGGAACTGCCCCTGAGGATCAACTCCTGCGCTATGACGTCCTTCAATCTACGGTGTCCCTGTTCCGCCACTCCGTTCTCGTGCGCACTGTAGGAGTTGGTCCTGGTAGCCTTCAGTCCGTAATGGTCGAGCATCTCCTTGTAGCGCTCGTTGAAGTCCCGGCCCCTGCTGTCCTTCAGCTTGTGCGTCGCAGCACCCAGGTTGTCGCTCCTGACCACCTCCGGAGCTGCGCCAAGCTCCCACAGCGCTCCCTGAATGCCGCTCCTCAACGCCGCTAACGTCTCGCTGAAGCATATCTGCGCATACCGCCAGCCCGAGTGACTCAGTATGAACTCGAACAGCATATGATCGAACTGCTCTCCGCCTATCGTCACCTCAAAACTGTCGCAGTGCGTGAAGTCCATCTGCGCCTCACGTCCCGGCGGATGCTTCTGCTCGAAGTACACCTCTCGTTCAGGACCGCTCAGCGCACGCCAGTCCCTTATCCGCCTCTGCAATGTGCGCAGGTGCGATGCGTTGAACCTGCCCGGGTAACGCTCGTCCAGCCACTCAAGCAGCACTGTCGCCTGCAACTTCTCTCTTGCGTCCCTGCGTAGCAGCGGCACTATCTCCTCGTCCCACACCTCCGAGAACGCGTCCGGGTGCGTTCGCCAGTTGCGCTTCTTCTTCTCCGACGGCAACGGACCACTCCGCCACCTGCGAGCGCCCCTTGCGCTCATACCCGCCGCTGCCGCTGATGCCTGTTGTGTCTTACCTTCCATAATCCTCCGCCTCAGTAGTAGTACTTGCTGATCTGTGACCATCCAGTACCTCCTGTACAAGATGGTCAAATCTACTCACTTCAGCGGCCAAAATGAATGTCGCTCAGCGGCCATTATAAATGTCGTTGTTCACCTGGGGCACCCCTATCGTCTTCGCCAAGCGGTACTGGGTGATGCCCAGCTCGCTCATGATCTCTGCCAGGTGTTCTCCTGGGTGTATCGGTTCAGAAGCGGTCAATGTTCTATCCTAGCGAATTCTGTTTGATGGTTGTTTGACGCGAGAGTGCTGACTTCGCGTGGATCTGCGCGAAAATCGCCGGTTTCGGCCCGATTCCAAAAAATCCGTCCCTGTCAAATCGCCTTAGAGACTCCACGAGAGAATCAGTAGCAAGAAGATGAAAAGAGCTGCGGAGATAGACAGATACCGTGGCTGCCTGCTGGGACTTGCGACCGGAGACGCCCTAGGGACCACACTGGAGTTCAGGCCACCGGGAAGTTTTGAGCCAATTACCGATATGGTCGGAGGCGGCCCCTTCAGGCTGGAGCCGGGAATGTGGACGGACGACACTTCTATGGCGCTGTGCCTGGCTGAGAGTCTGATCGAGTGCAAGGCGTTCGACCCGGAAGACCAGATGCGCCGCTATGTGTGCTGGTATCAGGAAGGCCACCTGTGATGCACGTCAACTGCGATGATCCTTACGGGCCATCCGGGACTGGATCTGACCCACACGTCAACTGGCCCAGATGTCCTCAAATGGATCTGTCGATCCGTTCCCGGGGTGGCCCATGAGGTATCATCGCAGAGGTATCATCGCAGTCTTTAATGTCAAGGCCTGAGAGTGTTCGGGTCCCAGTGAACACCCGTCCTTGCCATAGTGTTGAGGATGGTCAGCAGCTTCCGTGCACACGCAGTGAGAGCCACCTTCTTCGGCTTTCCGGCTTCGAGCAACCGCTGGTAGAAGTCGCGCAGCACCGGGTTGAACCGAGTGGCCACCAATGCTCCCATATACAGAGTAGAGCGTACTGTAGCTCGACCACCCCACACAGAACGCTTTCCTCGATATGGACCACTGTCGCGATTGAAGGGCGCCACACCGACCAGAGCGGCGATCTGCTTGCGGTTCAGCGTGCCCAGTTCCGGCAGATACGCGAGTAGTGTCAGCGACACCTGCGGTCCCACGCCGGGAACGCTGCGCAACAGGTCGTCCTTCTCACGCCATACAGGGCTACGCTGTATCCTCTGTCGCAGGTCGGTGTCCATGTCGTCCAGCTCCTGCTTCAGCCAACCGATATGTGCCTCGATGCGAGGGCGTACTTCCGGAGTGGCACGACCCAAGCGGTTCTTCTCTGCCACAAGGATCTTCATCACCTGCCACCTGCGCGCCAGCACGGCCCCGAGCGCCCGCGTGTCGTCGTCCCGTAGGGGCCGCATCGGCGGATGCACCGCTTCCCTGAAGTGCGCCAGAACCTGAGCGTCCAGTCTGTCAGTCTTCGCCAGCCGGCCTGTCGACCTAGCGAAGTCCCGCACCTGGCGGGGATTGACGACAGCAACGGGTAGAGTTGCCGCGGCTAGAGCTGCTACGAGGGCAAGTTCCAGACCGCCTGTGGATTCCGTAATTACGCCTGCCGGCTTGAGCTCTTTAAGCTGAGCAACCAGGTCATCGACGCCGGCTTCGTCGTAAGATACGCTCCAGCTTCTACCAGTGGGGCGTACCGCGACATCTACCCGCTCCTTGGACACATCGATGCCGACATAAGTTGGTTCCTGAGACATATTCGCCTCCTTCATACTGTCCCTGCCTTGCAGATACGGGCTTGGTTAGCCCGGGCAACCGTTCGGGCTCTTCTGGAATGAGTGCGGCGACCCTCGCTTTATGCCGGCCTCCTACGACCAATGTCACGTCGGTCTGCCGCACTCGGAACCTTGTATGTTGTATTTGACTTACAAACGTGTCAGTTTGTGAGGAGGTGAGAGGGGCGCGTCGTCCGGAACCGGGTGAGCCAGGCTATTGATCTGGGCTGCACCGAGAAGCAGTATGACACCCCTCTCGCCGCATTTGTGGCTCCGAACGGATACAAGGGCACAAGGCCCGCATCTGCAAGTGTGGAGCACAACGGCATGATACACACGGAGGTCGGACTATGGTAGTCGTAGCAGGCATAGACGTATCGAAGGCAACTCTGGACGTATCGGTTTCAGAAGGTCCTGTGCTCAGTTTTGAGAACAGCACGACAGGCATTCGTAAGCTACTCAGGCATCTGGAGCGTGCGGGTGTGACCAGGGCGGTATGCGAGTCCACCGGTGGGTATGAACGTCTTGTGGTCGGCAGACTGAGGGAGACGACGATCGGCGTAGATGTGGCGCATCCTGTCAGGGTGCGCGCTTTCGCCCGTGCGTGCGGCTACGAGGCGAAGACCGACACTCTTGATGCCCAGGTACTGTCCCGCTACGGCGTGGTGTTCACTGAGTCGGACACGGCGCAACCGGAAGCGGATCCTGATCGCGAGGAGCTGCGGCAGCTGCTGGGCAGGCGTCGCCAGCTTGTGGAGCAGCGGGTGCGGGAGCGCAACCGACTGGATAAGGGCGTAAGTGGGAGCGTCGGAAAGTCGATCAGGCGGAACGTCCGCTGGCTTGACAGGGAGATAGAGCGGTTGGATGAGGAGTACAAGGAACTGTTGAAGCACAGCGTCAGCCTCAGTGAGACAGCCGAACTGTACCAGACCGTACCCGGCGTGGGGCAGCTGACCGCGGCCACGCTGGCCGCGTATCTTCCGGAACTTGGGCGGTGGGACGGTCGGTCGCTGACATCGTTGGTGGGCTTGGCTCCCTGGTCGCGAGACAGCGGTAAAAAGCGCGGCAGCCGGTCTATTCGAGGCGGTCGTGCTACGGTGCGCCGGGCTCTGTATATCTGCGCATTGGCGGTACTCAGGGCAGATGGCGACCTGCGTGACTTCTATCGGCGTCTTCGGGATAGGGGTAAACCCGGCAAGGTAGCCGTGATTGCAGTGGCACGCAAGCTACTCATGCAACTTAACGCCGTAGCGCGCCGAGGCACTCCCTGGATGAAACAGTACGAGAGCAACTGCCCATCTTATCAGGCCGGATCGGCTTGACTTCCAACACGGATACTGCTTCGCTAGGGGATTATCCCATCACATGTCAAAGATACAATGTCCGTGCTAACTGCTGAGGGAATATGTCAGGTGCAGACGTATTCAGCGGCGGCTCGAAGGCTATTCTGAAGCAGGTCTGCCGCTCTGTTTGAGGCGGTAACTGTCGCCGTTCATCTCGATGATGTGAACGTGGTGTGTGAGCCTGTCCAGCAGAGCGCCTGTCAGCCTTTCCGACCCGAACATCTCGGTCCACTCGTCGAACGGCAGGTTCGTTGTCACGAGGACCGAGCCACGCTCGTAGCGCTGGCTGAAGACCTCGAAGAGCAGTTCCGCACCGGTTCTGGACAGGGGAACGAAGCCCAGCTCGTCTATGATCAGCAGTTTCAGTCGGGCGAGCCTCTTCTGCAGGTTCAGCAGCCTCATCTCATCCCTTGCTTCCATAAGCTCGTTCACCAGGGCCGACGCGGTGGTGAAGCCCACCGTCAGTCCCTTCTGGCAGGCGGCGAGTCCCAGGCCCAGCGCGATGTGCGTCTTGCCGGTTCCGCTGTTGCCTATGGCGATGACGTTCTCACGACTCTCGATGTACTCGCAGCGCGCCAGCTGCGTCACAAGCTGAGCCTGTCTCAAAATGTCTTGGTGAGGAACGACAAAGCTGTGTTGAGCGGCAGTTGTGATCTTTGCTTTTGATTGATGACCAGATGAGGTGAGCTATCTGGATAATTTGACTGAGAATTGAGCCGATAGGTCGACCGATTTAACTCATGGCGGAGTGTGTGCCAATATACGGGTGCGCCACAACCGCCAGAGTGTGCTCAGGTTGAAGGCGGTGGCCAGTACACTCCACTCTGCCGCCACGTTGGCGATGCCTCGCAGCAGAAACCTCCTCGCCGACATCTGCTCCTTGATGGTGGCAAAGACCGGCTCGATCAGATGTATTCTGCGCTTGTATGCTTCCTGTGCCTGCTCACTACTCATCCACTCGCGATGCTTGCGCAGCACAGCGTCGTGTGGAGTTATATCGATTCGCCTCCCTTTACTTCTGTCTGTGGTGCAGACCTCGTATGCTGGACACACCTTGCACACCGTCCGGGATGCTTGGTACATTCGGATGACAGATTCACCCTTTCGATTCTTGCGGGTGCCGGAATATCCCAGTATTTGCCCTTCGGGACACCTGTAGTTGTCGCTGCTCTCATCGTAGACGAACATGTCCTTGTTGTAGGGTCGTTTGAGGCGCCGCCAGCCCGTCTCGGGCATAGCAATCCTCTGTCCTCTGCGAGCACATTCCTCAAGGCTGCTTCCCGAGTAATAGCCAGCATCAGCCAAAGTCATTTCCGACTTGGTGCCCGTAGTCTCCTCAGCCTGCTTCATCATCGGCGGCAGCAGCGCATTGTCGCTCGGCTCGGCCACCACATCCACTGCGGTGATCAGGAGTCCTCTCTTCTCACCAGCGCCTTCTATGGCCGATACCATCGCCTGCGCATTGTATCCAGGTACTATCCCTCCCTTGCGTGCCTTCATCAGACGCGCGTCCTTGTCAGTCAGGTTGATGCGTCTACGCTTATCTTCGACCGACAACTCATCCATCGTCTGGCGTACTCGCTCCCTCAGTACCTTCTTCTCCAACAACTCCTTTGGTAAATTCGCCGTCGGAACGTCCTCTCCACCTTCGTTCTGTGACTCCAGTTCGGCTATCGCCGTCTCCACACCGGAGAGTAATTTCCGTAGTCCATCCCCATCGTAGCTCCTGTACAGTGATGCGTTAGCCTCGACCTTCGTCCCGTCTACCGCCTGTACTGCCAAGTCAACCAGATCCATTGCCACCGCCGTGCGTACCGTGCGCTCAAACAACGACCGCATCGCCTTCCGGTGCGCCTTGTAGAACCGCCACAGCGTGTTGTGATCAGGACGCTGACATCCGCTCAGCCACAGGTACGGTAACTGCTCCAGGCACGCAACCTCAAGCTTCCGACTCGATCGTACCCCGGTCATGAAACCGTAAAGCCACACACTCAGCAGTGCACGCGGATGATACGCCGGCGCTCCCAGTCGCTCACCCTCCGGGATCACATCGAGCTCCAACCACGCGTCCCTGTTCAATCCGTCTACGAACTCCGCAACGAAACGTGCAGGGTGGTCTGAGGCAATCAGCTCGTCAAGAGTCGGTGGCAGCATCCACATCTGCTCCCTCCTCATCGGTCGTAATGGCATCACTCTTCTCCTCGTCACCGCATCCCAGACTCTCTACATTCACGCAACTATACCACTATATGACCACCTGACATCCACGACTTTTGAGACAGGCTCAGCTGCCTGTTCACCGACGGTATGGCCGGGAAGTCGAAGGCGTCCAGGCTCTTGACGGCAGGGAAGCGCGCGGCCTTGATCCTGCGCGCCACCAGACGGTGGTGGCGGTCTATGAGCTCAAGCTCTGCCAGCCTGAGCAGGTAGTCGGGATGGTCCACTCCCTCCGCGGCGCAGTGCGCCGCGATCTTGCCGTACTCCCGCAGGAAGGTCGGTAGCTTCAGCTCCTTCAGGTGGTGTTCCAGCAGCAGTGTCGATCTGTCGCTCACGATGCCTTCTCCCCCAGCAGCTTCATGTAGTCTCCCGCGGATGTCGTGCTGACGCTCACGCTCGGCAGATGCGGATGCAGGTCAAGCTCGAGTCTTGGCGGCCGTCCCTCGATCCTGCACAGCAGCAGGTGCTTGACCACATCGTAGCCGGTCGCTCCTCTTCCGACGGCATCGCGTACGGCAGAGTGAACCTCGTCAGCGGGGAAGGTCTCAAGCAGCCTGAGCACCCGCACGAACTCCCGCTTGCCCGGCCTGCCCATCCTCGACTCCTGAAGACGCCGCAGCCTGCCGTACTCCTCTGGCAACTCCCATCCGGCAAGTGGTGCCGCCTGGTCCAGAGCGCCGGTCTTCTGCTCCAGCAGCGCCAGGTAGTGCAGCGGGTTGAATACGAAGTCGTCGTGTTCATACGACCGCCTGTGACGGGCTATCACGTCGGTGCCGCAGCTTATGACCACCTCGTGGACATAGCCTCTCACAAGTACGTCCCTGTGTCCGAATGCAACGGGCACCGAGTAGTCGTTGGTGCGGTAGCGCACCAGTGACTGCGAACTGACACGCGTGGCGTGCTTGTCGCTCGCGTCGTAGGGGGCAGCGGGCAGCTCAAGCAGCGCCCCGAGGTCACGCTCCATACGCTCGCCTATGCTCTCCTTGTGCCCCCTGAGCCTCGCGTCCATACGCTCCAGGCACTCACTCTCCAGATGCGCGTTGAGCTCATCGAAGTTCTCCGCTCTCGGGATCGGCACCAGGAAGTTCCTTCTGCCGTATCCCACCATGCCCTCGACACTGCCCTTGTCGTTGCCTTTGCCAACTCTGCCGAACCTGTCGCTGAACAGGTAGTGCGACTGCAGCTCCGTGAACGCTCTCGTGCGCTTGCGACGTCCTCCTCCCAGTATCTTCGCGACGGCAATCTTCGAGTTGTCGTAAAGTATGCTCTGCGGCACTCCACCCAGGAAGGCGAACGCCGACACGTGTCCGTCGCAGAACGCTTCGGTGGTCTCCGCGGGATATGCCTTTATGAATATGCCGTCGCTGTGAGGCAGCGACATCACGAAGTAGTGGACCCTGCGCTTCTTGCCCCCCATGAACGCCCACGCCTGACCGAAGATGCTCTTATACATGTCAAGCGGCTTGAACGAGTATCTGGTCGGGTCTCTGGATAGCCGAGTAGACTTCTCGGGCAACGTAACGTTTGAGGCATCGGATGACCTCAGCTTTGCTCATTCCCTCCTCAGTTCGTCGTTGCATATACTCCTGGGTCCGCGGATCGTAACGCAACCTGACCACAACGATGCGATAGAGGGCAGAGTTGGCCTGGCGGTCACCGCCGCGGTTGAGACGATGCCGGTTAGTCTTGCCGGATGAAGCAGGTATTGGATTGACTCCGCATAGGGAAGCGAAGGAAGCCTCGGAGCGGAGACGGTCAGGGTTGCTTCCTGCAGCGATCAGGAGGGACGAGGCGGTGTCGGGTCCTATGCCAAAGGTGTTAACCAGGGCAGGCGCTGCCGTTCTGGTGAGTCGCTCCAACTCGCCATCTAACTCTTGAACCTCTTCATTTAGTTGTCTATGACGGCAGGCAAGTGAGCGAAGAGTGTATTTGGCAGCCGCCCTGGGATCGTCCAGACGACCAGGACGGAAGCTCTTGCACCGTGTGACGAGGGCGCTGGTGGTGAGACCATCGAGGACTTCACGAAGCTCGGCAGGAGCAGTCACGACCAGTGCTTTCATCTGGTTAACAGCTTGGGTACGAGCCTTTATCGCCGAGTCCTTGGCGCTCTTGAGCATACGGATCATCTCGACTTCGCCCTCTCCGGACTTGGGAATGGCATCGGCGACACCGGCAAGCACTGCGCGAGCTGCCATCTCGGCATCAGTGGCGTCGCTCTTTCCCTTGCGGCGACGAACTGACCGGTCGGGTCGATTGACTTCTATGACAGTGTAGCCCCGTTCGGTCAGGAAGCGCGCTACCCCAGAACCGTAGGAGCCTGTGCCTTCGATCCCGAACGCTTGGATCTTTCCCAAGCTGTGGGCCCACCATTCCAGCTCCGCATAACCGTACGTGGTCGCTGGCACATGACACTCTTCGAGACGGACACCTTGCCGGTCTATGGCGACCGCCACATGCTGGTCCTGGTGAGTGTCGACTCCGATTATCACCTGAACATCACGATTACTGCTTTCGTGCCCGACGACTCCCGTCATGTCTACCTCCTGGAGGTGGTGCATCGGCCGGATGAGCGGACAAGACTGCGATGAGGCTCCATTGCCAAGCTCTTATGAGGTCACAGCCCATCTAGGCCTACGGTATTGTGTGGCCATCTCGAACACGAGCCGACAGATCTTCGGGAAGGCATATTTGCCAGTCGCACTGCGGGTCAGGCACGAGCCAAGATGGCCTAATTACATTATCGCAGTCGCACTGCGCGTGGCCCGGTGGGTGTTCCAGCGGCACGAACATCTCACGCACCACACGCCGGCGCTCCCGAACATAGTCCTTGACTATGGTGTAGCCGCCATCGAACCCGTGCTCCTTCTTCAGCCGCTCGAAGATGCGCTTTGCTGTGTGGCGCTGCTTCTTCGGCGCGCTCAGATCATCTTCGAGTATGCCGTCTATGACCCCCGTGTAAGGTTCGAGCTTGGGGCGATGGGGAGGGCGCTTCCTGCGGTATCCCGGTGGCACCGGATGCGAGAGCATCTTGCGCACGGTGTCTCTGTGCAGCCCGAACACCCGGGACGCCTCCCTGATGCCCATCCCCTCCACCAGGCACGCCCTGCGCACGCGCAAATACATGTCCACGATGTACATCCTTGTCACCTTCCATCAGAGTCTCGATAGACTCTATCGGAAGGTGGCAGGCGGTACGGTTTTCGACCGCCACGATTGTCGTTGTTCAGCATAAACGTCACAGTTAACTGTTCAGCATAAATGTCACAACATGTAGGACATGGAGAATGTGACATTGAGCCAACGAGAACAGGCAAGGCTTCAAGTACTCAACAGTTTGCTGGCGGAGCATATGACGATGGAGCAGGCATCTACGCTGATGGGAGTGAGCACACGCCATACCAGGCGCATACTGGCGGCATACAGGAAGGAAGGAGCGGCCGCACTCGCCCACGGTCATCGAGGTCGTAGAGCGCCCAATGCAATATCGGAGGCAACGAAGACCGCTGTGCTGCATCTGGCGCGCACACGGTATTCGGGAACCAACCACACGCATATGAGCGAGTTGTTGAGGGAACGCGAAGGCATAGACATAACTCGCGGCACACTGCGTCGCCTACTGGTGAATGCCGGTGAGAACAGCCCGCGCGGAAGGCGTCCACCAAAGCACAGAGTTCGTCGGCAGCGGATGCCGCGTGAGGGCATGCTGATTCAGGTAGACGGCAGCTACCACAGATGGCTTGGGAAAGACGGACCGCAGTTCACGCTGCTGCTGGCGATTGACGACGCCACCGGGATCGTCGTCAATGCCCTGTTCTGTGAGCTGGAGAACACCCACAGCTACTTCTCGCTCCTCGATGGACTGATACGGCGCTGCGGCATACCGCTCGCGCTCTATTCAGATCGGCATGCCGTCTTCAAGTACACTCCACCGTCGGAAGCTGCCGGTGCTCCAACCCAGTTCAGTCGCGCGATGGACGAGCTTGGCGTACAGCTGATCTTCGCCCTTTCGCCTCAGGCCAAGGGAAGGGTGGAACGTGCCGCGGGAACGTTCCAGGACAGGCTCGTTACCGAGCTGCGCCTTGCGGACGCGACCACCATCGACGATGCCAACCACGTGCTGGAGAGCTTCCTTCCACGCTTCAACGGCCGCTTCAAGGTGCCCGCGCGGGAGTCGGAAGTCGCCTATCGTGCCGTAAACGAGGAGATGTGCTTGGAGAGGGTCCTGTGCTTCAAGTACCGGCGCAGAGTCGCCAGGGACAACACGGTCAGATACCGCTGGCGCACCCTTCAACTGCTGCCCGGCACGGACCGGCCGACCTACGCCGGAGCAGCTGTGGATGTGCTCGAAGGACTAGACGGTCGCCTGGCAGTGCAGCACGAGGGACGCGACATCCCATCTCAGGAAGCGCCACCGCGTCCGAGTGTCCTCCGGGGCTTCGCCGGGAGAACCACGCACTCACCCATCATCCATCAGCCCACCAATGGTCTGGGTAGCAAATGGGCGGCCAAGCTGGCGACTCTGGATGCCAGCCACGATGCCGAGCAGCCCGTCGCCACCTCCGGTCGCAACGGCACGGAACGAGTTCGCAAAACTGTGGGTCCACGGCGCAAGAAGCCCACGCCGCTGCAGACGGCCAGGTGGAAAGCGGTGCAGAAGGCAAAGCGCAAGGGACTGTCCATGCGTGGAATCGCCCGGGAGTTGGGTATACACAGAGACACGGTGAAAAAGTACATGAACGCCGAGAGTCCACCTGTGGCGCCATCTCGACTGACGCCGAATGGCCCATGATCTGATACTATCAAGAGCCAAGCTGGGGACATTTATGCTGACCACTTACCCTGACATTTATGCTGCACAGCGACACAGCGACACGCGGTACGGTGCGCCGGTCGCTGTATATCTGTGCTTGGGCGGTGCTCAGGATGGATGGCGACCTACGCGACTTCTATCGGCGTCTCCGAGAGCGCGGCAAACCCGGCAAGGTAGCCGTGATAGCAGTGGCACGCAAGCTATTGATGCAGCTCAACGCCGTGGCGCGTCGAGGAACTCCCTGGGTGAAACGGCAGGGGAGCAGCTGCCCGTCCTATCAGGCCGATCCGGCTTGACAATTAACACGGATACTCCCAACCTTTCGGCAAGCGCGCCGACCGTCCAGAACGGGTTCTCGGAGAACAGGTCGAGCGCCCTCTCCGGCACCTGCGATCGCTCACGGGCAAGCTTACGCTTCCAGCCTGACAGGATACTCTCTATGCGCCGCATCCTCGCCATGGCATCATCAGCCTGAGAGGCCACACCTATCAGGAAATAGTCTAACCACAACTGCCATTCGCCGCGCTCGGTGATGCCCAGCAGTCGTGCGTAATACTCATTCCGCGCGCGCTCGAAGTGTGCGCTCAGATTTAGAAAAAGAGACGAGAGCGGCAGACCTCGCTGCACGAGCAGCAACGTGATCAGCAGGCGCCCGACGCGACCGTTGCCATCGACGAACGGGTGAATGGCTTCAAACTGTGAGTGGACAAGCGCCGCATGCACCAGTGGCGGCAATGACTCATCATGCAGATATCGCTCCAGGTCAGCAAGGCAACTCCCCAACTCGGAGGGTGGCGGCGGCACATAAATGGCGTTCCGGAGGGTGCTGCCGGGGCCGCCAATCCAGTTCTGCACACGCCGGAACTCCCCGGGTCTTGCGCTGTCGCCGCGGACACCACGCATCAGCCGTTCGTGCAACTCGCACATAAAGCGCAGCGAGAGCGGCAGACTGTCCAGGCGTCGCAGCCCGTACTCCAGCGCCGTGACGTAGTTGCCCACCTCCTGCAGGTCGGCGGGGCTTTGATTCACCACAGCTCCGGCCTCTGTGGCCAGCAGTTCGCGCAGACTCGTCTGTGTTCCCTCGATTCGACTGGAAAGTACGGCTTCTTTGCGGGTGAACGGTCTGACCATCAGGTTAGGGCTAGACAGATGCTGTCCCTCGATCTCGAGCTTTCCCACGGCCTGGTCGGCGGCAGAGAGATGCCGGACGAGTGTATCGTCCCAGGGGATAGAGGGCGGCAGCGGATGAGGCACGTAGGCCCGGTAGCCACCCGGACCGGTTACGAGTCTTCCGTGCGATCTGCGACCCAGACCTGATGAGAACGTCACAGCCATACCCCGCTAGCGACACAGAAAATAAAGGATGTTTCAGTTATCGAATATGGACGAGACTGCACTGGCAGAGATTCGGGCTACACCAGCGGTCTATTTCAAGAACGTCAGGAATAGTGACAATTCCGGAGAATATCCAGTTCTGACTAATCCCATTCGACGCCTTTCATACGCAGCTCGTCAACGTGCTCGCCAGGGCAGGTGTAGCAAATCTTAATGCCCACGTACTCAAACTGCTGCCTCGGAGTTCCAGACTTGCCGCAGCTCTCACACTCGGTGGGCACGCCGTCGCCTGCACCGGTGTCCTCAAGGACTCGCCAGCCAGGAAACTCACCGGGAGGATTGGGGGCTGTGCTCATCGATGGCTTCTTCTCAAGCGAAGTTACTGAAATCAGATAACTTGCCTAACTTCGCTATAATACTTGCCAATCTGTCGTCATCGTAACATTCCTGGCGACTTACGGAATCAGACGATTCCTGGGCTTCCACGGCAATGTCGCCTCCCTTCAGTAAAATCCCTTCCTGATTTATCGGGCTTTTGGACTTGGTACAGAGATGTCGACTTGCACAATAATCGACATTTCTGCACAAATATAAAGCCCCCGATGGCGATATGCTGTCGAGGGCTGTCATTTTCAGTATGCGAAGATTATCGTGGTTCAGCTCGATGCATACCATCCCGGGATGCATTTTGGGTTCGAGGTTACAGCCCAGTCTGCTCCCTATGGAACTCGAGGGCCGCACTCACACTTGGTGGTCCAACCGGGTAGTGCTCCTGCTCGTAGAGTTCCACAAGGTCAACCAACACGTCACATTCGTCGCTCTCGAGAGTGCCAGCTTCTGCGCCAAATATCTCTTCGATCCTGGCAAGAGCATCATTGTAGTCACTCTCAGAGCGGATTGCCTTTATGGCCGCCATTGCTGTATCTCCTGCGCGTTTTCATCTGAAATTATATCGCAAACTCTTGCGGCGTGAAATTCATGTCGGCATCTACTCCGTCATTGCCATTACCTGCCTCCAGCTCCGCTATACTGTGAATCACATTTTCTGTGAGGGGAACCCAATGAAGAACATCACGGTATCCGTTGACGAGGAGACCCATCGAATGGCGCGCATCCGTGCGGCGGAGTTGGACACGTCGGTTTCGGCATCAGTAAGGGAGTTTCTGCGTAGCATCGCAAGAAACAGCCCCGTCGCCAGCATGTCCACCGTTCCGAATCAAGAGGAAATACCCGTTGTGCTTCGTCCACGCGACTTGGACGAAGTGCTTGCGGACTTCGATGCCCGTGATGTGGGAGTGCCGGAAAGGTTGACTCGCGATGAGCTGTACACCGAAGTGGCTGAGAGGATCAATATGACTCACTGACGCCAACGTGCTGCTCTACGCGGTCAGCCGGTTACCGGGAGAGGCCCTCAAAGGCCGGCGCGACCGTGATTTGTTGGGGCAGCCGCGCCTGTGTGCGTCGACGATTGCCGCGACCGCTAGTCGAATCGTGGACATGTTTTCCCGTCATTGGCCAGCACACACGAATCCACAGCGAGACCTGGTTTTAATGGCCAGATTCAAACTGTGGCACCACCCAGGACAGCCTGATAAATCATATAATCATATTTCTGATGATATAGGTCGTCAGGTCTCTGATCAATCAGGAGTCAGCAGATGAAGAAGAGACACTATAACAACGGAGACGGTGAGTTTATCCTCGAACACCTCTCGGACAAACTTGTGAAGGTCACTCACCGCGACCAGACCGGTTACTTCGGGATAAATAAGGAGTGGGATGTCAGTCGTCCTTACGCGCAGACCACGATGGCATCCGACGCTCACGAAGACGGCATATCCGGCTCAATCATCGCTTTTTCCACTCCTGAAGATGCGTTGAAAGCGCTTTGTGGCTTGATGCTGACTGCCCAGCGCAAGGAGGACTCAAAGCGCATCAATCCCGAAGGGCGCAAGGAAGCGGCCAGTCAGGTCCTGAAGGAGTTCTTAGAAGAGCTTCCTGATTGAGACGTTGTCAGAACTTCAGGGCAGGAGCGGGATATATTCAACAGACAGGAAGGGACCGTAGCCATCATACGTGGTGGCCTTTCGCGAGTTACGACATAATGAACTTTTGTTCAGTGAGTGAAGCGCCATGAAGAGAATCCGCTACACCGATACTTTAGTATATTCTGACGGTACACAGGTCTTTGAGGGGCGCGACTTGACTGGTGGCTGCTACGTAGGCGTCCTGATAGACTCCCTCGACAACGCTGACCGTTATGTCGTTGCAGGAGTCTCCGCTGAGCGAATGACTGGCTTTCGCACAGGTGCGCTTGATCTGAGAACACTGCTGTTAGAAGGATCTGAAGATGCCTGGTATCTGACGCAGACAAGTAACGACTTTGCCGACCCATTGGCATTAGAAGAGCAGAGTGGGGCAATCGCCGATACAGATTTTCTGCCAGAAGACGGTTTCGTAAACGGTGTTTCCACGGAGGGCGAGGCCTGCAGTCCGCTGACAGTCAATTAACGTACCAGATTTGGGAAAGTCGCGAGGGGAAAAACATGCCCGAAACCGAATCCAATTATGATTTCTTCATCAGCGACAGTGCGCGAGAGGCGGGCCTCACCCAGAGGTTCTGGCATCAAGCCTACCTGATGTTTATCAAGTTGGCGGAGGTAAATACAAGCGTGCCGGCATTCGATATTTACGACATCGCTCGCATCGTCCGAGTTCCCTTCGGCCAGGGATACCTCAACGTACTCGTGCGGTGCCAGCCGGACCCGAGGGAGCACAGGATTTATCGACTTACGGCGTTTGCAGCCGACAGTGGGCACCAACCGCTTGATGTAAACACGGCATTTGAGCAACTTCGGGAGGACCGTGCCATGCTGGGGGAGGCTGCCCTGATGTATAGAGGTCGCCGATGGTAGCGTTTGCGTCGCTCAGCGTGGCGGTGTCGCCGGTCAGAACGATCACGAAGGCCCGACTCCCTGTCGGGTCCGGCACAAGCTCCAGGTAGATGAGCGTCGTCTGGATTGAACTGTGGTTGTCCCTGTCGAAATGGCCACTAATCAAAGAATCAGCCGCTCCGGATTAGGGTCGAGGTATTCGACTATCACATCGGCGTTGTTGACGCCCTTCGCTTCGGCGGCCGTGACGACCTCTTCAATTGAATCGCCGATTGACACGACGCCGTCCTTACCCATCGAAACCCATCTTTCGGGATGCTTCTCCGTTAGCAAGTCGCGTTCAGTCTACAGTCGGTTGACTGCTTTGCGGAAGTCGTTGGGGTCGTCTCGAAGCGCTTCCGCTCCGCCTAAGTGAGCGAGCAGTTCTTCAAGTTCGTCCTCACTCGGCCGACCGGACGGCTTCTCGATCATGGCGTTTCCCATTCCATTACTTGCACCATCAGATTACCATGACAGGAAGTCCCGGCGGGCGATCGCTTGCGTGGTCATTTTGAAGACCTTCCACTACATCAGTGGCTTGACATGCTGTTTCAGCCACTCGTGCAACCGGTCGAATCGGAAAGAATGAGTCTCATACGAGTGCATGAAGAACTCGTAAGCCTCCTGGTTGTCGCAGTCTATGGACCGGCCATTCATCCTCAGGAATGCGTCCGTCGTGTAGAAGGCGGTGCGCTTGTTGCCGTCCACAAACGGATAGTTCATAGCAAGACTTTTCATGAGCGCAGCAGCTTCCTCCGAGAGGTCGTTGTAATAGCGCAGCTGCGGTCTCAGGAGAGCGGACTCCAGCGCGGCTTGGTCCCTCAGTCCTCGTGGGCCTCCGAATTCTTGAACGGCGATTTCGTGTATTGCCAGAATTTCTTCGATAGTCGGGAATGCGTGCGTCAGGACTTGCCGAGCAGCTCGCCTAGGCGCCGGTTCCTCTCAAGGCTCGCGTAGAAGTGGCCCATTACCGCGGGTCGAACCCGCTCCTGGTTCTTGCTCTCTATGTCGGCGCTCATCGCATCTTCGAGAACTGCCTGAAAGTGCCGCCCTTCCAATCGAGCGATGTTGCGCATACCCTCAAGTAGTTCAGGCTGTGCCTGACTGGAAAACTTCTCGCGCGCACCAGCCATGGTGAGCCTCCTTTGAACCTTGACTTTCATTCACCTTAGTCTGAGAGTAGTGTCGGTATTTGAGAAATGTCAACTTACGTCTTGATATAATTGGACGCTATAGTCAGAGTCGGAATTGGAGGCTGGTTTTTCGGACTACATTGATGCTCTACAAAGTCGATTCATAGGACGTTTTTCATTTGAACCTGTCTGAACAAAATACGAAACTTGCGCATTGTAGTCGACTCAGGAACTTACCACGGATCATTCGACACAGATCACCCCATCTTTGTCCTTCGCGTCTCTTGGCGGACTGAACTTCCTCTCTTGGAAGATCGATAGTCAGTATCCCTAGGTAGGAGTGGTAAGTGCCCTACAGAGCGAGCCAGTCTTCAATCTATTACTCTATTACTCCGGTCACGATGCGCTGGAAGACTACCAACATAAGGAGAGTCGACAGACTCATCATTCGCGCGCGTATGAATCCGGTGGCGTAACTCCCTGAAAGATTGAGTATTCGGAAATGACGATATCCTCACCATAGAGATTGCCCCATACGAGGACCGTATACACGCTTCCCCTGCGACGCACATCGCGCTGGGTCTGGGACTCACCGCCTGCCAGAAGGGACTGACGGTTGGCTTCACCACCGCGTCAGCCCTTGTGAATGAGCTTATGGAAGCAAGGGACGAGATGAGGCTGCTGAACCTGCAGAAGAGGCTTGCCCGCCTCAAGCTGCTGATCATCGACGAGCTGGGCTTCGTGCCCTTGTCACGCACCGGTGCGGAGCTGCTCTTCGAGGTCTTCAGCCAGCGCCACGAGCGTGGTTCGATCCTCGTGACAACGAACCTGCCGTTCGACGAGTGGACCGAGATGTTCGGGTCGGAGAGCCTGACCGGCGCTCCGCTGGATAGGCTCGCACACCACGTACACATCATCGAGATGAACGGCGACAGCTACCGTCTCAGACAGAGCAGCAGAACCGCCTCGGAATAGCATTCCGCTATCCAGTCGGACCCGGCCCAAGGTGACATTGTATCTTTGACATGTATGGGATAATCTCTCAGCAGCGACACCGCGCTGGTCCATCATTGCCCCGCCCTCGACATCATGCAAGAATGGCACGAGAAGGGCATGTGGCTTGAAGACTGGAGGACCGACATCACGCTTGTCTAAGTGGGTATATCATTCCCAATTGATACCCCTGAACAGTGGAGACCACCGTGCTTATTCTTCATGCAGCGCTACTCGATGGACGACTTGCCATTTGGGGCGAAGATTCGGAATCGAGGGCGACGGATAACACGCGCGTTGACGGCAGGAGCCCTGGGCAGCATCCGCGCTGCGCTGACGCTCGCCGGTTAGCTCAAACTGTTGGCTTCGCAGTAGAAGACTGCGGAGTTGGCCCTGCCATTGCTTGGCTGCCCAGCCGGGGCAACACCCCAAACCCATCCAGCTCGATGGCCGGTCCTGTGTCCCGTGCGAAGATGCGGATCAAGCCTTGGAGCGTGCCGTCTCTACGACTCGATCCGGACCAGGCTGTTGAATTGCTGCAGAGATGCACCAACCGCAATGCCTTGACGCACGGAGTAGCAATCGGGGCGGACCTTGCCTATTGGTCGCGCGCGCTCCTGTTCGCTGCGTCCCTAACGGCGCGCCAGCGTTTTCTGCCCGGTGTTGCCGAGCGGAACGGGCGCACAGTGGCGGTCTGGACGCCAATCTTTGTCGGAGATGACGCCCACAGGTTGGCAGAACTTGCCAACCTGATGCCGCCGCCCGCCAGAGCGATGACAGAGACGGAAACGAGCGAGCCGCCTGCGATTGCCAGTCAGTCCGTTCTCCGAGAGTTCATCACAGGCATTGTCGATTGCATGGCCCGGTCGACCCGGCAGGCAATGGAAGAAGACGACAACCTTCGCTTTGACTCTACCCACGACGCCTGGCTGCACGCCTTGAGCAGTCGGAACCCGGTTGTCAAAGGGGAGCAGGCCCGACTTCGCCAACTCCGCCGCCAGGTCGCAGACTGGCAACACCCCATTGCCATAGCTGCCAACTCCCCCTACCGGATTTGCCTGAGACTGGAAGAGCCTGAAGAACATGACGCCGAAGAAGAGGCTGCCGCCATTCGACAGAATAGATGGCGACTCCGATACTTGCTACAACCTCATGATGATTACAGTCTCTTGATGAATGCTTCTGATATCTGGAACCGAAAGGTCGAAGAACAGCGCAGCGAGTTGAACCTCAGAGAGTTCTTGCTGAGTTCCCTTGCCCACGCGTCCATGATCTGTGCGCCTATCGCAGAAAGCCTGAAAACGAAAGAACCAGCAGGATGCAGACTGGGCGACGCAGAGGCTTATCAATTCCTCTCACATCAGGCTGCCGCACTTCAACAGGCCGGCTTCGGAGTGCTGCTGCCTGCGTGGTGGACTCGTCATGGGACCAAGACCAAGCCCGGCATTCGCGTGAAGATGAAGACGCCGATTATGAAGGGCGGCTCCGGCATGAGCATGACAACCCTGTTGGAGTTGGATGTGGAAGTGGCTATAGGGGACAGCCGGATAAGCCCGGAAGAACTGGAAGCTCTTTCTGAACTGAAGGTGCCGCTTGTGCGCTTCCGGGGACAGTGGGTAGAGATTGACGCCGGCGCTATCAGGGCTGCCGCAGAATACTGGCGCAACAAAAAGCATCTCAGCCTACAGGAGGTCTTGCAGGTTGGCCTGGGCGCAGACACTCGGGCAGAGGATGATAATTTATGCCTTGAAGCGGATGAATGGCTTCAGGACATGTTGGATCGCCTGCACCAGAAGGGCGGAATCGAGGAATTGGACGCCCCCGAAGGATTCGTCGGGCAGCTTCGTCCGTACCAGCAGCTGGGTTATTCGTGGATAGCCTTCCTGAAGCGGTGGGGACTGGGGGCTTGCCTTGCAGACGATATGGGTCTTGGAAAGACCATCCAGACCCTCGCCGCGCTTCAACTGGACCACCGGCAGGGCAACCGCTTCCCAAGCCTGCTGGTCTGCCCCACCTCGGTCATCAACAACTGGCAGCGAGAGGCTGCGAAATTCACGCCCGAGCTTTCCGTGCTGCTGCACCATGGGCCGAATCGCAATCGCGGCGCCGACTTCAGGGAGCGGGCGGCAAGCCACCAGATGGTCATCACCAGTTACGCAACTATGGCAAGGGACATAAAACTACTGGCTTCAGTGTCATGGCGTTCCGTCATACTGGACGAAGCGCAGAACATCAAGAACCCGGTGTCCAAGCAGGCATCCGCCGCGCAAACGCTCCGGACCGACCACAGGATAGCCCTCACCGGAACACCTGTGGAAAATCATGTCGGCGACCTTTGGTCCGTCATGCAGTTTCTGAACCCGGGGCTGTTGGGTTCTCAGGCCGAGTTCAAACGCAGGTATTTCCAGCCGATCCAAGTCCGTAAGGACGAAGAGGCGGCAAGCCACCTACAGAAAGTCACAGGACCCTTCATCCTGCGTCGCCTCAAGACCGACCGGGCCATCATAGACGACCTGCCCGACAAGCATGAGACCAAGCAATACTGCAATCTCACAAGGGAAC
Organism: Dehalococcoidia bacterium; assembly: GCA_965221045.1. GTDB lineage: Bacteria > Chloroflexota > Dehalococcoidia > Lucifugimonadales > JADFKI01 > Bin90. The sequence continues at coordinate 53,608 of CBDCRO010000003.1, forward strand.
AGATCACGCTCTACGAGGCGGTTCTGCGAGAGGCGGAGACTCGACTCGAAACCGCCACAGGCATTGATCGACGGGGAAGCATTCTCGACACGCTGACCAAGCTCAAGCAGGTGTGCAACCATCCCAGGCAACTGCTTGGAGATAACTCCGCCATCAACGGGCGTTCCGGCAAACTTGCCCGGCTCGAAGAGATCATGGACGAGATAGTGATGTCAGGAGACCGTGTGCTGGTATTCAGCCAGTTCGCCGAGATGGGCGGGATCTTGCAGCAACACATACAGGAGACCTATGGGCTGGAAACCCCATTCCTGCATGGCGGCGTCACGCGCAAGCGGCGCGAATTGATGGTCGACAGGTTTCAGAATGACCCCGAGGGTCCACTTGCATTCGTTCTTTCACTGAAGGCCGGAGGGTCGGGACTCAATCTACCCCGTGCAAATCATGTCATTCACTACGACCGCTGGTGGAACCCTGCTGTGGAGAATCAGGCTACCGACCGCGCCTTCCGCATCGGGCAGACAAAGGACGTCCATGTCCACAAGTTCATATGCGCCGGGACGCTGGAGGACCGCATCGACCTCATGATTGAAGCCAAGCAGGAGACCGCAAAGCAAGTAGTTGGCGCAACCTCGGAACGCTGGCTGACGGAACTGTCCAACGCAGAGCTCCGGGATGTGCTGGCGCTCAGCGCAACTGCGTCCGACTGACAGCATTGAACTTGGTTCTGTTCTACACAAAGGAGCTCCGATGACTTACGAATATCCACCATACAGCAGACCCATCGAAGTGAAGGGCGGCATAAAGGCTGGCTCAAAACGTGGAGCTTTCGGCTCCAGTTGGTGGTCCAAACGCTGGCTTCAGACGCTTGACGAATTCGAGATAGGCGCCCGCCTGGACAGAGGCCGCTCATACGCGCGCCGGGGTCAGGTCATATCCATCGATGTCCGCTCCGGTATCGTGAAGGCCAAGGTGCAAGGCTCGCGAGAGAGGCCATACAGCGTGAGCATTGAGGTACGCATAATCAGTCCTGAGAACTGGAAACTCGTCCTTCAGGAGTTTACCGACCAGCCCATAATAGCCGCCAGCTTGCTGTCCGGGCGCATGCCCGATGATGTTGACGACACCTTCCATTCGATAGGTTTGTCTATGTTTCCCGAAAGGGAGAACGACCTGGAGACCGATTGCTCGTGCCCGGACTACTCCAACCCGTGCAAGCATGTCGCCGCGGTGTATCTTTTGTTGGGCGAGGAGTTCGACCGGGACCCCTTTCTGATATTTCGACTCAGGGGCTTGGAGCTTGACCGTCTGCTGGGCGACGATTTTCGCCGCGCCGCACAGACTCTTGAGGCTCCTTTTTTAGCAGCAGAACCTTTGCCGTCAGACTCGGAAGACTTTTGGCTCAACCCACTGGCGCGATTAGACGAAAAAGACTACGCTGGCCCGGCGGACCCACCAGAGACCGACGCATCCTTGCCGCAACAGCTAGGCCGATTTCCTTTCTGGCGCGGGGACCAAGACTTCGCGACCTCCCTTCAAGGCATCTACGGGGCGGCGTCACGGCGAGCTAAAGAGGTGTATGAGGACCAGCATAACCTCACATCAGGGCCGACGACGGCCGGATTGACAACCGAATAGCCGAAGCGCCGTCGATATGCAAGTGAACAGTAGTCAGGACACATAAGCGCTTCTGGGAGGAGGGGCCTGAGAGCGCGTTGATCGATCGATCGCGTCCCGGACGGAAACGCAAATTGGACGAGCGTGCCGGAGCGCACCTTGTAGCCATAGCGTGCAGCGACCTTCCACAGGGTAATACCCACTGGACGCTGAAGTTGCCCGAGGACAAGGCTGTGGAATTGGGCTATGTGGAGAGCATAGCGAGGGAGACGGTGCGTCAGAGCTTGAAAAACGAACTCAAGCCTTGGAGGAACATGGCGTGGCGCATTCCTGAACTGAGTGGGGAGTTCGTGGCAAGGATGGAGGACGGATTGAACCTTGACAGCCAACGCGGATATACCTATTAGCCCAAACTGGTGTGGATACTGGCTTGAAAATGTCTCGGGACAGGTTTTGAATAAAAAGCCTACAGGTAAAAAGAGCGAAGGAGCTACCCGATGGCAGTTACGGAGATGGAGCAGATCGAAGCCGAGATAGCAGCGATATTCAGCGTGCGACCCGCAAGTGACTGCAACATTCTGGACAGGCTCGAAGTGGGTAAGGAGATGATGAGCGAGGTCTTTCTGTTTGCGCAGTACCGTGGTTTTGCACTTTACGACGGGTTGGTGGCAAATTTCAAGATGGCGTGGGACGACGAAGAGGATGGACCTCCGCCACTGTCGTGCTGGCTGCGGCTGACCAAAGAGGAGGATGGAATGTTCTGCGTAAGCATTGTCGAAGACGGCAAACAGCCTCGACAACCCAGCAGATCGAAAGACATTGACTGGGCGAAAGTAATCTAGGCAGCCCCAGTCAACGACAATTACCTGTGTGTTGCCGCAACAATACAGACAGGCTAGTCTGTGGCACGGGCGGGAAGTGTGGGTTTGCCGAGCTTGGAAACAGTGCCCCGGACGTCAACGAGGCGAGCGGTTCCTGTCGGCTCCACATTACCTGGTCTTGCCCTATGACCATAAGAGAACTGTGACGGGGCAGAGTCCATGAATGACCATCGGCCGGCACGAATGAACCTGCATAGGCTGAGCAGAGCCCAGGCGCGTTACGAGAGCGGCATGGAGCATGTCAGGCGCGGGCGACACGAGAGCGCCGCGAACAGTTTCACTAGAGCGATCAGGCTTGACCGGGACAACGCCGAATACCGCTACCTGCGGGGGCTGGTGTATTTTCATCTGGAACGGTACGACAGAGCCATATCAGACTTCAGGGACGCCATTGCTCGCGCCCCCGCTCACGCGAAGGCATACGCTTGCCTGGGAAGCACGTACGCAATGGCCGCCGAGTACGAACTCGCCGTCGAGTGCTACGAGGAAGCCATCAGGGTCGAGCCCGGATACGCGGAAGCCCACGCCGGTCTGGGGGCCATCCGTGCATTCATGGGCAGCAGAAGCGGAGAGGCCAAAGACCTGGGGCCACCACCGAAATAGCCGGCAGCATTGACGCCCGCTCAAGTCTGAGCCACCCCCGCGGGACCGAAAGGCGCCGGGGACGGCCGTTAACCCAGAGAACCTCAGGGCGCTCCTTTGGCGGCGCAGGCACGCCTGTGAAATGGCCCGTAAGTGAGGAATGCCTCGACAGGTATGTCGGCGTCGCTTGTAGCGGAGGATCGGTTTCACTTGACTCAGCACGAACAGATCGCAGTTGAGCTGATCAAACGAAGCAGGGTGTACAGTGCCAAATTTGCCGGTGCGGTACCGGATGCCGGCGGGGATTGGCTTCGGCTGTCAGACGTGATGAGGAAATGCAGACAGGCTTTCTGGACAGGACACGTCACGAGGACATTGATGATGACAAAATGAGAAAGGAGTTCGCGATGAGCGGATACTGCATGAAGTGCCGAGCGCACCGGGAGATGCAGGAGCCGGAGGAAGTCACGTTGAAGAACGGACGATTGGCGACTCGGGGCAAGTGTGGTGAGTGTGGGGCGACGATGTTCAGGATGGGCGGAACGACGGTTAAGGGGTAGGAGACGGAGTTGGCGCGGAACGGGCGGCTTGCCGGCTGTGCGGTGTGCTCCGGCTTGTGCTGTCGGAATCGCCACAATTGAGGATGTCGTCATTTTGCATGTCCTTCGCAGGACACTCGTGAGGGCCGCGTCGTCCCGTCATACTGCTCGGTGTTGCGCATAGCTGGAAGTGAATACCCCATCGCATACCTCCGTTCAATTGAGAGAATCAGCAATGACCACAGTTCCCCTGCCCGGATTCCTGCCCGCCGACACCCTGGACGAGTTTGAGAAATTTGACGGCCCTCTCATATACCTGGCTGCTCCTCTGGGGCACCCGGATCCTTCAGTACGGCAAGTCAGGTTCGATAGTGTCAACAGGTACTGCGGATATCTGATCCGCCACCACGAGCTCGTCTTCTCGCCACTGTCTTTTGGCGCTTTGCTCGATGAGGATGCCATCTCGAACAGCGCCTGGTACGCCCTGGGACTCCAGATGCTGTCGCGTTGCGACGAGTTTCGAATTCTCACGCTGGACGGCTGGGAGGACAGTGTCGGCGTGACGCTCGAGACCAGGTATGCCAGACAGCTGCGCATCCCCGTTTCAGTCGCTGATCCGTCGACTTACGATGTGCTGTTGCTGCACGGTAACTGAAGTAATCGGTGTCAATAGTCTCTGCCCCATGTGAACTTCGGGGTCTATCTGTAGCTTGTTGGGATTTGGCGGACGGACATGCGCAATTGAGAGGGACACCGACTACCAATGAATGGGACAAACTCCGCCAATGGAAGGGACTTGAACTACCGCTGAAAGGGACAGAATGGAGTGTTTTCAATCCTACCTGATGATTTTCTCATGATATACATGCCCTACTCCCTACCCTCTACAGAAGAGGGGTTAGGGACAGGCGGGGGAATGACTTGCTTAGGTCTTCCTGTTGTTCGTTTTCTCCCGGTCAGCGACCCAGTTCTCTACCGCAGCAATAATTCCTGCAGTTTGAATTGATACACCTGACGTCTCGTAATTTCCGATCAACGGCATGGGATTCACTAGATTGGTCTCAAGTCCATCCATTGGGAGGTCGCAATCGCCGCCGGGTGATACGACTGCTAACATATACACTCAGCAACACGCTAGAGTGGGAAAACAGAGAAAGGTGGTGAGCGATGTCCATTGACCAACTAGCGTATGAACTCGGAGAAATCCATCGCAGGTCGCATTACCAGGCGAGAACCGCCAACGTAGTAGCTTTTGCAATGGTACATGCTGACGAGATCGCACCCATGGATTGGAACCAGAGGCAAAAGCTCGTAAAACAGGCTGGCGTTCCAGGAACTTACAATGACCACCTGAGAGTTGGCGCCCAAGTGGGCAGCGAGATATTGCGACCGAATTATATTTTGAAAGATTAGAGCCTGTTAACAGTCAGATATAACCTTTGTCCCTAACTCCCTCTAAAATGTGCTCGGGCTCTGATGGATGTGGCTTCAGAATTGGCATACATCACTGTGCGCGGTTATTCACGTTCGTACCACTTATCCAAGATTCTTGCCGCTCTATCCGACCGAAGATTAAACGCCTCCCTGACATGGGAGATGTTGCGTGCTTCCGGGCTTTCTGGATCCAGCACGTCCTTGCCGGACAGATAGAGTTTTCTGAATCCCTGCCGGAAAACTTCAGCGCCAACCTCCTGGTGCAGGTCGAGGAAAAAGAGAAGCCCAAGGTCGTAGGCGCAGTCATCGGCTTCAGAACTGGTCTGTTTCTCCAATGCCTTCAGGCTCACATCCGTACAGTCGTAGTCATGGATAAAGCCACTTGACAGAAGTTCTCCTTTGTCGAGGCCAAGGGCGCCTTCCACATAGGTGATGGTCAAGTACTCGGCTGCCCCTTCATCGATCCAGTCATGTGAACTTCCGGACCAGTAGTAGTGTGCGACCTCGTGCATGATGACGAACTCAGCCTCTTCAGATTCAAGGCTGCCGTCGTCTCTGTCGAAATCAGGATGCACAACGATGTTGGTTCCGGAGTTGTGCCCGGCAAAGCCGGGTTTGACAGCATCTGAATACAGCAGGGCCACATAGTTGGCGGGGAACGGCTCGCCCATGTATCGTTCTGCGAACCGTACCGATTGCTCCAGCATGTCAAGGCTTCTCGCCGAGCCGGGCTGGGTTCGCACGATCAGAAGCTCAACATCACCGGCCAGTGGCAGGCTGATCGTTCGCGCTTCCGACATTACTTTGTGTATGTCGAGCAATCTGTCGGTAAGGCCTGGGTTGAACTCGTATGTGTCGCTGGCGAGCGCCACGAAAACAGCCTCCTCGTCTGTGATGCCGTCTGCAATCTCGGGACGTGACATGAACTCATCGAACTCGCTGGGCGTCGCCAGCGTAGTCCAGTTAAGCAGGGCAAGCTGGTACAGGGAAGAAAGAGCGAGCACGTCGGTCGTTTCTATGGAGTCCAGAAACGGCATCGAGACGAACTCCGAGGCAGAACCGGTCTTGTAGGCCAGCTCTCCAAGCAGTTCAACCGCTTCCGATTCCTCTCTTGTGATCCCGTCTCGCAACCACGGCTTTGATATGAGAGCGCTGCCTGATTCAGGTGACTCGCCAAAGACGTCCGGTAGGGAACTTACAGCCCAGGATTCATCCTCGTCGATCCCATCCAGTACCCAGGGCAGTCGGCTCACCATCGATGAGTCATCGGTGGCGTAGGAGTCAATGTATGTGAGTCCCAGGAAGGCCCACGCTTCATCTTCGGTCAGGTCATCGTTGAACCAGAGTGTTTCAATGTACTCTGTCGCGACGATTGGGGCGTCCAAGCCCAGCTCTATGAGCACCATTACCGCGTCCCGCTCGTGTGGGTCGATACCATCTGCGATCCAGTTCAGGTTGGCAATGGCTTCGTACATTCCGTCGTCCCGCCGCTTTAGCCAGAACGCTCCGCCTACCTCGTCAAGCGTCAGGGTAGTCGGTCCTGCAGTTGGTTTCTCATGGGTAGATGTTGAGGTGGTCGTCGTGGGTATCGGCGTGGGGAGTGGTTCGGGCGTGGGACTTGGTCGCGCCTCCGGCAGGGGCGGTTCTTGCGATTCCTGCTGTGTCTCGGCAGCGACCTCTCCAAAGGCAATGGCTGCAAAATAGAGCACGAAGGGGAGTGATACGAAGGCCGCTGTGACAAGCAGATATTGTAAAACGTGCTTTAGCATAGCGAGTGATTGTTGGCTCCGGGCAGAAGCTCATAGCCCTGTAGGCATTTATTTCTTCTATCACAGCATCCGGCACATTGCCTACCGAAGTAGTGTGTTGATTTCGTCCGATTCTTACAGCGGCACACGTGGAACATCCCGAGGCCGTTGACTGCAAAAGCCGCAAGTGCCGTGCCAATATTCAACGTGCAAACTGCCGTCGAAAGTCTTATGATCCCTTTCGGTTCAAGACGGGCCTTTCGGCGGCAGACCAATCGAAAGACGAGGCTATGGACCTGCTCAATGGAACCAGCAAACCGTGTCACTTGCTTCCATTTGCCTGAAATAGAGGGGTGTAAATTGATGAGGCGTTTATTGTTCGTGGCACTCGTTCTTCTGGTCAGCCTACCATTAGGCTGTGAGGAGCTAGCTCAGATACAGGACGAAGATACCCCCGTGTCAACTCCTATGACGCCGGCCACTCCCGAGCTGCCGAAAGAACCTGTGGAATCTGGTGTCACGCCCAGTACGCCACGGCCCGCCGATACTCCCGCGCCGGCGGACACACCAGTGTCAGCAACGACGCCACTCGCCGTGCTGCCGTCATACACGCCAGAACCGACGGCGACAGTCGCTCCGCGCCCTACGGCGATGCCTATCGACGGTTCAGATGCGAAAGAGCAGCGCGAGGAATACATCGCCCGCTGTAGGCACTGGGCGCTGCGTAACCTGGAGCCAATCGAGTACAGCCGGTTTGAGGAACTGGACCCATACGACATGTCTGATCTGGAGCGGGTCCTGTGGGGCAGCGTGATAGTCGGGCGGGATCAGGTTAGTGAGATAAGCGCGTACTACTCGACCAGTGTTGACAACGGCGAGTTCCGTTTTAAGGACAATCATATCGAGTGGTGCCAGGACTATTGGTCTGAGCCCCTGAGCCAGGAGAATGCCGGTAAGCGAAATCATCCTGCCTGGCAGACTTCGTGCCAGGCCGACTTGCCGGGAGACGCCTGGGAAATTGAGGAGAAGGTGGAGCGTGCCTTCGAGCAATACGAGCCAGAGGGCATGTCGGCGGTGATAGTCAACCAGTACGCCAGGATACTCAACTGGTTAGACATCGATGGCGACACGCTGCTAACGATTGACCCCAAACCGCGAGATATTGTAAGAGTGGTCTGGGACCGTGAGGATGACGGCCCAAGTAGGTACAGAGAGAGAAACAGGATTGGCGACTGGCCTCTGGAAGCTACCAGGGCGGAGGATATTGAGTGGTGGCATATTGAGTCAGTCTGGCAAGCTGACTGGGACGAATGCAAGAACTACTACCTGCAGCTCTTCTTCGGACGATGGGTGCCACTGGACGACTTTCGAGCTGATGAGTGGTTGGAAGAAGCCCAGGAGCAGCTGGAAGAACGGAGGGAGCGCGACGACTGGCCGGAATGGTCAGACGGTCCGGACGGCGACATCCTGATCCATCTCGAGTGATTCGTACAAGCGATGTCAGGAGGCAGTTATGACAACAGGAGCGCAACTACTCTCTCGACCTGAAGACCGCGCAAGTGTCATCTACACCGAGGCCCTCTTCAGGATGTTCGGTCTGGTGGCGCTTGGTGTCCTGGTCACCGCCGTGTCCATCTGGGTTGGGGACGCCCTCGTGGTCGGCAAGATTATCTACGGTAACGGTTGGCTGGGCTTCCTGCTGTATCTAGGGGCTGTCTTCGGGACGCTGATCGCGTCCGGTGTCGTCGCCAATAGAGGGATGCTTGGCCTAGCGACCGCTCTTTATCTCGGTTTCGCTGCTCTTGAAGGCTTCTTCATTTCGCCGATCCTGGAGTTGGCTACCGGCGAATCGATGGCGACCGCGTTCGTACTGGTCGCTGCACTCTTCGTTCTGATGGCAGCAATTGGACTACGAACGAAGAGGGACCTATCCGGATTGGGTTCGATGCTGTTTTTCATGCTCTTCGGAGCGGTCGCCGTGATATTGCTGAACCTGTTCTTGTTCCAGTCGGGTGCCTTGCAGACCATCATCGGCATCATCCTGTTCCCCGTGTTTCTCGGTCTGACCATCTGGGAGACAAGGCACATGAAAGTCCGGGCACAGGAAGCTGCACTCGCAGGAGATTCTGCCAGCGCGAACAAGGTTGCCGTTCAGGCCGCCATTGGACTGTACCTGAACGTCCTGAATCTGTTCCTGATCGTTTATGATTGGCTGCCATTCTGAAGAAAATCGTCTGCTTTACCCGACGGTCCGTCAGGGATTGGAGGATTTGGCACCAGTCTGATGAAAACATGGCAGTTAGCCAAAGGGATGGTGGTGTGGATTCTGAGGGCTGCAGCTTTTGGACTGTTATTCCTCCTGGGCGTAGGCGTGGTAGCCGGCCTCGCAGCTACTTTCTCACCAGGCATTTCTGGCGGACTAACTGCCACTACTCTGAGTATTGTCGCTCCGATCTTGGTGGCTGCCTTATTTGGCGCTCTCGCCGCTTCACATAAGGAGCGGCGAGTTTGGCTGTGGGCAATCCTCTGCGGCTTTCTTCCGATTTCACTCTTCTTTCTGGCGTTCAACAGATGCTATCGGTGTGAGGCTTACGGCCGAAACAACCTCGCCGCCCACTGGCTTATCGGGCTTTCCGCGCCAGCCCTGTTCATTGGATTTCTAGTCTGGCAGTTCGACGTCGAGGATCCGCAGAGAGAGCAGTACCGCATAGGCCGAGAAGTCGCACCCAGCCCCAATGACAGATACCACGCCGAGAAAGTGGCGATGCTCGAATTGATCAACGAACAGCGCAGACTAGCTTCTGTACCTCCGTTGAAGATGGGTTACAACGAAGCCGCCCAACTTCACGCAGAAGCGATGCGGGACGATTGTTTCGTATCGCACTGGGGTACCGACGGCCTGAAGCCATATATGCGTTACAGCCTGGGAGGTGGGTATCAGTACAACGCGGAGAATGCAGGTGGTTTCTACGACTGTGGCCCCTTCGATCCCTATGAGGACGTTGAGGAATCTCTAACAGAATATGTCCTGGGCTTTATGGACAGCGAGGGGCATCGTGAAACAATGCTCGATCCGCTCCACCGAAGGGTCAGCATCGGTATCGCCGTGGATAGGGGTGTCTGGGTAGTTCAGCACTTCGAGGGAGATCACGTAGAGTTTGATGAACTTCCTTCCCTGGATGCCGGAATCCTCTCAATGGCGGGGCGGGCCGGAGAAGGCGCTCAGATGGATGAAGCTGTTGGCGTGTTGATTGAGTACGACCCGCCGGTCAAGGAACTCGCGATCGAGCAGCTTGAACAGACGCAGTGTTACAATCCCGGCCTGCCCGTCGCCATCGTGCTGAAGAGTCCCTTCGACGAATATGACATTGACGACCCAGAAGTTCGTGATGCGATCAATGCCGGACTGGATTCGCTGGAAGACAGTCCGATTCCACACGAAGAGTGTAGAGACCCGTACAAAATGGATCTCGAAGGCAGCGACACCGGAACCGGGGGGACCGAGGACAGGTTCGGCCTCGACGAAACCAATGAGATTACCGAACGCGATGTGTATGTGTCATATCTGCTCGCGGAAGAGTGGAGCATTACTGATTCAGGAGAATTCTCAATGCGGGCAGACATTGAAGATGTAGTGGAACGGCACGGTTCGGGAGTCTATACGATTTCGATTGTGGCGACGGTTGCCGGAGAGCTGTCACCAATTTCCGTATCCTCGGTATTTGTGAATCGGTGAGTGGTGACGCGACTAATGTCGTCTGTTGCATTTATCGGAATCTGTTCGAAGCCCGCCGGCATGCGTTGCGAAACCCGTTCTCTACAGAGTGCCGTCAATAGCTTTCTTTCGTAATTGACGCTCATGCAAGCCGTTCCTGCTCGTCCTGAACGTGACGATGAAGAGCACGCCTTCCCGCGCTATGCTATACAATCCATTCAAGGGAATTAGATACCTTCAGCGGTTCAGTGGGAAGGGTTGGCGATTCCCGGAAAGCGTCGAGATACTTGGTATGAGCGGACAGCTATTCACACAATACTTCCTCACGGATGGGATACACACTACTGCCGAGTGGGAATCTGTCGGCGATGAGTATTCCGAGTTTAGAAGTGCCATTGCGCCCCTGTACGACAATTTCAGCGTTCGCGCCAATCCTAATGAAGCGGAGACCGAACAGGACCTTATTCGCCCGGTATTGGAGTTGCTGGGATGGAAGGACTACCTTCCGCAGCAAGGCTCCGCGCAGCATGAACAGGTGCCGGACCACTTGTTGTTTATGGCTTCCGAAGCAAAAGACCAGGCGGCAGCTCGCGCGAAGACCGCCGACCGATACCAATACGCGATGGTGGTGCAGGAAAGCAAGCGGTTCGGATTGTCACTAGATAGTCGCGACAAGAATGTAAGTAACCCTCACGACCAGATTTTGAGCTACCTCGAAACTGCGGCTTTGAGTACCGATGGGGAAATCCGGTGGGGACTGCTCTCAAACGGACGGGTCTGGAGGCTTTACGACCGCCTCAAGCGCCCGAGGTCCGATAGCTACGTCGAGTTCGACATTGAAGACTGTCTCACGAAGATAAGTGAAGAGAACGACGAATCAGCGCTGAAGACCTTTTACTTGCTATTCAGACGCAGGGCGTTTGTCCAAAGTGGCGGAGAGGTTACCACTTTCCTTGAGCAAGCTCTGGAGGAGGGAAGGCGCTACGAAGAGCGCGTAGCCCAGGATTTGTCGGGTGTGGTGTTCGATGAAATCTACCCGAGCCTGACGAAGGCACTAGCGCTTGCTAGTGGCCTGCCTCAACTTCTGGAGGATGAGCGAAATGGGCGATTGATGGAGTGCAGGGACGCGGCGCTCATTTTTCTGTACCGAGTGCTATTCATTCTCTACGCCGAGGACCGCGGATTGTTGCCCGTCAACGAACCACGTTATGACCACTATGGGTTGCGGAAGCGTGTGCGCGACGATGTGGCCAATCGTATGCAAAGACAAGACGCATTTTCCGGGGCTGCCACCAACTACTACGATCATCTCACAACTCTGTTTCGCCTTATCGACCAGGGCGACCAGTCCATCGGGCTTCCGCCGTATAACGGCGGGTTGTTCGCGTCGGAAGCCGCGCCTGTTCTGAGTAAGGTACGGCTGTCGGACTCGGTGATAGCGCCCATCATCTACGGATTGAGTCACACGTCACCTGTCGGTGAGCAGCAGGGTGATCCGCGATTTGTAAACTACCGAGACCTGTCCGTTCAGCAGCTTGGGTCCATTGAGGAGCGCCTGCTGGAGCGTGAGCCTGCATTTGACGATGACGGAGAAATCTCGGTTCGTCTCAACCCTTTTGCCAGGAAGGATAGCGGCAGCTATTACACGCCTCAATCGCTGGTTGATCTCATCATCGACAGAACCGTGAAGCCGCTCGCCGAGGAACGCCTGAATGCTTTCAGGCAAAAGGCGACAGAGCTTGAATTCGACGAGCGGCCAGAACAGGAGCGTCGCACCGAGTTGGAAGAGTTGGACCCCGCTGAGGCCGTACTCGACCTGAAGGTTCTCGATCCGGCTATGGGCAGTGGTCATTTTCTCGTCACGGCCGTGGACTTCCTGTCGGACTTCGTGGCCGAGACTTTGGAGCGCGTTCCTGCAATACCTCACTGGCTTACAGAAACGTACGAATCGCCGGTGTCGGCCAGGATAGCCGATACCAGAATTGAGATACTGAAGCGGGCTGCTGATTCCGACTGGCTCATTGACGAGGCTCAACTTACCGACCACGCGATCATTCGCAGGATGGTGCTGAAGCGGTGTATCTACGGGGTGGACAAGAACCCTATGGCCGTGGAGTTGGCCAAAGTGTCTCTGTGGTTGCATAGCTTCACGGTAGGTGCGCCTCTGTCTTTCCTCGACCACCATCTGCGACACGGCGATTCCCTGATCGGTATGCGTGTGGCCGAAGCAGCTAATGAGCTGAACAAGCTGGGCGGACTGTTCGCGTCCGCAGCGATACGAGACGCCGAAAACGCAGCTCTGTCTATGAACCGTATCGAGTTCATGTCCGACGCTGATATTTCCGAAGTTCAGGAATCTGCTGAACTGTTCGCCGAGGTAGAATCAGCAACCGCCGACCTGCGTGGATTGCTTGACTTCCTATGCGGTAAATTCTGGCTGACATCAGACTTAAAGAAGGGCGCTCGCGCCCAATTTGAAAGGCCGATTACGGAGGCACTAGCGGAAAGCCCTGATGATGCCTACGGCCTGCTGTCTGAAGGCCCGAAAGAAGAAGTAGAATCCTCGACTTTTGGCGAGATATGGCGAGACGCAACTGGCGCTGCCAAGAGTGCAACATTCCTACATTGGGAGGTCGCCTTCCCGGGGGTGTGGAACGACTGGTTGAACAGTGTGCCGCAAGGCGGCTTCGATGCGATAATCGGCAATCCGCCCTGGGACCGCATCAAACTTCAGGAGGTGGAATGGTTTGCAACCCGCGCACCGGACATAGCCAGAGCAACAACTGCCGCCACTCGAAGAAGTCGCATACGCGCACTTCGTAAACAGAACCCTAAATTGGCGGAGGAATACCATGATGCGAGGGTCCAGGCTGAACGCCTATCCACCAATGTCAGAAATTCCGGCCATTACCCACTTCTGGCAAGAGGCGATATAAATCTATACTCCCTGTTCGTCGAGCGTGCTACGCATCTAATCAAACCTGACGGTTTCGTTGGGCTGCTCACACCGTCAGGCATTTCTTCTGACCTGTCAGCAGGGCACTTTTTCAGGTCGGTGTCCACCAAGGGGAGAATCGCAGCTCTATTGGATTTTGAGAACAGGCGAGCCAGCAACATGCCGCCGTTCTTCTCAGATATAGATTCACGTTTCAAGTTCTGCACCCTGATTCTGGGCGGCGTTAATCGAAGGTTCGACGAGACTCAATGCGCTTTCTTTCTTCAGGATCCGACTGATACCGATGACCCCGACCGATGCTTCGCTCTGTCCTTAGATGACTTCGCCCTGGTCAATCCCAACACGGGAACCGCACCTATATTCCGCAGCCGCCGGGACGCCGAAATCACGCGCCACATGTATAGGAACCATCCCGTATTGGTGGATAGGTCGGGCAAGAAAGAACGTCGCGCTCATCCCGTCAAATACATGCGAATGATAGACATGACCAACGATTCGGGAATGTTTCGCTCCATTGAGTGGCTCAAGTCTGAGGGGTTCTATCCAGTTGGTGGAAACTGCTGGAAGCGTGGAGATGACCTGCACTTGCCGTTGTATGAAGGCAAAATGGTACAAGCGTATGACCATCGAGCAGCAAGAGTCATTCTCAACCCGGAGAACTTGAACAGGCCAGCGCAAGCCCAGGAATCCACTGAGCAGGAGCATGAAGACGTAAGCTACTTTCCTACTCCCTTACATTGGGTGAAGTCGGACGCCTCGCCTAATCTGGAAATCGTAAAACGAGTGGAATGGACCATCGGCTTCAAGGATGTTACATCGCCCACGAACATTCGGACAATGATTGCCAGCGTCGTGCCGTTCGCAGGCTTCGGAAATACTTTACCAATTCTGACGCCCATAGATGCAAGTGAGAGTGGCATTCAGTCGTATAAGGCGACCGCGCCCCTACTAGTGGCGAACTTGAACGCATTGGCTTTTGACTTCGTGGCGCGGCAGAAGGTTCAAGGGCAGCATTTGAATCTGTACATCGTGGAGCAACTCCCTGTCATTGCCGAGCATGACTACGACCGCAAATTCGGAGACAAGGCTGCCCGCCAGATTGTCGAAGAGCATGTGCTACAACTCACATACACGGCGCACGAGATGGCTCAATTCGCACGCGATCTCGGATATGATGGGCCGCCTTCGCCTGGAATACGGAAGACCGACGACACTTGCGTGCTCGACTGGACGCGCTTTACTTTCACCTCTACGGTCTCTCGCGTGAAGATGCGGCCTACGTGATGGATACATTCCCAATTGTGCGCGATGACGATGAAGCGGAGTTCGGGCGCTACCGCACGCAGGAAATGGTTCTGGCGTACATGAATGCCTTGGAAGCCGGAGATGTGGATGTTAGATTAGACCTTTAAGCCTGTATCCGATGTGAAGCCTACGGCGACGGATACTCGGTGGGCAAGGAGACTTCAACGATCATGTGTACAAAAGTATTCTGTGACGATTTCAAACAAGCAAATCCCTGCGCTACCGGAAGATGGACCGACCACAATTTTGGCCCTGACGCAGACCAGTCAGTTCCAGGACATGAGGATGCACTGGCGACGAGAGAATGCGTCATCTGCTCGCTCGTCATTTATGTTGACGATGATGAGCCGGATGGTGTTTGTCCTTACGTGGAACACAGAGTGGCATAACTGGTTCGGTGAATGTTCTGGGGTCAGCCCTCCCTGCCACCACATCGTGTAACCGACAACAAAATATCATCACTACGACTCAGCTCAATCGCCTCAACAGACTGTAAATGCCCGGCATAAAGAAGAAGTTGCGGCTACTGAAGTAAAGGGCGTCAGCACGGCCGATGTGATAGTCGAATACCTCGACCCCGAGCCGGAGAGATTGATTCTATTAAGTACGGTAGTGTGACATGGCACGTATCGAGAACGAACGACAGTACAGCATCACCAAAACGCAGGCAGAGCGCTTTGCGTGGGCACTTGAGCAACTTCAGCGCGACAAGCAGGATGGCAAGGCTTCCCTCCTCGCTGAAGTGTCTGAGGACGCCATACGCAGCCAGCTCGGGGACCTCAGAGACGAACTGCGCCAGTATGAGGCACGGAAGGCGAGAGAGGCGGAGTTCGATGCGCTCTCCGCCGACATACCTGAGACGATAACTGACGAAGACCTTCTCCAGCCTCGCATGCTCACTGAAGAAGAGAGCATGCAGATGAAGGAGAATCTGGCTCAGAAAGATTTTGGCATGAGCCTTGAAGAATTCACTAAGGCTTGGCTGGCTGGGGAGTTTGACGGAGACCGCGAGCGTCACGGAAGGGTTATCGCCCTGGCGATGATGCTACCGGAGTATTGGGAAGATTGACCACTGAAGAGATTCCAAGATGGCAGGACCTCGAAGAGATCGGGGCCGGAGACGGCGTTCCGACCGACTGCGAGCGCTGCGGCAAGCCCGGAACTCCGCGGCAGCAGTTCACGCACATGGGAGTGACCATTTGCTATATCTGCGCGGACGAGCGCGTTGACGAGTTGCGTTCAGAGGGCAGTTGGAGCTAGCTGATTACGTCAATTTCGGACAGGTCTCCACAACTCGCGCTCACCGTAGTCCCCGGCATGGGATTCTGATGGAGCGAAACCAGCGAAAGGAAAACGCCATGCTCACGAAGTCGTCTGATAGCCCGGGTAAGGACTATTTTGAGGACCTGATTGCACAATTGGGCGGCGTGCAAGCGCTTCGAGACGACCCTAATGACTTCCGCAAAGCGGTAAAGCGGTTGTGGGATGAGCAGGACTCACTCGTGGAGCAGCACCCCCACAAGTGGGTTTCGATGGGGAAGGATGGAGTGGTCGCAATCGGCGATTCGATTGAGGAAGTCGTCGCGGCCACTGAAGAAAGCAATGTCAGCACCGCCGATGTGATAGTCGAATTCCTTGACCCCAATCCGGAGACGCTGATTCGGTGATTAGAGGCAGTTTCGACAGGGGCGGCCATAGTCTCTCTGTTGCGGCGCAGCCGGTTGCGCGATTCCGCCTGGAGCAGCGGGACAATCGCCACGATCCGCACCCGCCGCGATTCACGACGTGCTATCCTTGTAATGGTAGCTGTAGCAAGCAAAAGGAAACGTCATGCTCATCAATCCGTCAGCGACAATAGACGACGAACTCCCAGAAGGTCGTATGCTAACCGAGGAAGAGGACCGCGAGATGAAGGAAAATCTCGCCCGCCACTACTTCGACATGAGCCTTGATGAATTTACAGTGGCATGGAAAGCCGGTCAGTTCGATGGCGACCAGGAAAGGCACGGAGATGTTGTCTTTCTGGCATCGATGCTGCCTGGGCATTGGGAAGATTGACGAACGGCAGAAGCCCCGCCTTGGCTGTTAACGCTTACAAGCGCAGCGTCCAGAGGTTGGTGGCTTGCGTGACGGATGCCGTTGTTGATGTAGCTGGCGGGTACTATGCTTCTCCCGACCCTCACCGCCTTACCCTAAACAACGGATTCCCAGTCGCTCTGGGCGGTCCGTCGGAGTTTCTGTTCAGGCTGCAAGAATTTTACCGTGTTGAGGAAATTGGACATCCACGCGCGCTCTGGAACGTGGATGTCGTTGAATACTACTACACGATCCTCGACTTCGAGGAAAGAGAAGTCCTGCTGTATCACTGGCATCCTCGTAGCAGCAGTTCAGTAACAACTCCCCACCTGCACCTCAAACAGGCAGCACAGGTCGGCCGCCCTGAAGTCCGTGACGCTCACCTGCCGACTGGAGACGTTTCTCTCAGCGCGATTCTCCGGGTACTCATAGAAGAAATGGGAGTACAACCGCGGCGACCTGACTGGGCTTCCATACTCTCTGGCTAGAGCCGACTTCACGCTGGCCCGCGCGAAAATCTTCTTTTTTGGGTCGATTCCAAAAATCTGTCGCCGCCAAATCGCCGTAGAGCCTCTATTTTTTGGGCCGGATGTGCCACGTACCTCTCACGACTGGAATGGACACGGAGCGCGGCCTGCGGGCGCATTGGCAGGGCCTTATATGTTATGGAGTCCGATTACCTCCACTTTGGAACCACCATGAACCGAAACTTGCCCCTGCGTAGAACTCCGGCGACGGTCTCGCCGCGTGCGGCGTGATAACCAAAGACGTCCATCGCATGTTTCACCTGGCGACCGGCTTCCTTCACCAGCCGGTTCTTGTGCCGGACGATGAACACCGAAGGATGGTCCTGCTTCCACTTCTTCGGGTTGTAATTGAACCCCTTGTCGCGTGTAACGATGAGCGCATCGTTTCAAGAGTGTACTCGACTATCTCGGAGTCCGGCATACTCCTGCGAAGGTCCTGGGCAACATATACGACACGCTCCACTGCCTCGATCCCTCTCAGGAAATCGACCTCATCCTGCGATATGTTCACGTCAGCGACTACGAGCATCGCGTCTCTTTCCCGTCGTCTCTCATGATGGAACTCTCCGCTTCACGCCGACCTGCACGATAGAGGATGGCGCTGCCGCTCTTGTTTTCGGTTACCAGTATAATTGATAATGAGGGTGTCGCATATTTTCTACAACGCCGATAAGGACTTACTCGCGATGGCTTCACCCGGTCTCAGCAGACGCTCCCACGGACAGATCGTAACAGCAACGGGCGGTTACCGCGCCTACGTGCCTTTCCCTCTGCCACCCTCAATCCCCTGGGACGAAACCCTTATCCGGAATCTCTCCGCCGCCGACCGGGCCATAGGAAGGCTTGAAGGCGAGGGGCGGCATCTGTCTAACCCGAATCTGCTGGTCAGGCCGTTTACCCGCAAGGAAGCCGTGCATTCCAGCCGGATAGAGGGAACGCAGATGAGCCTGCGGGAGCTGCTGGCCACAGAGGCCGGAGCTGTGGTGGACCGAAGCCCCGCCGACCTGCACGAGGTGGGCAACTACGTCACTGCGCTGGAGTACGGGCTGCGTCGCCTGGACAGTCTGCCGCTTTCGCTGCGCTTTATGTGCGAGCTGCACGAACGCCTGATGCGAGGTGTCCGCGGCGACAGCGCAAGGCCCGGGGAGTTCCGGCGCGCGCAGAACTGGATTGGCGGCCCCGGCAGCACCCTCAAAAACGCCATCTATGTGCCGCCACCGCCCTCTGAGTTGGCGGGCTGCCTTGCCGACCTGGAGCGGTATCTGCATGATGAGTCATTGCCGCCACTGGTGCAGGCTGCGCTTGTCCACTCGCAGTTTGAGGCCATCCACCCGTTCGTTGACGGCAACGGGCGCGTCGGGCGCCTGCTGATTACATTGCTGCTCGCGCAACGAGGTCTGCCTCTGCCGTCTCTGTTTCTGCACCTGAGCGCGTACTTCGAGCGCACGCGGCCTGAGTATTACGCACGGCTGCTGGGCATCACAGAACGCGGCGAATGGCAATGGTGGCTGGACTATTTCCTGATAGGCGTGGTCGCTCAGGCTGATGATGCCATCGGCAGGATACGGCGCATAGAGCGCCTGCTGTCAGGCTGGAAGCTGGATCTTGTCCGTGAGCGCTCGCGGGTACCGGAGAGGGCGCTTGACCTGTTCTCTGAGAACCCGTTCTGGACGGTCGGGGCGCTGGCCGAAAGGCTGGAAGTCGCGTACACGACGGCCCAGAGAGCAGTCAAACGGCTTGAGGCGCTGGGCGCGGTGTCACTAACCGCGGGTGAGCGGCGTAATCGCGTGTACTGCGCCCGGGAGATTCTCGATGTGCTTGAAGATCTGCCATAGAGCGTCTGCTAACTTGGAATGGTTGAGGCTGTGAACAGAAGAGTAATCGAGGGCCACCCAGGCAGCCTGACACTCTAGTGGCCCATTACTACAACACCAATTATTGGAAAAGGAGAGAGGGAGGAGAGACCGTGAACCGGTCAACCAGAATAAAAGACGCAGGTTACCAGAACCTGACAGCGATCTGTCCTAGGTGTAACCGCGAGTGAAATTTAACCGTGCTTCGGATTTTGGCAGATTTCAGCCTAATGTCCATACTATCCCTTGCCATCGTCGTCCTCCTTGTATCATTTTTCTACTTCATAAAAGGATGACGCGGTGGCTCCACTTCTTCCAGTCGACCTCCTCTCTTACACCACATCCTGGGACTCTACTATTTTAGGTCCTTTCTGCCTTTTGGCTTGATATAATTTTAAGAAGGTTGAAGAAATTGCGCTACGGGATTTGATTACGAGTGGCCTACAATTTCGAAGTAAAGAACATGGACGTGATGTGCTACATATATATAGATGAATAGATGAAAAACCCGCGCTGACCCAAAGTTGTTTAGGGGGAAGGGACTGCGCGGGCTTGGCTTTATCTACTCTCCGGATGCACTAAAACTTGACACACAAATATCCGCACATACATCTCGTAGATTTTTAGTCAACGAAACATCGTGCGGTATCTTCGTGTTTGTCGCGTCGTTGCAACTAGGCTTTAGCCTACACACCTTTGCATGACAAGAGATATAAATCGCCTTGTGGGCAGGTGGTGTGAACCGAAAAGAAGAACAAGTTTGGTGAAGTGGAGGGCTTTGGAGCTTGTGATTGCGCTCCGTGGGGAGTGTCTGTACCCCTCCTCTTAAAACTATTCTAAGTCCGATTCGGGGTTCTGTCCATAGTGGCAGCTCGGTAGTTTAGGGCTTTTTTCGATTTGCAATAACGGTTCGGTACATTTAGGGTCATTTAACGAATTTCCCAGAGGCGGTCTGGGCACTCTCGCGGGCATGGCGGTTGGCCTCTCCGGTGGGTGTTCGAGGAGAACGCAGGGTGGCCGCGTCCGGAGAGTAATTTACAAAATTCGAGGGTCAATTTCAGAAAATAGGGCCTTCAGGGGCGGATTTCGGGGATGATCTGTCTTGATATGGCTCGCTTCGGGGAGTCAATCGGGTGAGAGTGCCTGCATTATGCGTGGAAAACGATATACTTTTTACAAATTCGCACATCGTGACAGTGGGGATTGCTTTGGTTACGGGTGTTATGCGGTGCAGGGCAATTTTAAGTTGCTGAAAATCAAGAGCAAGAAACCCGAAAACAAGCTTGGTAGATCGTGACTCTTCGGTGTTTCTCACTCACTAATTTTGGGAAATTATGAGATTTTGCGCCAGTCGTTAATCGTCTTTTCGGGAATTGCCGTCCTGGTCGCTCCGTTCATCGGGTTGTGCGGACTGCTCCGAATCCTCCTGCTCCGGCTGCTCTGAGGCGTCTTGAGCGGCATTGTCGTCGCCGTTTTCGGCGGCATTTGCAGCAGTATTTTCTGCAGCGTTCTTGGCCTCTTCAGTCGACTCCCCTGTGTTTGTTTGAGCTTTTATCTGAGCGATGTCATCGACAATTTCCGACACGTCGTCCGCGGGGGCTTCAGGCGCTTTGAAGAAGATGTTCAGTATAGGGATTCTGCTGAGCAGTGAGCCGCGCTTTTTGTCATCCTTCTTGGTATTTCGGTATGCGCCGAGGCGCTCGTCGAGAGACATTATCTCAACGACCCTGCTCTCAAGAGCTTCCTTTTTCCGTATTTTCTCCCACTCCACTTCGTAGTCCGGCGTGGTCATTTCGTGTGTGTGGATCAGGAGAGCCTCGCACATCAGGAGGTTCCGTCTGAGTGCTATGGTGAGTGGATCCGAAACTTCGATGTTCTCTTTCTCGCTGACTATAAATCCAGATGATTAGGCGCTCGCGCGCAGATCAGTTTTGGAAATAAGAAAGCCGCCGCAGGTGGGATGCCTTGTGGGGGTTACATGGGTTTACCTGTTCAGGTCGCTCACGACCCTTGAGGTGTCGATGCCCACGTTTACCACGCTGGGAATGAGGGGTGAACATCGACTTGATTTGTCGTCTCGCTCCGTTGGTTATCGACGATGTAGTCGAGTCCAGGGCCCATGACCGCGCCGATGCCTATTACTATGAACGCCGCCGTGATTTTCCTTGCCAACTGAGACCTCCATGTGGTGGTAGGTGTTGTAGGTTGTGGTTGTCTCTTTCGGTTGTGGTACAGTGAGTTGCGGAGGGAGCGGGATTCGAACCCGCAGGGCATTACGCCCGCCGGATTTGCAGTCCGGTGCTTGGGAGAGGTAAGCGCCAACTTGTCTATAAAAGGTGAGTGGTATCGCTGTAAGACCGTGCTGGCTCATCGTTTCTAACCGTCGAGTAAGACTTGCTCTGCCTTTCGGAGCTGTGAACGCGAAACTCAAGCGTGAACGGTGCTGGCGGTGTCCGTCGTGCCAGACTACACACGACAGAAACCTAAACGCAGCGGTCAATCTGCGAAACCTGTTGACCCTCCTCGCAGGCGGACTTGGTCTGTCGTGAAACCGGCCCGGATGGTCGGAGAATAGCACCGTTGGAGCCGAGCACTCCGGCAACGCTGACTGTGTGTAGACATCCATGTGACGAGTTAATTCTGAATGTCAACACGTCTTAGTAAGCAGGAATCCCAACCAAAGACTGATGAACATCAGGAAGCTCTTATCTGTCACTCAATGCTCTGTAGACCCATACCGAGACCGAAGCGTAAGTAGCAGACCTCTATATCCGAACACGCCTGTATGGAATCGAGACAAGCCTAGTAATGAATTACCACAGGTAGAGAGCTCGACTTTGTACATCAGAGTAATCGAAGCAAGCAGATATACAGACGCTCAGGCTGCGTAGGCAAGGGAATCCACAAGACGATTGAATAGAGGCAGAGGGACTTTCGCCACATCAGACTCGGACGGGGATGTGGATAAAGTCTGAGAAGCAAACCACAGGTGCCGGCGCACCAGCGCGATCGCATCGATGAAGGTGGGCTCACACTTGGCATACCAGGCGCACGAACGCAGGGCAACCGGGCGTTCCTGCCGCAGCAACCCGGCGGCGAGAGTAACCCAGGAGAACAGTCCCAGCAGCAAAGGCGTGGTGCGAGAGATAGCCTTGTCGGACCACTGGCGCTGAGTCTCTACTCCAAGGTGGGCGCGTACCTCCTGGAAGGTGACCTCGATGCGCCAGCGCAGTAGAAACCATTGGACGATCTGAAGGGGATCGGCCTCAGTATCGGTGCAGACCAGTGCCTGAGTCCTCATCTGGCAGAGCGGGTCTCTGATCAGCACCCATCTGATGTGTACGGGAGGTCGTCCCCAGCGATACCAGACTGCGGTCTCGGATGTAATCTCCAGTGTGCGCGCCGGTCCGTCCTTCCAGGGCACAGATACCCGGGTCCAGGACACATCGGGGTTGTCCAGGAGTTCGATGGGAGAGGGCAGTCGCTGTCCCTTCAGGCGTGGTCTACCTATCTGCCCGGGCATTCTGGGTGGAGCGGGCTCGAAGAGCGCAGCATCAAGCCTGAGTCCGCTGATGAAGGTGACTGGCTGGCGCAGGGACTGGCAGCTGTGCAGGAGTTCGAGCGCTGCGTATCCCCTGTCGGCCACGACGACTATGCGCCGGTCTGGCAGCCAGCGGCGCAGTTGGATAATCATCTGTCGTGCCCAATCTGTGATCTTCTTGTGTGGGCGTCCCACCTTCTGATGATAGCTCTCTGCCGGAGCCAGTGCAGTCATAACGGGCAGTGCCCACGTGCGATTCGCCCAGGGGATATGCGCCAGCCACATCAGGCTGACCCAGCGCAGTCCGCTCGCCCTCACCAGGTGGGACTCGCTTGAGCGCACGGCGTCTCGGAACACTCCCTTGGCGCTGATGCGACTGCCGCGTCTGCGTTCCAGCGTCTCGTCTATCCCGAACACCAGTGGTTCCCCATCCTGTGCAAGATGCTCGATGAGCAGCATAAGCAAGACACGGCTCATCTGCAGCGGGGACCAGACAGCTCGGTTGAGCACCTGATGATACTTCGCGAAGCCGGCATCGTCGCTGAGACCCATTACGCGCAGGGCTGACGTGACGGTGCGCTTGCGCGGGGCGAGGATGGCGCCGACGAGCAGTAGTTGCGCCTTTGACCAGGTTCTATCTCGAAAGAGAGTTGAGAATGGTCGGAGTACGGATATAATGGCATCGGGCAGGGTGAGCATAACCGGACCTTCTTGATGGGATGCTTCGGCTATCTTACCCTGTTCTTATACTATGTCTATTTCTTGTACCAAATGTACAAAGTCGAGATGTCGTGCAGTGGAAGAACAATTCCGTCTCAGGATGGGAGTCGCCGCTAGGGTCTTCAACGCTCGAAGAGACTGATTTCACTCACACGATCACGAGTCTGGCCAACGAGACTGAATACGCCGTGCGCGTCAGAGCTGTTAATGGCCTGGTACTTCCTGACGAAGATGAGGACGACTACAACTGGGCGGAGGAAACCGGAACGCCTGTGCCCGACCCTAGCGTCAGCCTCATCGTGAAAGAAACATCACAGAGCAGCGCCACGCTGACTGCGGACATAGACCGTGGGAATAACGAAGATCACACCGTACACCTGCATTTCCGGGACAAGAATGCAACCCCTAAGCCCGGCTGGATTGCTGTGTCCGACGAAACCAGTTCTAACGACAGTGCCGAGTTCATACTCATCAGCCTCAACCCCGGAACCACTTACGAAGTGCAGGCGTGGCTAAACGATGGCTCGGCTCCACCAGATTCAGACACTTTCGAGTTCCACACTCTGCCTGTGGTCAAGGACATTACTTTCAGCGATGAGACACGAGTCTCCGCCAAGGCAACCGTCAGCCTTACCATCTCGGATATAGACACCTCCAGCTACACCGTTCATCTGCGACACCGGAAGAAGAACGCCAGCCCTCCGGACATCTGGCCTAATCCGACTGACGAATCCAACTCGAACGACATCGCGCTGTTCACACTCGGCAGCCTCGACGCGGGAACCACCTACGAAGTGCAGGCCTGGCTCGACAACGACTTGCCGCCCGCCAATTCAGACACTTTCGACTTCCATACACTTGCCGAAGTCGCGACCGTTACCTCGACTTTGTACATTTGGTACAAGAAATAGACATAGTATAAGAACAGGGTAAGATAGCCGAAGCATCCCATCAAGAAGGTCCGGTTATGCTCACCCTGCCCGATGCCATTATATCCGTACTCCGACCATTCTCAACTCTCTTTCGAGATAGAACCTGGTCAAAGGCGCAACTACTGCTCGTCGGCGCCATCCTCGCCCCGCGCAAGCGCACCGTCACGTCAGCCCTGCGCGTAATGGGTCTCAGCGACGATGCCGGCTTCGCGAAGTATCATCAGGTGCTCAACCGAGCTGTCTGGTCCCCGCTGCAGATGAGCCGTGTCTTGCTTATGCTGCTCATCGAGCATCTTGCACAGGATGGGGAACCACTGGTGTTCGGGATAGACGAGACGCTGGAACGCAGACGCGGCAGTCGCATCAGCGCCAAGGGAGTGTTCCGAGACGCCGTGCGCTCAAGCGAGTCCCACCTGGTGAGGGCGAGCGGACTGCGCTGGGTCAGCCTGATGTGGCTGGCGCATATCCCCTGGGCGAATCGCACGTGGGCACTGCCCGTTATGACTGCACTGGCTCCGGCAGAGAGCTATCATCAGAAGGTGGGACGCCCACACAAGAAGATCACAGATTGGGCACGACAGATGATTATCCAACTGCGCCGCTGGCTGCCAGACCGGCGCATAGTCGTCGTGGCCGACAGGGGATACGCAGCGCTCGAACTCCTGCACAGCTGCCAGTCCCTGCGCCAGCCAGTCACCTTCATCAGCGGACTCAGGCTTGATGCTGCGCTCTTCGAGCCCGCTCCACCCAGAATGCCCGGGCAGATAGGTAGACCACGCCTGAAGGGACAGCGACTGCCCTCTCCCATCGAACTCCTGGACAACCCCGATGTGTCCTGGACCCGGGTATCTGTGCCCTGGAAGGACGGACCGGCGCGCGCACTGGAGATTACATCCGAGACCGCAGTCTGGTATCGCTGGGGACGACCTCCCGTACACATCAGATGGGTGCTGATCAGAGACCCGCTCTGCCAGATGAGGACTCAGGCACTGGTCTGCACCGATACTGAGGCCGATCCCCTTCAGATCGTCCAATGGTTTCTACTGCGCTGGCGCATCGAGGTCACCTTCCAGGAGGTACGCGCCCACCTTGGAGTAGAGACTCAGCGCCAGTGGTCCGACAAGGCTATCTCTCGCACCACGCCTTTGCTGCTGGGACTGTTCTCCTGGGTTACTCTCGCCGCCGGGTTGCTGCGGCAGGAACGCCCGGTTGCCCTGCGTTCGTGCGCCTGGTATGCCAAGTGTGAGCCCACCTTCATCGATGCGATCGCGCTGGTGCGCCGGCACCTGTGGTTTGCTTCTCAGACTTTATCCACATCCCCGTCCGAGTCTGATGTGGCGAAAGTCCCTCTGCCTCTATTCAATCGTCTTGTGGATTCCCTTGCCTACGCAGCCTGAGCGTCTGTATATCTGCTTGCTTCGATTACTCTGATGTACAAAGTCGAGGAGAGCATCAGACAGAATACTCACAGACAAAGAGGTATCGGACTGGATTCGAGTTTTATGGGACGTGTTCATGGAGTCTCCGGAAGTGGCGCGACAATGATGGATCTAATGGTGTATTGGCTTCGTAAACAATGTTAAGAGTCTGTCAGGCGGTAAATGATGGCAGGCGAGAGGTTGGAGTATGCGACGAGAGACTGCCGGACGAGAGGGTGATATGCGACGAATGGGACAAGGAGATTAAGAGACTGAAAAACGCTGCGAAATGGGTGGAAATTGATTAGAATGCGGTGGGAATTCTTATTGAGACTGGAGCCGTATAAATGAGATGGCGGATGGACGAGATTTGGGCTTGGGAATAGGGTTTGGTTACGGGTAATTCGGCGTAAATGAGTGATTTTAGGGTAGGTGGGGATTGAGGCTGACAAACTGTGAAATTCGTTATATCCTTTTTTAGTTAGTCGATTTTCGTGGTTTTGAGGTTTGATTAAAGGTTAGGGAAGCAGTCTAAGGTGGGTTAAATGGGGGATTTCTGTGCCTTATTTTTTATCTGTTTTAATCCCTCTATATCGTATCCTACCCTCGGTAGTAATCGCACGATTTTTGGGTAAAACTAACTCAGTCTCACAAATTGTCTAAATCAATGAATTTATGCCAAAAATCAACGAAAATCCACTCATCTCAGAGCTGCGAATTGAAACTCTTGAAAATGACCATCCATGCGCCACAAACCTGACTTTCTCGGTCCTTGATAGGACATCTTTTAGCCGTGAGTTGCTGGAATGTTTACGCTCAGTGTTTACGCTCACTGTTTACGGAGAACGCTTTACGAAGATAGGATTCGTCGTGTATCGTCCGAATCAATAAACGTCCCGAACCGAATCTGACATGGAGGACAGAGATGAATGAAAGCTGGCCGTTGAGAGTGTATGACTCTACCGGAGAAATCGTAGCTGCTTGCCGTGGGTTGGAAAATGCGATTGGTCTAGTCTGTGTGGCTGGCGTCGGAGCGACAATCAGCCTGGGAGTCTCTAAGTTACAGAAGATTTACACTTTGACTCAAAGCGATGCAGGTGCCGGAGAGTGGCACGGAGGAGGATGGTATGGAGCCGATAGCATCGACATCGCAGTGGAAGTCGTTACCTGGCGCCTCTATGAAGACTGGGACAGTGTGGCCGCTGTATATGCCGAAGATGCCGAGTCTATTGGGGAAACGTGGTGGAGGACCTTTCAGGAATTCGTCTGGCAACATGCCGATCCTGAGCTTCGCGAATTAGCCGATCAGGAAGAAGAAGCGTATATGCTTGAATTGCTGAAGGAACGAATCGCTCAGGGCAAGACGGAAGAGACCGAATCTGACCTGACTAGGATCCGAGATGTAATCAGAGGCTTTGACTACGAGCCAGACCCAAACGGGTTGCCTACACTACCTCCGGTGGATTTACTGTAGCCGGCACCATGAGCTAACCCCGAATAATCCAACTAAATGGCACGGGCTGTGACGATATACGAAGCCACAGCCCGTGCCTCTCTGTCTTGCTCTTATCGGCGGCGGGATTTTGACGGGGATGCTCGTTGCCTTTCAGACAGGATAGGGTTGGTTGGGCGCAAGTGGTAATCATCTATCCTGAACCATATCTTTTCAGTCAGGATAGACTTCGCCTCTTCATATTCACCAAAGGTCGTCACCGCAATTGGGACCATCGCACTATTTTCGGGCGTCCAGCGAGCTTTCTTGAGCATACCCTGTCCAATCTGCATTATGCGCTGCCGCATGCCATCGGTCGGCACGATGAAGACCGTCACCTCATCAAGGAGGTCCAGCGGGTTTTCCTGCGTCGTTACGGTTCCTGCAAATTGCCTACCCTTGAAGATGTAGTACATCATCCATACGTGGACTTTAGTAAACAGCGGCTTTCCTCCCCTGGATCCTCTCGTCTCATATTCGAGATGAACTGTCTGGGTATCTCCACCAAGCCTGAGCAATAACGCGGCGTCCGGCCTGACTTGCCTCCACTGCCTTCTGCCTATCGAGTAACGTCTCGTCGACTCGTGGTCGGGTAATGCTTCAATGCGACCCGGGTGCTGTGTGTGGATTCTGCTCACAACCTCATTTATTCCTTCCGTGTGAGAACGTTCCTTTCTTAATTTATCTATGCCCTCACTATCCGGTCCCCAATCTTTGCGTAAAGCACCAAGTCTGATTCTGTCTCTCTGGGATAGGTATCGTAATCCATGATCGGCTACGATGAGATTCTTGGTGCCTTTGTCGTATTGGATGAAGCCGCTCGCCCTGAGATATGCAATCGCGTCCTTGACGTTCTTCGCCAACTCTTTGGATTCCTTGCCGGTCAGCATTCTGTCGATTTCAACACGCTTCATCATGGGCCAGTCCGCAAGACATGTGAGTATTTTTTTATGAGTGGCTCTCAGGTCATAGGCTTTGACTTTAGATAAAGCCCTTGGTGGATATACTCGCTTGAATTCGTTGTGGTATATCAGTTTGTATGTGGAGTCTGTTTGCAAGTCTTCAATCAAGGATTTGAAAGATTGCCCGGAGACCTGTGGATCCAACTTTACCCAAGTTGTCGCATCGACCTCCATGTTAAGAGCCTCATACTCCGTGGCAATTGCACAGGGAACTTTGTCCGCAACCCGTCTTTTGTCGATGTCCTCTCCGAGCCATCTCTTCGCATACGTCGTCGGAACAAGTACAAATGTGAGTGGAGGTCCTCGTCTCTGCCAGTTGTCGGTGCCTCTGCCATCCTTTATCGCCCAGAACCGCTTACCGAATTCTCTCCTGTTCATCGTGTTGCCCATACGCATAAAACCAACGCAGAGTCCATCGCCGCCGACCACCATTCCATCAAAATCACTATCCCTGGGAAACCTGATTGTCAGGGGCATGGCAGCCGGGCGGACGTCAAGAATCTTCAGGCATAGCTCATAGATCATGGCTACGCTGTCAAGCCGCCTGAGAAGAGTGCGCTGCCAGTCCGATGAGCATGGGAAGTGATTCAAAATCACATCTGGAGTGGTATTGAATATGCCGGCAAAGTCGGTGATCCCCTGCGCGCCTATGAAGTAGCGGGTTTTATGAATCCTAGGGATGTTTGAGGTGGCGGGGAAGTGTTTTACCGAAATAACGTAGCCCGCCTTCTCAAGCGACTTCAGCGCTCGATAGACTTGCTGCTCCGACGGGAAGCCCCGAAATCTCGTGAGTTCCGTAACCGTGGTGTAAGGCAGGTCGGCGAGATGAGCGTAAACTGATTGCTCAAAGACGGAGAAAGTCTTTTTGGTCTTTGACATGCTTTGCCCTTTTGGACTTGTAGATGCAAAGACCGGGCTTCTCATGGGAGTAAACCCGGTCTGTCTGCTGTGCGCTGATAGTTTAGGCCTTGGCGCTGGTCCTGATTATGTCTTCGACTGTGGAGTTGGAGTTTCCTAACGCTGGATTATCGAGGTGGTCCATGGGTCCCATCCTGGCCATAAGTTCCGCAGCTACTTCTTCATTGCGTCTGGTGAAACGCATCGACACCGTTCGGGTAGCCTCAGCCACGCCCGTTGACTTCTGGGGAGGAGTCAACAACGCCATCGAGTAGGTCAATTGTCGCGGTCGCTCACAAGGGAGCGAGCGGCCTTCAAATGGTACCGTACTGGGAGATTAACTTCAGAGAACCGTAGAGCGATTCTCGGTACGAGTGCCGGTTTGCAGAGTGAGGGACATATCCTTCTTCCAGACGCTATGCCAACCGATTGTCGGTACCATGCGAGCTTGGTCTCCAGGCTGTTTTATAGCGACGAGAGGCACTATATTTCAGTCTTTATCTCAAACCTAACCTATCACATTTTATCCGTCGTCGACAGTAAGCGTATTTTCATCACAGTGCGCGCTGCCGCGATGTGACTTTCGCTGAGTTCGCCAGCCGACGAGCGTCTTGCCGTAGTTCTTGCATTTGGCACGGGTCACTCAATGTCGCTGTCCCTTTCCAGGTTTTATTTCAGCGCGCTCATAACACGGGATTATTCAACTCGCAAGCCATCGGAACAGGACTGACTCAGCAAGAATGCTTACTATTTCCGAGGCAGTGTAAAGGAGGAATTACGGTAACCAGATTCGCTAATCTCCAGCAACGCACCATGTCGAGGCGCCAGGGAGTTAAGAGGTGTGTGAAGATGGAAGAAAAGTAGAACATACATATGCTGACAGAGGACGATACCATCCAAGAGCGACCCCGAGATGCTATCCGTGCGATGTGCAACATGGATTGCTGATATGACGATGATACGCCTTCTCCCATATCGTTTTAATTCGTCTACACATCCACCCAACTGCGTAATCTCACCGGATTGGTGTCAGCGAAGTACAGGACAAATGCTATCGAGCGGGTGTCAGCGTCGGCTTCATCGAGCAGGAGTGGCTCGCGCGAGATGCAGGGGTGTGAACGAACTTGTGAACGTTCACTTAGTCCTCCTCGATGACCGCGTAGCCCTCCCAGTAGTACTCTATCTTTCCATTCACGCGCCCCCGCTTGCCCGGTGGAGCTGAATAGTGTGCCCGAAACCGTCGCGCCACGCTGTTTTTAAGGATACCTCCAATGACGTCATCCTCGGGGTGGGCATCGTGAAGTGCGGCCCAAGGAGTCCTGATCTGGGCAGTGGTGAGCTGATTGCCCTTCCGCTTGACGATCGCCTCTTCAAGAAACGCGTCGAAAGCGGCATCAGGAGAAAGGCTTTCAGACTCAGCGGCATCGTCCGCACCGTCTTGATCACCCGCAGGCTGGTCGCCTGTACCCGCATCCGTGATGCCGAGGTACAGGAGGTCTCCGAAGTCGTGTGAACGCAGCCACTCGCTGATCATGTAGAGGCTGTCTACCGGCGCATCTGCATCAACTGACGCGAATACCGTCTTGTATTTCGTTTCCCGGGAGGTGTGCATTGGTATCATCGCCAGCATCTTGGCAATCTCATCGTCAGAGAAGGGAGTATCCGTGATGGTCACGACTATCCACTTCGTCTCTATGCCCTGTGACTCCAGGTACTCTGTTAGCAGGTAGATGTTCGAGGTAGGCGCTAGTGCATCGTCTGTTGCGAACACAATCTTTCTCTTCGTCGTCTTCGAAAACGCCATCGATATTTCAAGTTTCATTGATCGTCCTCCCATCCTTGAGGTGTGAACGTGTGAATGCTGTGAACGCCCTCATTATAGTCGTACCACATATTGATGAAGTTCGTCAACTGCATCGCTGCGTACAACGAATATCGGAACGCATCTGCCAGGTTGTGAACGCACATGATTACGTTCACAAAGTCGACGTGACGCTTGCCGCAAATCGGATAAGGTAGGCTGAGCAGCGTTCACACCGCAGACCAGTGCGTTCACACCCTGTATGCACAGAGTTCCGAGGGCCTTGAGATATCTCACCAGATGCTCTTCAGAGCTGGCAGAACTGCACACCGGCGCGGACGTATCCACATATGACGCGTCGCCTGACACCGACCTTCGCATCACATAGTTTGCGATGTTCCGTTCGCGTGACATCATAAGTTCTGGAATTAGCGCCGGGCTAACTCACGTTGGGCCCGCCGAGGGAAGAGCGTCTGTGGCCGTAGTACAGCAAGTTATACGAAGGAGGAACCAGGACGGTCACCCACCGGACTAGGACGCCGAATTCCATCCAGTGGGGGCGCTCCGGACTTCCGACCGAGATGTGCACGGTCCGGCCGCGACCCTTCAGAGCGACGCGAGTCCCCTGATGTCGCAGCGTGCTTCGACGCACCGTGCGACATGACTGCGGGCCTCATTTCCGAACAATGTCGTATGACAGACATTGCAGATACCGGGGATCATCGTGGCTCTCCGTGTCGAGTGTGAGCGTATCGTGTACCGCAGGGTGTCACGCTGTCAATATCGAACGTCACCCGCTGTTCTTTCCCCTGAGTGAGACGTGGCCCTCGTAACTATGACGCTGCATATCCCAGATGGCTGTGTGGATGCAAAACCAACAGCAGTGCAGGTTGCCATGTATGGAGTTAACAATGTGCGATCGAGTTTATTGTCCCATAGTCTGAATTCGTGCTACTATTATCTCGCTAACCGTAATTTCCGTGTAGGAACCTACCGAAGGGTAGGCTCTTCATGCAGGGTGCGCGCTGCGCCCCTGCGCGGTTGCCCTACACGGGAAGGAAGTGCGGTTAGCATTGCGCAACCTGTACCGCAAAGGGGCATCCTGAATGGGCACACATTCACCTTCCGCCGAAGACCGGCACGAAGCACCTCAGCCCGCCGCCGAACACCAAAATCCCACTTCGATAGATCAGGGGTTGCTACACGCTCTCCGACGCTACGAGAACGAAAGTTTGGCGGAGGCCTGGCTCATCGCACAGAGATGGCCGAATGGCATTCGCTGTCCCAAATGCGACTCCGACAATATCGCCAGGCCACCTGATAGCAAACCGATGCCTTACAGGTGTCGTGGTTGCCGTACCCAGTTCAGCGTGAAGTCCCACAGTGCGCTCAGAAGCTCCAAGCACTCGCTCGGGACCTGGGTACAAGCCTTTCATATCTGCTCAGCCCTATCCAACCCGGATGCCGTCGACATCCGGGACGTTCTGCCCGTTACCAACAAGGCTGGCTGGAACCTCGCGATGAGGATCCACGAAGCGTGGGAGTTCCGTCGTTCAGGCGAGCGTAATAGGTGAAAGCGACGGAGGCCATCATGAACCAGCCACCTCCATTCAAGAAGCGCAGGCGCCCGCGCCGTCCGGTACCGCCGCCGCTGCTGGCCAGTCCTGAAAGGCTCGTCAAAGCTCTCATGGAACTCCCCGAGAACCATACCTGGGTATTCATGAAGGGTAAGTCCTTCCGGGACTGAAACGCCATCGTCTCGACTGACGACCGGGGAAACGGAGTGCGAAAGAACTCAGTAGCATCAAGTCGCACAGCCCGAGAGACTTGCCGGACGCGCCGGCGTCCGACGCTTTAGGCATTGCGTACATCGGCAATAGAAATCAGAGAACAGGTTGAAGAGGTTCACGTTGCAGATCAGAGGGAGGATGAGAGTCAAGTCCGAGCCGTGCCACGGCTGCGGGGAGGTCCGGGAGCTGGTCGGTGAGTATCCTGAGTGGATAATGCTGTGCTATCCGTGCCAGGGACGCTTCATCTGCATATGCTGCGGAGTGGCCGACTCTGAATACAAGGGACGTCCCGAGGAATACAAGGGCGACCCCGACGAGTACGCCTGCCCGTACTGTCGGAACGGTTGTCCATACGATGAGCCGGAAGGCCTGTGCCGTTTCGCCCCGAAATAGGGTGAGCGCCGCATTCCCTTGACCGGTGAGCGACACCGCGCAACCGCCGTGGTGCGGGGGCTGCGATCCCATTGATCCGGACATCGACGTCCTTCTGCCTGACGGTGACGTCCGCAGATACGGATGCTGCGCTAGGGAAGTGAGAGTCCATCTCGTCGAATCACTCGGGAGTGAGTTCCTCGATTCGGTCAGGAGCGGACGCGCAGTTCGCCGGTGAAGCGTGGCCAGAAGATACACAGCGTCGAACAGAAACGACAAGGAGGAAAAGCATGAAGTTAAACAGACGACAGATAGCAGGTGGAGCCTGCATATTGGGCGGCACGGTCGCGTACCTTTGGCTTATGGCCGCAGAGGTTGTTCCGACGGCCGTTGACCTGGCCGCGGCATTTGGAATGTCTGCGCCCGCGCCCGCTGTCTGGGTCGGGCTCACGGTTGCGGCCCTGGCGGTTGTCTTCGGCGTGGACAGAGCGTTTTCACGAAAGCGTTAGTCCAGTCGGCGGTCGGCCGCATCTTCGGACGCCGCGATACGGGTTGCGAAACGCTAACCCCGCTACCTTCTCGCACGGAGCCACGGAAAGAGATGCTTCCTTGCCGACCAGTCCGACCTGACAGTGCGCCCTTGCCTCGCGCGCGCATTTGTCGGTTCGGCTGTCGCCCGGCGGTGAGGTCTGCGTGACCGCGTCTCTTCCGTCTCCGGGTTCCGGTGGGCGACCCACGTGGGGCGAAGCGGAAAGAGCCGGCTTCACCGGAGTCATCGCTTTCGAGAGCTTCAGCCCTGTTTCCATGAGTGGAACGAGTGTGCTAATGTGTATTGGCAGGCAATTCAACCCCCCTGCGAAACGCTAACCCCGCCTACCCGGAGGTGCAGCACATGACCGCTCCGCGAAGCTCTCCATACCTGTACGTCACCTGGCCCGCGAAGTACCTGACCGGCGACAAGTCCTGTCTGTGGGCCTGCTGGTTCAAGACGCATCACCAGGACTATGTGAAAGCGCCCAGTGACTTCGACCTGGTGCGCTGGCAGGCAGAGCACACGGTCCTGGTGAATTCGCTTGTCGACGACCTTGAGAAAAACGGCTGCAAGGTCTGGATCGAGCACCAGAACTCCTTCAGGATCGAGAGCAGGAAGTCCGGTCTCACGGTGAGTGGCAGGCCCGACCTGATAGCGAAGTACCCCGATGGCAGGACTGTGATTTATGACGCCAAGACCGGACGGCAGTCCACCTCGCACCTGTTGCAGGTGCAGCTCTACATGTACCTGTTGCCCAGATTGCCGGACTCGCGTTGGCGCGGCACTCGCTTCTGGGGAGCAGTGGTGTATCCGGACGGCGCAGAAGACCGTATCCCACCGGATAGCATCGACGTGGCCTTCATCAAGCGGCTTGCGGACTTC
This sequence comes from Dehalococcoidia bacterium, assembly GCA_965221045.1. Classification (GTDB taxonomy): domain Bacteria; phylum Chloroflexota; class Dehalococcoidia; order Lucifugimonadales; family JADFKI01; genus Bin90. The sequence continues at coordinate 88,177 of CBDCRO010000003.1, forward strand.
ATGCAGAAGATGGCGTCAGACATGCCGCCTCGTCGCGTACCGAGTGCCTTCGAGTGCGGCCAGTGCGAGCTTACCGGCGCCGACTGTCCGGAGCGGATTGAGCCGGAGCCGGTCGTGTCGTAGGATGGGGGTAGAATTCAAGCCAGTCGAGCACCACATCCATAAACGCGCCCAGAGCCGCCTGTGCGACGGCAGGCCCGCGGGTGATGCCGACATATCGTCCGAGGACTGGTTAGAGCTGCGTGATGCCCGCAGGGACGCAACGCTCTGTCCGGACTGCCAGGACGAGGTGTCGCCTCGTGACGTGCATCTGGAACTCTACGGCTACGGCAGGATGTCTACCGCGCACCTGTATGCCGTGCCGGTGCTGGCGGGCTTTGATGCCGTGAGGAACTGCTCTCATTGTCGTCGAGAAACCGATGACGACTGCGAGGCCTGGCGCAAGCTCCGAAAGGCCGTGGCCGTTCTCAGGCAGGAGTGCCGGCGATACGCGAAGGGCGTGGACGAGTTGCTTGCCGCGACGGGTGGCCGGCCGGCGACAATCTACGAGATCGCCGATGGATCAATGGCTTACTTCGCACCGGAGGCGCCCGACTTCCGTGAAGCGGGAGAGCTGAAGGGCGCAGACCTTGCCGCGGCCCAGCGGGTCCTGACGGTCCGGGTCAACAGAGCAGTTGGAGGACATTGCGATGTGGGAGCAGACGGATGGCTTTGACCGGACTGTTCTCATTGCGGGTACGTCCTACGTCTTGGGGGCCATCGCGGTGTTGATCGTGATGTTGACGTTTGACCTGCCGCTCGTTGTATTTTCGGCAATGAAGTGTTACTCGATTTCCCGTAGGTGGACGCGTCGATGGTCTTGTCTTTGGTGATGAGAACGTCGAAGAGGTCACGCCCGAGTCTAACCAACTCTCCGTTGTGGCGACTCCTCCAGCCCATGAACTGCGCGGAACGGACATCATCACTGGGAAAATGGTGCCGAAACTGGGGCGGCATATTTTCATCTATGGGAATTCTCATAGGTCGCAACCTCCACGAATTCGCTGGCTATTTCCAAAATCTTAATCGCGTCTTCCATTTCGACCGTGGTGTATTGGCTCAGAAATTCTTCTATGTTGCTGCCGTGTTTCAACAAGTTGAACAGGTACTCCACTGGTACACGTGTGCCCTTGAAAACAGGCATCCTGAACAACGACATTTATAATGGCCGCTGAGCGACATTCATTTTGGCCGCTGAAGTGAGTAGATTTGACCATCTTGTACAGGAGGTACTGGATGGTCACAGATCAGCAAGTACTACTACTGAGGCGGAGGATTATGGAAGGTAAGACACAACAGGCATCAGCGGCAGCGGCGGGTATGAGCGCAAGGGGCGCTCGCAGGTGGCGGAGTGGTCCGTTGCCGTCGGAGAAGAAGAAGCGCAACTGGCGAACGCACCCGGACGCGTTCTCGGAGGTGTGGGACGAGGAGATAGTGCCGCTGCTACGCAGGGACGCAAGAGAGAAGTTGCAGGCGACAGTGCTGCTTGAGTGGCTGGACGAGCGTTACCCGGGCAGGTTCAACGCATCGCACCTGCGCACATTGCAGAGGCGGATAAGGGACTGGCGTGCGCTGAGCGGTCCTGAACGAGAGGTGTACTTCGAGCAGAAGCATCCGCCGGGACGTGAGGCGCAGATGGACTTCACGCACTGCGACAGTTTTGAGGTGACGATAGGCGGAGAGCAGTTCGATCATATGCTGTTCGAGTTCATACTGAGTCACTCGGGCTGGCGGTATGCGCAGATATGCTTCAGCGAGACGTTAGCGGCGTTGAGGAGCGGCATTCAGGGAGCGCTGTGGGAGCTTGGCGCAGCTCCGGAGGTGGTCAGGAGCGACAACCTGGGTGCTGCGACGCACAAGCTGAAGGACAGCAGGGGCCGGGACTTCAACGAGCGCTACAAGGAGATGCTCGACCATTACGGACTGAAGGCTACCAGGACCAACTCCTACAGTGCGCACGAGAACGGAGTGGCGGAACAGGGACACCGTAGATTGAAGGACGTCATAGCGCAGGAGTTGATCCTCAGGGGCAGTTCCGACTTCGAGTCTGTGGAGCAGTACGCGAAGTTCGTCAGGCAGATCGTGGACAGGCGCAACCGGCTGGTCAGGGAGAAGGTGGCGGGTGAGTACCCGCACTTGCGGGCGCTGCCTCCGGCTCCTGTGCCCGAGTACGCAAGCTACACTGCCAGGGTGCGTAAGTGGAGCACCATCAGGGTGGACAGCAGGACCTACTCCGTTCCCTCGCGCCTGATAGGCGTGAAGGTTGACGTGCGGCTGTACCCTGACCACGTGGAGGTGTACTACAAGGGGCACCTCATGGAGAGTATGGAGCGGATACGAGGTAAGGGCGAGGCGCGCATAGACTACCGCCACATCATAGGGTCGCTTGTGCGCAAGCCCGGTGCGTTCGCCCGCTACCGCTTCAGGGAGCAGATGTATCCGACCCACACCTTCCGTCTGGCGTACGACGCGATGTGGGGCTGGAAGGGAGAGCGTGCAGATGTGGACTACGTGCGCATCCTGCACCTGGCCGCGACGACGATGGAGTGCGAAGTCGAGAGGGCGCTGAAGCGGCTGCTACAGTCGAGCGTGAGGTTCGACTACGCGGTGGTGAAGCAGCTGGCCGCACCGGTGTCCCCCGAGATACCGGCACTTGAGCTGTCCGGCGAGGTGGATCTGGGCGTGTATGATCGGCTGCTTGCGGGAGGTGCGCGATGACGACTGACGCTTATGCAACGAGCGCTGTGGGAGAGCGGATCAAGGATCTGTGCAGGCAGTTCAGGCTGCCGACGCTTGCGGCTGAGACCGTGGACCGCTTCAGCGATGCCGGACACGCCGACGCCCTGCCAACCCTGGTAGAGGTTCTGGAGCAGGAGGCAGAGGACAGGCGCATCCGGAGGGTGGACAGGTTGAGGAGAGCGTCCAAGCTCCCTGCCGGCAAGACCTGGGACACCTTCGAGCACGAGCGTGCGCAGGTGAAGCTCAGGCAGCAGCTTGTCAGGCTTGCCGAGGGCGACTTCGTGGACCGTGACGTGAACGTGCTGGCGTTCGGTCTGCCGGGCACCGGCAAGACGCACGCCATGTGCGCCATAGGGCACAGGCTGGTGCAGGACGGACGCTCCGTGCTGTTCATCCCGGCGTACCGCCTCGTGCAGGACATGCTGGCCGCCAAGCGTGACCTCGATCTGCCGCGGATGCTGAGGAAGCTGGACAACTTCGATCTGCTGATCATAGACGACCTTGGCTACCTGCCGCAGGGTGCCGAGGAGTCGGAGGTACTGTTCACCCTGATAGCCGAGCGTTACGAGCGCCGCTCGCTCGGCATCACCTCGAACCTGGTCTTCTCTGAGTGGGAGAAGATCTTCGCCAATCCTATGGCGACTGCGGCTGCGATAGACAGGATCGTGCATCACTCGGTCATCCTGGAGTTCGACATGCCGAGCTACCGGACCAGTGAAGCGCAAGAACGACAATTACAAACGACAATTACACCGGACCCAGAGCGGCCAAAGTAACTGGCGCAAAGCGGCCAGAATAACTGTCGTTGACCACATCCCACCCATGAGTCCGTCCGTACTGTCAGCAGGGATGTCAGACTTTGCTCTTTTTCGCAGGGTTTCCAATGCCTGGGTGGAACTCACCTCTGGGAAGTCCGACAGGAAGGACTTGAGGGCGAATCTCATGTCCCAGTATCTGAACAGATACTCAACCGGCACGTCTGTGCCCTCAAAGGTTGGAGATTCGGCGGGCACATCCGATATGTCTATGGGGTAGGCTCTTCTCCTTCTCGTTACTGAGTGGTGCATTTCTATCCTCTTTCTATGAACTTTGAATGGACTCCGTTCTTAAGAGTATCCGAATTTGAACCGGAAGTCTGAATTCCAACGCATTCTCGATGACAGAGGAGTGTCCGATAAATCAGGTTGGCGGACTGGCTTCGTACAGGATGCCTCTCGCCACACGCGACATCGTGGCATCTAGCGCTAAGGAGGATTGGCTGCCATGGTATTTGGAGCTTACGAAAAGTACATCGGGGGACCGCGAAGACGAGCAATAGCGCGGGCCGAGCAGGTTGAAAAAGAGAGAGACGAAGCAAAGGCCAAGCAGGCTGAAGCGCGTACCGAACGGAACGCAGGGAACGAACGCCGTCTGCAGGCCGAGGCGCGCGGCGAGCCGTTTGACGAACCTTTCCCGGGTGTGGTTGCGGAGACGAAGTAGTAAGGCGTAGAGAACCGGGAAGTGGGGAGCTGGAGGGCAGACCTCACCGTAGTCCAACTCGATGACAGGGAGTGTTCGATAAATCAAGTTGGGAGACTGGCTTGACGCAGGATACCTCTCGTCACGCGAAACCATCAACGGCTTTTAATGGCTATTGAGGAGGATTGGCCGCCATGGTATTTGGAGCTTATGAGAAGTATGTCTTTGGACCGCGAAGGGAAGCGATAAAGCGGGCTAAGGAGGCAAAGGAGCGAGCAGAGGAGGCAAAGGAGCGAGCGAAGGAAGTGGCGGCTGCATGGAAGGCTTGGAACGAGCGCCGGCTGCAGGCCGAGGCGCGTGGCGAGCCGTTCAACGAATCGGTTCCCGGTGATGAGGAGGTCGAGGGACACATACAAGGAACTGGTGAACACAAGATGCCCGAAGAGCCAGCACAGTATCCGGCACCGAAGGTCTGGAGTCACAACAACGGTCAGGCGGAGTTTATTCTGCGATCCATGTCCGAGTCGCTTGTCCAGGTCACCCACAGGGACCAGGTTGGCTACATCGGGATTAACCAGAACTGGGATGTTGGCCGGCCGTATACGTGGACTTACATGGATAGGACGACCGGTCCAAGCCGCGCCGATATGGAAAGGGACGCCAGGCCCGATGGCATCCATGGCAATCCATTCGGTGAAGCTACGCCGGAGGAAGCGCTCACCTTGCTGTGCAATATTCTGTTGGAAACGCAGGGGAAAGAGGACTCACAGCGGATCAATCCCGAAGAGCGCAAGCGGTCAGCGCGAAAGGTTATGGGGGAGTTTCTGGACAGGCTTCCGGACTGGGAAGGCGGCTGAGGAAGTGCAGGCTTACTACGCGCTGGCGGGATTTCCACAGCGAACTGGACAGATTCAAACCGTGGCACTAAACTGGCTAAGGCACTACTCGACAGGCCGTCCGGCCACATCGCTTCCGTCGCCGGTGTCGTCTGCATGACTTCCTCGGCGGCGGGGTTGGTTTCCTTCTCAGGGTTGGGGTGCAGCCTAGCTCCGCAGGCAGGACATGCAGCCAGCGACAGTAAATCGCTGGATCCGGCTACAATTCCTCGTTAAACTCTGGCGCTCTGTGTCGAGCGAGCCTGAGTGCGGTTTCTGCGAGCTGACAGGGCCGCATCCGAAACCGCCCGATTATGGCGATCACGGATGCGGCCCCAACTATTGCCGGACCCTGCTCGGCTCCTAGATTTGGGTAGCGGGGTTAGCGATTCGCATTCGCCAGGCGGGTCCAGTTGTGGGGTTGCCCTCCGGAGGCCGGTCAATCACCAGGCCGGCGGGAGGATTCTTTTCCCGGATGTTCATTGTGGTAAGGTCTCTCCTTGCTGATGTGTTGTATCTCATCCCCCGTGGCGCGGGTCGTGGGTAGAAGATTCTCTTGGCTCGCTTGGGGAAATGAGAGTCTATCGAAATGGGCCAGACCGATATACACACCTCCGGTTCCAATGCCCCGCAGGAAAGATTGCACAGAAAAGCGCGTGCGGGACTGCTCTGTTAAAAGCATCCCCGCACGCGCGGAGTAGCGTATGCAAAGTCAGGCTGGAGAACCCAATACCAGTTTCGCCTGACCATGCTTATCGTAACACCTTCTCGACTGGAGTCCAAGTCCAGAAGTTGTCCGTCCTCGCTTAGGCGACTCCGGTCTTCCGTGACCCGAGACTTCCTGCTTGATGGCGCATGCTGTTGCGAAGGCTCAGGGCGCGTGTTAGCCTAATCCACGCTAACCCCTTATTCCATAAATCTTCTACGAAGCAGACTTGTCCCCATTCTCCGGGCGAGTCGTTCAGGATGTGAATTCATTCATGCCCCTGAGCGGCTCCGTAGGAGCAACCGTCTTTGATGTCAAGGCACGTTGATCTGAGGGGTCCAGTGTCGACCAGTCTTGACCATCGCATTGAGTATAGTCAGCAACTTTCGCATGCAGGCCGTCAGAGCCAACTTCTTAGGCTTCCCCGCTGCCAGCAACCGCTGATAAAAGGTTCGGAGCACTGGATTGTATCGAGTGGCGGTTAGCGCAGCCATGTAGAGCACAGCTCGCACTCGGGATCTACCACCCCAGACACTGCGTCTGCCCCGATGAGGGCCGCTGTCTCTGTTGAAGGGCGCCACCCCGACCAGAGCGGCGACCTGCTTGCGATCGAGAGTGCCCAACTCCGGTAGATATGCCAAGAGCGACAATGAGAGTTGCTCTCCCACACCAGGCACAGAGCGCAGCAGGTCGTCTTTCTCACGCCATACCGGACTGCGACGCAGAGCTTTTCGCAGGTCCTTGTCCAGGTCGTTTAACTCCTGCTCCAGCCAATCGATATGGGATTCGATGCCCAGACGCACGGAGCGGGAAGCCCGCCTCAGGCGATTCTTCTCCGCAACAAGCATGGTCATCAGCTGGTTGCGCCGCGTCGTAAGCGAGTTGAGCTCCTGGGTGTCCTCGTCGCGCAATGGGCGCACGAGAGGGCGCACCGCCTCGGCGAAGTGAGCAAGCACCTGCGCATCCAGCGCATCGGTCTTGGCGAGCTTCCCTGTGGCCTTGGCGAAGTCGCGCACCTGACGGGGATTGACTACTACCACCGGCAATGCCGCTGCGGCCAGAGCCGACACCAGTGGCACTTCGAGTCCACCGGTTGCCTCAAGCAGCACCGCGTTCGGTTCCACAGCTATCAGGCGGGATACCAGTTCACTCACCGCTTGTTCGTCGTAGTCGAGACTCCAGTTGTCGTCCCCTGGACGTATAGCGACATCTACAGAATCCTTAGCCACATCGATGCCTACATAAATCTCTTCCTGCTTCATATTCGCCTCCTTCATACTGGCCCTGCCTTGCAGATACGGGCTTGGTTAGCCCAGGCAACCGTTCGGGCTCTACTTGGAATGGGTGCGGCGACCCTAGCTCCTACGCGGTCTTCCTGACCCAGATGGTATCGGTCTGCCGCACTCACAACCGTCTCGTTTACAGGATTATCCCACATTGATAAAAGATACAAGATGGTAGCGGGGTTAGCGTTTCGCAACCTGTACCGCGAAGGGGCATCCTCATTGCACGCGATACTGCTGACCGCTGACGCCTTCGAGCCTATCTTTTCGCCTGGTTCAAGGTGATGATTCCCCCTTTTGCCCTCGCTGTGACCGCGAGGATGGCGCACGTCGTATTTTCTGGACTCCGAACTTATAGGAGGGAATTTGAAGTGGCAAGACTACCCGCACCGTTAACACTGCTAATCATGACTGTCGTCCTGATCCTCTCGACCGCCTGCGACGGGGGGCAGGCAAGCGGCGACCTGAGAGCCTTCGTCATCGCAGACGCGCACAAGGTCACGATAGCGAACTACGACGCGCAGCTCGCCGCCGATTCCATACCAAAGGTCCTCAGAAAGAGCAGGGACACCGAGGCGCACAAGGCGAACATCGAAGAGTACGTCTGACCCTTCGGGAGAGAGAACGGCAGGGTCGACCAGGGCCTCTTCATAGAAGCCCGCAGTGGGGATTACCTGCTGCAGAGAGGCCGGTTTGATTTCGAGGCGATTTCGGAGAGGTTCAACGAATCGCCCGGACTGACGCATGTCGAAGACTGGTCCGGCAGTGATACGGATGCGTGGTTCACGGAAGACGCATACACCTTCGTACTGCTTGCCGAGCATAGCCTGGCAGTCTCCGGCGTCTGGAAGATGCTTGAGGCGCTGCGAACGGCGTTCACCGAGGGGACGGGCTTCGCGGACGAATCATCCGGGATTGGAAGGCTCCTTTACGGCATCGACCCCGACAGCCTGGAGTCGGAGATTACGGCGGACTGCTGGATAACGGAGGGAGAGAAACTGTCTCTGGAAGGGTGCGTGGGAGCATCGTGGTCGGTCTCGGGTGACGACGGTTCTGCCCGGACGTCCTACGCGGTGCTGTTCGACAGCCCGCAGAGCGCAGAGGCCGCCTTGTCCGAGATAAGGGAGGAGCTAGAAGATACCGCTCGCTGGTTCGAGGACAGCGTCGAGTTAACCGACGTCGACATCGACGGCGAGATGATCACGTTCAAGGCGCGCCATCTGGAGTGACGGGCGATACAGAACTCCGATGGAAGACTCGACGCTTTCTTTCTCATCCGTGCGCTTGAAGTTTTGGAGACACACATGACAAATGCCATATTTTCCGCCCCTATTAATGAATCAATGGAGAGATCATGATAAACGCGCTGTGTTCCGCCTCAGCCAAAACCTACTACATCGCTGGCATCGTCCTTTTTCTGCTATCACTCTTCATCTCAATCCTCAGTATCGCGGTTGCCATGGTGGGTCTCGTAAATCCCACCATCTTCGGGAGTCTCTCATACCTGGTTTTCTTCGCGAGTCTCGCATCCATCGCCCTGGGGGTGATGAGGGTCGGCAGCAGGAAGGGTTGGTGGAAGGGCTTCGGGTCCGTATCCGATACCAGCGATTCAGTCCCCGAGGCCGACCCCGTTAGATTGAGCAACAGAGACGCAAAGTCGATGAAGGTAGCCGCTATGGTCGTCGGCATACTGGGGTCGGTCGTGACCTTCTTCGTTTCAATCTTCACGTTGTTGGCGAGCAGCTTCCTGAGCGCGTTCACGGGCGAGGGGATATTCGTGGCCATCGGCTGGCTGGTCGTGCTGTCCTCGATTGGCGCTCTGGTGGGCGCGATCCTGACGAGCGGCAATCCCAGGCTAGGCGCGATCCTGCTGGGCATCGCGGCGGTTCCCAGCATCTTCTTCACCACTTCGGGAGTTCACCTGGTTTTCGGGCTGGGCGCTCTGCTCCTGGTGATTGCCGCGGTGCTTGCGTTCATAGCGAGCGCGCAGGAGAGCGCCTGAGCGGCATAACTGTCAGTTTCCGCCGTCTCAGGGCGAAGAGATGAAGGGACAGTGAGATGGACCCAATAAATCGGACAGGTGGCTAAGAGAGAGTCGCGCTCCTAGAATAATGGAAGAAGAGGAGCAGGAAAATGAAGCAGAGCAGGAAGAAGCACAGTCCGGGGTTCAAGGCCAAGGTGGCGTTGGCCGCGCTCCGTGGAGAAGAGACCGTTGCCCAGTTGGCCAGCCGGTTTGAAGTTCATCCCACGCAGATTCATACTTGGAAGAAGGCCCTGATCGAGGGAGCGCCCGAGGTCTTCGGTAGTGGGAGTGCAAAGGCGGACAGGGATCAGGAAGCGCTGACTGCGCATCTGTACCAGCAGATTGGTCAGCTCAAGGTGGAGCGGGATTTTCTGTCAGGGAAGTCCGGGCTATGAGTCGGCGCAGGCGTCTGGCTATGGTGGATCGAGGACACCCGAAGCTCTCTGTAGTGAAGCAGTGTCGTCTGTTGCGGCTCAGCCGTTCCTCGGTATACTACCGACCGGCGCCGGCTAAGCCTGCGGACCTGGAGCTTATGGCCGGGATGGACCGGCAGTATCTGAAGACTCCCTATTATGGTTCTCGCAGGATGACGGCCTGGCTGCGGACCCAGGGATACCTGGTCAACCGCAAGAGGGTGCAGAGACTGATGCGGGCAATGGGACTGGAAGCGATCTACCGCAAGCCCAATACCAGCAAGCCTGCGCCGGAGCACAGGATATACCCTTACCTGCTGAAGGGAGTGACAGTCGATCGGGTCAATCAGGTCTGGGCGGCGGACATCACCTACCTGCCCATGTCCCGGGGATTCCTATACCTGGTGGCCATTATGGACTGGCACAGCCGCTACGTGCTGGCCTGGAAGCTCTCCAACACTCTGGAGGTGGACTTCTGCATCGATGCCCTGAAAGAAGCCCTGAGCAAAGGACAGCCGGAGATCTTCAACACCGACCAGGGAAGCCAGTTCACCAGTGATGCCTTCAGTGGGCTGCTGCTGGAGCGGGGGATCAAGATCAGCATGGATGGCAAGGGCAGATACCTGGACAACATCTTTGTGGAGCGTTTGTGGCGGAGCGTGAAGTACGAGGAGGTATATCTGAAAGCTTATAGCAACGGAAGTGAAGCGAGGAGAGGAATTGACGCTTATCTGGAGTTGTACAATCGGGAGCGGCCACACCAGTCTCTGGGCTATCGAACTCCGGCCCAGGTGTTCGCGTCGGGAAGGTTGCTCAGGTGTTTACCAGACCAGGCATCAGCCTTATCATCTCGTGAGGTAGCAACAGACTTTACAGCGGGAGTCTCTCTTAACTTAGCCCCTTCGCTGTCCTAACTGTGGGGTCCACTCCACAGGTTCACATGCTGATAGCGAGAAGGAGGACCGGCATGGCGAGTTGGACTTCAGTTACTTTAGTGGCTCTCATGGTGTTGGCGGTTGTCGCTTGCGGGCCGTCCGCGGGCGACAGACGTGATGCCTTCTACGCCGAATTGCGGGAACAAGGCACCTCAAGGCAACAGGCCGATCAGATCGCTTCGTTCTATGAAAGCGAAATTAAGCATGAGCAGCCGGACGAATATGCCAAGGCCTACGCCATTGAGCGTATCAGGCCTGGCGCCTACAGCGACGGGCGAGCACGCAGTTACGCTGATTCCTACGTCGAACAGTTAGGGGCTGGAAAATCGGAGGAATACTCCAGAGTTTTCGCGGAACAGAAATTGACAGGATGGACAGTCGATTTCAGCCATCTCTATGCTCGGTCCTACACAGAACGAATTACAGCCGGAGACTCGGAAGAGTACGCCAGGACATACGCAGACCTGCGAGTGGATGGAAAGTCAGACGATTATGCAAGAACCTACAATGAACAGATCGCAGCCGATAGCCCCGTAAAAACCGCGGTCTATGAGGCAGAAATGACAGATGGCAAATCGCACGAGGAAGCCAGAATGTACGCCACTTACTTCGTTGAGGCTGATAGCGATTCCCAGTCTTACTCCCACGCCTACGCTAGGGCCCGCTCTGACGGCGAAACCGGCTACTACGCCAATCCCTATGCGTGTGCATACGCGGATCTTGTTGGTCGCCACTCTGACAAGTACGCCCTCGCTTTCGCTGAGAAATATGCTGAAAGAGTAGGTTATCGCTACGGGGGTTTTACCGAGATGATGATGTCAGGCTGCCGAGGCTACCTGAACGCCTCCATCGCCGACACATGGACTGATGAGTACAGGGCGAATGCACTTGCCAGGCATTACGCCCGTGAGGTCGATCAGGGCTATTCGCCAATTTACGCCGACGCCTACGCCAGACAGAGAGAGGTCAGACAACCGGAGGAGTTTGCTCGCGCCTACGCCGAGCAGACCGAGGCGGGTCAATCAGACGGTTACGCATACACCTACGCTACGCAGATTGGCGAAGGAGCTTCGGTGGAATACTCTCACGCCTACGCCGAACGGATCGAGGCCGGGGAGTCGGCTGACTATGCGAGAAGTTACGCCGAGCAAGTTGCGGCAGGAAAGTCGGCGGCCCAGGCCGCCGGGGCTGCGGTTGCTGGCGATCTGATTGCCGAGACCGATAAGTTGATCAGGACTTTCCCGGGAGAGGATCAATGCTACGCAAACGCCTCCGAAGCTGCGTCTGTGTTACTGGAAGAGGGGAAGACCTCTCGTTATGCCGCCATGTACTCCTGGGCTAAAGAATGCGACCTGCAGACCGATGAACAGGCTCACGCCGCCGCTTCCGGCTACGAGTAGCGTGAGGCAGTAATGGAGGTGCTTGGTACAACCGGCTAGCTGTGCTGCCGAGCCGGTTCCAGTCTGCAAGGCAGCATGAAAGTCAGCGCCCACTTCGGTTCTGACTCAGCAAACGCCTTGCGGCATACTAGGCGAGTGAGCACGTCGCCGGGAACTTTGCAAGCCTGCGGTCCTGACGTGCCTTGCGCCCGCGGCAGCTCCGGCACGGCCATCTGAAGTTGTCGAGAGTGAACGCCCTCAGCATTGCAGGAATAAGGAGAATGGAATGGATAACTTTCTACATCGACTGAAGATTTCTCTGGTAGGAGAGGCCGGACTGATTGTCTACGGAATCGCAAGTCTCGTCGGCACAGCGTTCCTGTTTGCCGTTTCTCCCGTTCTGGGCGTCCTGTTCTTCGCCGTCGTAACATTTGTCGGCTGGAGATTCATGAGATGGATCAGGGTCCAGGACGCTTATTACACGGACACCGAAGGCAGGGTTCGTTGTCGCAAGTGTCAGAAGCTCGTGTTCGGTGACGGAGAGAGTGCCCAGGCGGCAGCGGTGAACGCGACTGACCGAGGCACATCTCTGAGAGCGTACTACGAAAACCGCTGCGGCAACTGGCATCTGAGTTCGCAGACGCAGCGATAGTCATATTGGTTCCCATATTGGGTTGCTATGAAGGGGAAGCACCATCTTACGGCTTTGCATAAATTGGGCACTGGTAAGACAATGGAGGCGCCCCTGGGCGGTACAGGTTGCGAAACGCTAACCCCGCTACCATCTCCTAGAGAGCCGCCCAGGGGCACCACGTTGACTTCCCTTGCTCATACCATACCGTTATCGTGTAACACCTATACATATATTGTAGATTATTCTCAGAGACTGGGACGAGTTGGTGTCGCCGGTAGCAAGGATTCAGGTATGCCTGAACTTAGAGGGGAGAGGCCGGCAGAATGAGCGGACGACATTCGTTTTCCGAGATGACCAGAGATTTCACCACGGAGCGCCGGCGGCGCATTGCCGAGATGAAGGTGGGGTTGCTCGCTGAGACGCCGCAGCATGATCTTCGCCGCGGGCACTTGGGAATCCGCGAAGTGGACCCGGACATATCTCCGCGGACTTGACGAATCCTGCGCCATCGCGGCACACTGGATTCATAGGCTGGTTACTGCGTAGCGGGGGCCGGCCTCTTTCTTTGAGCGAGACTAGCCGCTGAGAGGCCGGGCAGGGACGGAAATGCGCTCGAAGTCCTGGTCGTCCTGCGGGATCTGGGTAAGCAGCTCCCCCAGGGCCGGAGCGCCAGCTCTATCGAGTCGGAGAAGCCTCTCGTACTCATCTGCTGCCAGCACCACGACGGCGGGGCGGCCCCTGCGGGTAACTAGCTGAGGTTCGCCCGCGAGCGCAGCGTTCACCAAGGCGCTTAATTTGTTCTTCGCATCCTGTAACGGCCACTCGTTCAAGGCACACCTCTAACCGGACGGGCTGGTGAGATCGTGAGCAGACCCCAGCATAGCACCAATCAGGGCAGCGGAGCACTCACCAGCCGATGAAGGTCCTCTTGCAGTCGCGGCAGGTGGCGCGCGACCCCTCGATGGCGATGTCCCGGTGCAGGCATTTTCTGCAGCGGGCGCACCGGCGTCCAGATCTGTCGGAGACCTCGTGGCCGCAAGTCGCCATCAGCTCTCACCTGTCCGCCGCGGAGAAGCTCCCGGGTTGCAAGTCAGCAGAAATGACAGTGCCCTCCTGCTGAAAAGTGCGGACCTTGCCGCGGCCCAGCGCATCCTTGAAGAAAAGGGAGAGCCGGAAAGGGACCAGCAGAAGCCCTCTCTCACTCGCATACGATGCCGTCCCCGTCGCCGTCTCTCATATATTGGTATGCTGGATGGTCGCGGCGAACGGGCGCAATGCCGTGGCTTCGGGCCTCAGCGCAGGTGATCCTGCCGTTGCCGTTATCGTCGTACATCGAGAGCGGGTCCGTATTCGAGGGAGAACCCGTTCTCTGTGCGGGAGGAGATGTCGGCTGGGCCTGCGGAGGAGCGGAGACGACGACCAGCTCGAACGACGCGCAGCCGGACAGAACGGCATCGAGCGCATCGGCTTCTCTCGGATCGACCGTCAGGCCGTACTCCCGCTTTACCTGAACGATGCGAGCGGCAAACCAGCACCGGTTCAGCTCCGGCAGCCACTCGGCGGCGTCCTTGCCGCTCTTCTGGTGACGATTGACGCTCGGGCTTGCGAGCGTGAGGTTCAGCAGATCCGATGAGAACCGCTTGCGCGTCGCATCGCTGGCAGCGCAAAGGCCGCTGTCGTGGGCCTCCGAGCGCGCCACGATGTGCTCGATGTCGGTCTCCCTGGTACTGGAGAAGGTGCGGCCCGTGTAGGGTTCGTAGATGATGCCTCCCATATCCGCGACTATTCTCGGTTCTACGGACTGAGAGTACGGGTAGTCGCCGGCATCATACGGAGAGCACCGGTACTCCGCCGAGACAGTCAGTCCCCGCCATGTCTGTCCCGTTGTGCCCGGCGTCCGGACGGCTTGCCGCGGTGTTGCAGTCGGAAGGGGAACAGGCGCACTGGTAGCGGCAGGCGCACGTTCGGGTGCAGGAGACTGGGTGGGTATCTGCACCAGGACGGCAGTGGGCTGTCCGCCGCGCTCTGGGGTTGCGACCGGCGTTTCCGCGAGCGTTGTCTCTGCTGTGGCCGTGGGTGAAGTGGCCGGAACCTGCGCCGGCCCGGGCTGTTCGGTGTCGCATGCCGCAGCCGCAATGAGCAGGAGTGCCGCAAGAATGAGGTTCCGCATAGGTGATTCCAGTCGTTCCCACTACTCGGCCCGGCTCATCCGGATACCGGTGGAGCGCTCTCCTTCGAGTCGTAGCAGGACCCGCAATTCAGGACAGCGCCGCTCAAGACATCTGCACTGTCGTTTCAGATGGCGCTGGGCCTGCGCTCGTCGTGAATCGCCCTGATGTACTCGTCGACGTGACATTCCTGGTCCGGCCTGCACCAGCAGGAGAGATAGTCATACGCGGCAAGTTCCGCCCTGACCCTCTCCGGAGTCACGGACAGCTCGCAGGCCCAGAACGCATTACGGAACGCCGCAAGCGACTCCGTGCGGGTATATTCTTCACCTATCGGAAAGGGATTGCCCCATTTGGTTGGCCGCCCGCAGTATCTCGTGTTAGGTGGCTGGCGGCTGCCTTTTGCCCTGCTGCGTTGGATTCTCTCGGGCACCGCTCGCCTCACACTCTGGCCACCGAAGTTTTGCTCCACGAGGCAGGCTCCAGGCTGCACGGCAGCATGAAGGTCAGCGCCCACCTGCGATGTTCCCTGAGCAATTTCTTCACGGAATACCAGTCCAGCGAACACGCCGCCAGGAACTTCGCAAGCCTGCGATCCTGGCGAGTCTTGCGCCGATGGCAGCTCCGGCACAGCCAACGAAGGTTGTCGGGAGTGAACGCACGCAGCATCGCGGCTGGGCCTAGCGCACGCGCCACGTTGATTGCCAGCCGGTGGTCGATCTCGTCGGGCGGCTCGCCGCATATCTCACAGAGCGTGTGTTGGATCTCGTCTGTATGTTGGCCAGATGCAACTGCGATGATGTAAATGGTCATCTGGGATTGGGTCTGACTCTGGATGCAACTGGCTCAGATGCCCTTATCGCGAACTGTCGACCCGTTCCCAGAATGGCCACAAGTAGCCAACGGCTGTGGCGAGCAGTGACTTGATAGGAGACTGGCCATGAGCCTCTTCGCAGTTGTGTCCGCTCATCCAGTCGATACGCCATTATTCGGGAGGCAGAGATGATAGGAGTCGCACCTTACCAGAGTCATCGCGCAGATGAAGTGATCATCGGAGTCGACACTCACAAGGACCAGCATGTGGCAGTGGCCATTGACGGGCGAGGTGTCCGGCTTGGCGAGAAATACGTGCCTGCGACCACGTGTGGGTACGAGAAGCTCGAACGGTGGTCCCGCAACTTGGGAGCGATCCACTCGTTCGGCATAGAGGGCACAGGTTCATACGGAGCCGGAGTCGCACGTTTTATGACCGGCTTGGGCTATGTTGTCATAGAGGTCAACAGGCCTGATCGGTCTGTCCGCTATCGTAAGGGGAAGAGCGACCCCACCGATGCCGAGATGGCGGCCCGTGCGGCGCTTTCTGGTGTAGCCGACGCCACGCCCAAGTCGGGCAAGGGCGAAGTCGAGATGATCCGCATGCTTAAGAGCACGAAGGACTCCGCTGTCAAGGCTCGCACCCAGACCGTCAACCAGATGAAGGCTCTGGTTTTGACTGCTCCCGCAGAGCTACGCGAAATGCTCGATGGTTTGACCACCAGCGCTCTGGCCAAGCGGTGCAGAAACTTCCGTACCTCTCGTCTGCGCGATCCAAAGGCGGCGGCCAAGTATGCCCTCCGCTCCCTTGCCTGCCGATACCGTCAGCTCAGTGATGAAGTGCGGAACCTGGAGGCTGAGATTGAAAGGCTCACGCTGTCAGTCTCCCCGGCCCTGGTCAACGCCTTCGGTGTGGGACCCGACACGGCTGCAACCCTACTGATTGCCGCGGGGAGTAATCCTGATCGGCTCCGCACCGAGGCAGCATTCGCTTCACTGTGCGGTGTAAACCCGATACCGGCATCATCCGGCAAGACGAACCGGCATCGGCTCAACCGCGGTGGCGACCGACAGGCCAACGCCGCGCTCTATCGCATCGTCGTGGTCAGGCTGCGTTACGAGCTGCGGACCCAGGCATACATGCAACGTCGAACTGCAGAGGGAATGAGCAAGCGCGACATCATCCGCTGTCTCAAACGCTATGTTGCTCGAGAAGTCTACTCGGCCATTCAGAAACCTGCCCAGGCGCTCGATTAAGCTGCTTGACATCTATAGGAGAGTCGCGGTAGGCGTTGAGGCAGTAGAGATGCCAGCGGGTGCTGGGGCTGGCCGTTAGCTCGTAACACCATCGGCAGATGCCGTCAACCGGTGGCTCTTTCCACCTGGCCATGCGGTTCACGAGACGTCTGCGATGCTCTGCCGGATGCCTGCGGTGGTGCAGCACGAGTCCCCGGAGCTGGCGTTGCCTGATGTGAGTCTTCAAGTGCTGCCTCGACCACTGACAAGGCGGTTTTATTAGGGCCTGCCGCCTGTCTATTATACCACAGAAACGCCTGTAATACGGCAGAAAACGGGTATGCTATGGTATTGCTGCCCTCGAAATAATCGCTCTACGGCGATTCTGTGGCGATGGTTTTTCGGCGATGTGCTCGATTTGCGCGAAATCTGGGATTTTGCGCCTGAAATTCGCATCTAGCAGCTCGTGGCGAGAGCGACCGACGCATATCCTTTGACATTGACTCCAGACCGACTAAACTCAGTGTCATCAAAGCTCTCCGGAGGACGCGCTATGACAAGACCTGTTGAATTCGAGTTGACCATCTCCTGTCTCCAGTGCGATTGGTCGGTCGATACAGTGAACACTCCGGTCGAGGTGTCACGAGCGTTCCTCGAAGCCGCGCACGCCCACGCGAACGAACATGAGCAGCACGCCTTGGAGGCGGTGCAGCGGATGCGGATTTACAGCGAGAATTATGTCGAGCCTGCGCCAACTGCTCAGGATGCGCGAGATAGGACAGTTCGGCGTGACCCGGGAATCCAGACCGGCTTTCTTGACCAAGCACGCCGCCAAGACCATTAGATACGAAACATCGGAGAAGAAAATGGCATCGACAGCATCACGCCTCCGTTCAGATTTGACTTGTTTAACTCAAGAGTTGGTAGCCTTGGTACAGGAGTTACCGGTCAAACGACTAGAGAGATTTGGAGCTGGAATCGCCATCATTGCTCCGGAATATTACTGGGGTGAACTGTCCGACGAGCAGCTCAATGCCCAGCTCGCTCTCAAGCGTGAGTATGAAGAATGGTACGAAGTATTCCGCTCGGTTTTTGCGAATGCTACCATCAATCTCAACAAGAGAATGAAGAAAGCTGACAAGAGCTTCCGCAAGTGGGTAGAACTGCGCTCAAATTGGTCGATTCAGCCCGACCCCAAATCCAATGAGTAGAATTTACGAGATGACGCAAACTTGTTCATGGATTTACTCGCGGTCATAGAAGCTGGTGGAACAATGGCACCAGTTTTAATTCCCGACACAAACGCAATAGCTGACAATCCGGACCCTACGCAGTATAGGGCCATAACCGGTGATGACAGTTTCATATTCTTGCTGTTACCTACGGTTCTCGGTGAACTGGATCAACTGAAGAATAATCACCGGAACCCTGACTTTAGAGAGAAGGTGAATAAGGCAATCACAAGGATTAAAGGGTGGCGTCACCAGGGGCATCTTCCCAGCGGTGTAACAGTAGACGGAACCATCACAGTCAAGGCAGTTGCTAAGGAGCCAGATATGTCAGCCACTCTAACGTGGCTCGACAAAGAAAACCGTGACGACCGCATTATCGCCAGCGTTCTGGATATTCAATCATCTTACCCGAACGCGCAGGTAGTTCTTATTACTGGTGACATTAACTTGTCAAACAAGGCGGACCTAGCGCGGATCGAAACCTCCGAAATTGGTTAAGGCTGACGCAGATCACTCTAACTAGAGCTAGGACGGCCTGAAATTCTTGATGCAACGTTTTACCCGATTCCGTTGCAAGAGCAGTGTCTCGGCCTATAGCGGCTTGACCTCCAGCTTGCAAATAAAACCTTGCCCATCGCCCATGTCTTAACGTGATATTATGGCTGCGTAACGAGTCAAGAGACGGAGTTCACGCGATGGGTTACGGCCATTGTATGTATTTGGACAAGGACTTCGACCGGGCCGCATTTGCTGCAGCTACTGAAGATGTCAGAACGCTAATCAGGCGCGTTGAAATCAAGCTCGCGGGTCCCTGGGGCAAGCCCGACACAGTGCCGGTTGTTGAGTGCGACCGTATTGGTTTCAACGGCATAAATCGCAACTGCGCCTGCGATGGGTACGAATCTCAAGACATTACCCCGTGTCCGCCTCACTGCTTATCAGTAGGACCATATCTGAATGAAGCATGCACTGGTGGATTCTGGGTGGCTTTCAGGTCGGAAACACCGATGGAGAGTCTCTTCTATGACAATGCCTGGTGGTTCGACTTCACGACTCGGCGCAAACCCTTTGACAAGATGGTGATGCTGGCGATGATAGCCTTGAAACATCACCTTGGAGATTCAGTTGAAATGGTCTCTAAGGGCAGGTGGGCTATCGAGTGGGGAGCGGGTTACAGTTGGTCATCCGATCTGGAACCTCAGCGGAAACCGAAAGGGGCCGTAGAAATATATGAGCATGTGTTCCCAGATCGTGCCCCGGTGCAGAAAATCCTAAGCGAGGAAGGCGAAGGCGCTTAGTTGCGACTTCTCGATGCAACAATTTACTGTATTTCCTTGCATTTCCTCTCCGAATGTCTGGGTGCGAGCTGACCACGGCTGACCGCCCCGACCGCATGGAGCCTTGTCTTAACTAAATCAAGTTAGGAGCATTGGGCATGCAGGCTCTCACGGTTCCAGGTGCCGTTGCCCCATATCTCGGCTTATTCGCTGAAATGAGTCATCCAGCAAGGCGACGCGCTGCTGCCGGTACGGAGCGTCGCCCATTGCCACCCAGCGAAGGTAGTCTCTGACCATCGCTGACAGAGTGGTGTCCTTGTCGATGACAATCTTGCGGACCTTCCTTACGATCTCTTCGTCAATGTTCAGCGTGATATTCATTTACTTCCCTGAGTGAATCGAATGGCCCGTATGTGAGCCGTTCCCTCTCCCGTCGTACCGAACTATCCACGGCAGCAGATTCGGGCGTAAGGCTGTACTCGACACCAATCTCATCCAAAAACTGAGCAAGGTTGCCATCGGCCTCGTATGCCTCAAGCAGATGGCCTAATCCTTTTTTGGCACGGTCAATGGCCCCATCGAACGTGTCTGATAACCCAGTTAAATTGAACGGCATTATCGTAGCGGCGTACAGGTGCTCGGCTCTTTGCGCTACGTGTATTTCCACCTCAAAGTTGACGTTGGTATCTGTCATAGTTCTCTGCCTGCCCCGGAATTTAGGATGAATCAATTATAAGAGAAGCGTCGCTAGAATTGGGTCGCCGCTGACACGGGAGACGCAATTACCCTGTTCCGCGCTCTTTTTCCTTTACAACACCGCCGTATCTCCCGCACTCCCTTCAATACCTTCTGATAGGATTATTTCTGAGTATAATAATTGGCGTAACACCTACTCCACCCCGGTGTTGCCACAAGGCATCGGCGCTCCATACATCTGAAGAAGAGAAGATACAGACCGCATGAAAAAACTCGTGTCCGTCATAGGCGTCCTAATAACAATGGTGACGTTGCTGTTATCCACTTTAGCGTGCAGCGAGAATCAAAGCACCTTCTCCGACAGCCAACAATCCAATACTGATGCAACCGCACCCAACTCTCGTGATTCCAGTCAACCCATAACTATCCAATTTATCGGCGGTGATGACCTTTCGGATGAAGGCAGACTTTCACTGGCCGACCTCGTCGAGCGCATCCAAGCGAGCGTAGTCCAGATCGAGACTGCATCTGGGAACGGGACAGGCTTCATAATCAGTGCTGATGGCATAGTAGTAACCAACGAGCATGTTGTTGATGGAGCACGCACCGTGACCGTATGGGTGGCAGGTGGACGAAGCTTTAGCGGTAATGTGCTTGAGCGAAACGTAGTGGCCGACATTGCGCTTGTCCAGATAGATAGCAAAGACAGATTCGCCGACATCGTGGTAGGAGACCCCGACAAAACCAGGGTGGGCGACGAAGTGCTCGCTCTTGGCTTCCCGCTTGCTGACAGAATCGGAAGCAATCTGACTGTGACGCGCGGCATCATCTCTTCCACCAGGAAAGTCGCGGGAGTTGACCTTTTCCAAACGGACGCGGCGATCAACCCGGGCAACAGCGGAGGGCCGCTCGTCAATATGGATGGTGCGGTTATTGGCGTCAATACATCCAAGATTGACGCGACGGCTGGCGGAAGGCCTGTGGACAACATAGGCTTCGCGGTTTCCGTTATCGAGTTGGAGCGACGGCTGAGCACTCTGAAGGGCACTCAGATCATTGCCCGTGGTACGCCCACGCCAACTTACACTCCGTCCCTGACTCCCACTCCTTCAATCATACCCACGCCTTCCATTACGCCAACTCCGTCCAACACCTCAACTATTACCCCAACTCCGACAGTGACGTTGACTCCCACCCAGACACTCACTCCGACGATAACCCCAGTGCCCACAGTCACGCCTACTCCGACCATAACACCCACGCCGACGAATACCCTTACACCAACGCCAACTCATACTCCGACACCTACCTGGACGCCCACGGCAACTTTAACGCCCACGTTGACGCCCACACCTATACCGCCGTTCGTGGAGATTACGAGTGGAGAAAATCATGTCTGTGGACTTCGTGCCGATGGTAGCGTTGTATGCCGTGGGCTTATACCTGAGCCTCCAAGCGATGAGCGGTTCAAATCAATAAGTAGTGCCAAGAGCTATTCCTGCGGTCTGCGCGAAGATGGCACGGCTATCTGCTGGGGTTATTACTTCGGTAGTGACCCAATGACCCCCCCAGAAAACGAGCGTTTCAAATCTATTAGCAGCGGATACGTTCAGGCATGTGGTTTGCGTGAGGACGGCATTGCTGTTTGTTGGGGGGAAGGTGCACATCAACCGCCGGAACATGAACGATTCGAATCCATTAGTATTGGCCAGTATCCTGCCTGTGGTTTGCGTAATGATGGTTTCGTTGTCTGTTGGCGTAGGGGATCGGTGAATAAGCCTCCACAAGATGAGAAGTTTATATCCATTAGTAGCGGTGGACGTAAAGTATGCGGATTGCGTGAGAATGGTTCTATCGCCTGTTGGACTGGACCTGGTGGCTCTTATGTCCCCGGGAAAGCAAAGGGGTTGACATTCATATCTGTCAGCAGTGGCTGGCGGCACGCATGTGGTCTGAGAGATGATGGGAGTGCCATCTGCTGGGGAGATGATTATGGCGAAGCAACCCCTCCCGAAGGCGAGAAGTTTATCGCCCTGAGTAGCGGCGGACGCCATACTTGTGGACTTCAAGAGGATGGCGTTATCGTCTGCTGGGGCAGTAACTCACATGGTCAGTCTCATCCGCCGTTGAGGTGAAATTAGTTAGGACTGGACAGGTTATAAACCCATGGTGATGTGGAAAGAGGTGTCAAATATGCCAATGCGTCGAGGGCAGACTGTTCAACGCCCGCTCCAGGGCACTGAAGCGCTAGGAGTGCTGCAACGTCTAGCAGACGAGAATCCTGATATGTCTGATGTCGTACTTGAACTTGGGGCCAGAATTCTTGAATTGGACGGTGTTGGCCTACGGGACAGAACCTTGACTTACGATGTGGCGTTTGTGTTCAGAAAAGCCTTTGCGACTTTCGTCACACCTTCTTACCAAGGTTTTATCAATGCAAGAAACAGCATATCTGGCTTGGTAAGTGTTCAAGTGCACGGTGTGTCACCTGAGCAGTTTGCCCAGGTCGAAGATGACTTAAGTCCTTGGTCTAACGGCAAGGGTCTGCATGTCATAAGAGTCAGAAATCAAGGGGATGTTGAGTCCGCGTTTCGTGTCATCCAAGTAGCTTATGATTGGGCGGCAAGCGGCTAGGTTTCTGGTGTCCCATGACACTCTGACGAGGCACTCTGCGACACTTCGTACCGCTGCAAGACTCTGAAACAAATTACCGCCTCTTATTGCAAGGGATGCCGAACCAGTCCAGGTGGCACACCGCCATACCCCTGATGTCCAAGCCTTGCTGGTGGTATAATGACCGCAGTCGGCAGTCGCTCAACTCACTCAGACTCGGAGAGGTCCGCGATGACCAGCAAGACGACTACACTCATACAGGAAGAGGGCAAGCTAGAACGCTTCCCCGACTTCCCACCGCGGGAAGACATGCAGAACACGTCCCATCTTCACCGTCGCTCGATTCTGACCGCCCTTGCCATACACATCGGCAATCCGGAGACGGCCCTGGTGCATGGAGAAGTCCCTGTTGCTCCGACGCTGGACCCTTGGGGTGCCTATCGAATACCCGATCTTATCGTTGTGTATGACTGCGACATTGCGCTTGTAGACGAGCAGGGTGGATATGCGATAGACCGTCAGGGCAAGGCCCCGGACTTCGTGCTGGAGGTGGCATCTCGGTCCACTGGAAGAGCGGACTACACGGACAAGCGTCGGGACTATGAGCGGTTCGGCATCGCTGAATACTGGCGGTTCGACCCGAGTGGCGGCGAGTACCACGACGCGGCGCTTGCTGGGGACAGGCTGGTAGACGGTGTGTATGAGCCGATAGTCATTGAGACACTGGATGATGATCGTCTTCGTGGATACAGCGACGCGCTGGGGTTGTATGTGTGCTGGGAGGCCGGGATGTTGCGGTTCTTCGACCCCGGGACGGAGAGCTATCTTGACACTCACGAGGAGGAGCGAGCCGGTCGTATGGCTGCTCAGGCCCGCGCCAGCACCGCCGAGGCTCGCGCCGAGGAAGAGCGGGCCGGTCGCGTGGCGGCAGAGTCGCGTCTTGCGGAGCTTGAGGCCGAGCTTCGACGCTTGCGCGACGAATAGACCGCTTCCCTCTCGTCCGTCGTCCCCCGGACACGCTCCTTCGTGCGCAAATCCCCCTGAGAAGCCCGTGCAAGGAAATACTCACATCTGTTGCATCGTGCCGCCCCTTTCGCGCAGGTGAAAATCCGGATCTGCGCAGACGGTTTCAGGCGCGAAAACACCGTCTTGAGACCGCTTTTTGGGCCTCCGCTAAGTGCGTTATAATTGCCCTTATACCGCACTTAGGAAGTTGCCAAAATGACCCTCCAGACACAGCAACCGACGACAGAAACCGCACCGGCCGTCCTGACCGACGAACAGCGCCGGCGAGTGGCGGACGCTCTCGAGAGTGCCCAGTCAGAAAACACTCGCAAGAACTACGCCAGCCAGTTCGGGGAATTCAGGACCTGGTGCGAGCAGGAAGGTTATTCTCATCTTCCGGCACAGCCCGAGGTACTGGCCGCATATGCTGCGGAGCTTGCTGATGAAGGCAAGAGCATGTCGACGATCCGGCTTGCGGTCGCGGCAATCGTCGATGCTCACAGACGGGTGGGTATGGAGTCTCCTCAGACAGCGGGTGTAACGGAGACTCTGCGAGGTCTGTCAAGGCAGATAGGCGTCAGCCAGAAGCAGGCGAGACCGCTGGATGCAGATGCCCTTGCAGCGATCCGCGCGACGGCGCTCAACCCACGAAGGTCAAGAGGCGGGTCGTATGAGACGGAGGAGACAGCTCTCAGACGCGGCCGGCTCGACATCGCCCTGGCGTCCGTGATGTCCGATGCGGGCCTACGGATCTCCGAAGCCGCAAATCTCAAGTGGCGCGACGTGCTCGATGCCGAAGATGGAGCCGGGCTGGTGTACATCGAGCGTTCGAAGACGGACCAGGAAGGTGAGGGCGCCTACGTGGTGGTCACACCCGATACCTTGACTGCGTTGAAGCAGCTACGAGAGGACTCAGAGACGTGGCGCGACGACCATCCCGTTTTCGGTCTCTCGATGTCACAGATAAGTCGGCGCGTGGACAGCATGGCGAGAGCTGCCGGGCTGGGTGAGGGATACTCGGGTCACTCCGGCCGCGTGGGCCTGGCAATCAGGATGACACGCAGGGGAGCTCCGTTGCAGGCGGTGCAGACGCACGGGCGCTGGAAGTCTCCGTCGATGCCTGCGAGGTACACCAGGAGTGAGAAGGCGCTTGAGGCGCTTGAGTGGCTCGTCTGACAATGGTCTTCGGCCATCTACTGCATGGTCTTGTGCAACATCGCTTGAAATCAAGAACGGGTGCTATCATCTTATTGATGAAATTGCTTCCGTAAGATAGGTTCAGATAAATTGACGCCCTCGTTCGACGCTTCTGAGATTGACCATTGGCCCGACACAGTTGAAACTGCGCACAAACTGCCAGAGCTCATTCGGCGTCTCGTGCTGGCGACTCTCACCGAACCGCCATCGCGAATTGATATGCGGAGAGGAAGCTCCGTAAGAATGTCGGGGTGGGACGGCCTACTCCACCGATTCTTCCTGCTCGATCTGTTCGGCATACGCAAGGGATACTTCGTGCGAAAAGCCTTCTGCCCGTGAATGAGCATAGTTAGAGGCGAATTCTTGTGTCCTGTCCCCTTTGACCTGTTTAGCAAACGCATCAGCAAACGCAAACGCATATTCGTGAGTTTTCCCCTGATCGCGCAGCTGCGCATACGCAAGCACAAGGATGTCAGATACACCTGGCGGGAGTCTCTTCAGATATTCAGGATAGGAGGCAGCTTCTTCGTGGGATTTGCCCTCCATAAGCTGCAATGCATAATAAGCGACATACCGTTCGTCCCCACGCTCTGATTTGACTATCCGGGATGCTTGCACGTATGCGCGAGCATATTCCACGAGTGCTCCCTCTTCAATTCTTTCGGCGTAAATGACTGCGTATCCGTGCGAGACACCTTCGTCTCGGGCTTCAGTATAGGCTTCGAGAAATGCCTGCCTGCCTTTAGCCTCATGCTCGGCGTAAAAGGCTGCATCTTCTACTGATTTACCTTCTGCTATGGCTTTGGTGTAGGCATCAAAATACTGCGGGTCATCAGCATACGCTCGCGCCGTTTCAGCCGAGGCGCCTTGCATGCGCTTCTGTGCGTAGATAGCAGCGAAGGCGTCTAGGCCGCCTCCCGCCATTCCGCCTCCCACCTCGGCAAAATACCGGGCGTATTCATCCGATTTACCGTATCTGATTACCTGCTCTGTGTATCCGGTGGCATAACTCTTCGCCACGGCCTCTGATTCGCCAACTCCGATCTGCTCCCTGTAAATGTCATCGAAAAGTTTGGCGTTTTTGTCGTATAGCTCACATCCTTCCAGATAGATAAATGCGCCTAGAGAGTCAGCACTTCCGTGAGCGCCGTCGCAGCGCAAGTCTGCCTCATCCCCTCTATCCAACGTCAACAGTTCGTCTTCACCCTTAAGCTCTGCCTCAACGTGAGTGTAACCGCCGGCCATCAGTTTTAACGTGCCGCTGTTCTGAATCTCCAACACCCTACCCGATACTAGCAGCGGCTTGTCATATTTCTTATCTGCACGAAATGCGTTAGTCAGGTAGTCTTGCGCCATCTCTGCGATAGATACTTCTGTTAATTGCTCCTCTTCGCTGCAAGACAGGAGCACCGTTGCCACTGCAAGCAGCGTAATGAGGCATACCACATTCTTAAGTGCCATAAGTGTATATCTCCTGGAGTGTGCAAACTCTCGCGAGGTTGAGTTGAATACAACATACAAACCATAGCACCTTGAAGTGTGACTTGACGCAAGGCACAGTGACCCGTAGTTTCCAGAACTCAGAGGTGGGTGCTGGCGAATTTATACTCCGCTAATAAGACCGTCACGTCACAGACGCCAGACTCCCGGACGGGTCCGGCACAAGCTCCAGGTAGATAAGTGTTGTCTGAATCGACGAGTGCCCCAGCCAGCGGGACAAGTAATTGATCGGAATACCGTTCATCAACAGGTGGCGTGCGTAGCTGTGGCGTAGCGTGTGAGTTCCGACTCTCTTCCCCGGCGCAACGGCGCCCAGTTCCTCGGCACGTTTCAGGGCCGCCTGCACCCAGCGCCAGGCTGTCGCGGGGTGCGCCTCGACGATTCTGCCCTGGATGATGTCCCCGTAGGCCAGCGCGCTGCCCAGCGCTCCATGCAACTCCGGATGCAACGGCACAAGCCTTGTCTTGCCGCCCTTGCCGGATCGCACACGCACCGTCGGATTGGGTGTATCGAGGGACAGGTCCCGCACTTCGAGGTCGAGGGCCTCGGATACACGAAGACCGGCCCGCCACTGCTCCAGCATCAGCAGCTTCGCCTTCGGGTTGGGCGCTGCTCTGATGATGGCGTTCACCTCGTCAGCTTCGAGATACTCCGGTATGCGCTTCTGGCGTTTGGGAGTATCCGTGTTAGATGTCAAGCCGATCCGGCCTGATAAGATGGGCAGTCGCTCCCGTACCGTTTCACCCAGGGAGTTCCTCGACGCGCCACGGCGTTTAGCTGCATCAGCAGCTTGCGTGCCACTGCTATCACAGCTACCTTGCCGGGTTTGCCGCGCTCCCGAAGACGCCGATAGAAGTCGCGTAGGTCGCCATCTACCCTGAGCACCACCCAAGCACAGATATACAGCGCCCGTCGCACCGTCCCACGACCGCCTCGAATGGACCGATTGCCACGCTTTTTGCCGCTGTCACGCGACCAGGGAGCAAGCCCCACCAGCGATGTCAACGCCCGTCCGTCCCGCCTGCCAAGTTCGGGCAAATATGCGATAAGTGTAGCCGCGGTCAGCTGTCCCACTCCGGGTACCGTCTGATACAGTTCGACTGTCTCACTGAGACTGGCGCTGCGCTTCAACAACTCCTTGTACTCCTCATCCAACCGCTCTATCTCTCTGTCCAGCCAGCGGATGTGACGCCTGGTCGACTTCCCGACACTCCCGCTTACGCCCTTGTCCAGTCGGTTGCGCTCCCGCACCCGCTGCTCGACAAGTTGACGCCGCCTGCTCAGTAACTGCCGCAGCTCCTCACGGTCAGGATCCACATCCGGTTGTGTTGTGTCCGACTCGGAGAACACCACGCCGTAGCGAGACAGCACCTGAGCATCGAGAGGGTCGGTCTTCGCCTCGTATCCGCACGCGCGGGCAAATGCGCGCACCCTGACCGGATGCGCCACTTCTACGCCGATCACCGTCTCCCTCAGCTTGCCTACCACAAGACGCTCATACCCACCGGTGAACTCGCACACCGCCTTGGTCACACCTGCCCGCTCCAGATGCCTGAGCAACCTGCGAATGCCTGTCGCGCTGTTCTCAAAGCGGAGCACGGGACCTTCAGAAACTGACACCTCCAAAGTTGCCTTCGATACATCTATGCCTGCTACGACTATCATAGTCCGACCTCCGTGTGTATTATGCCGTTGTGCTCCACACTTGCAGATGCGGGCCTCGTGCCCTTGTATCCGTTCGGAGCCACAAATGCGGCGGGAGGGGTGTCATACTCCCAAACGGTGCAGCCCGGCGCAGCAGCCTGGCTCACCCAGTCGCTCACGACGCGCCCCTCTCACCCACCTCACAAACTGACACGTTTGCAAGTCAAATACAACATACAAGTTGCGCCGTCCTGTGTTTTAGGGTAACGCCCGCGGGGCCTGTGCCGGCGGGAGATTGCTGTGATGGCCATACAGGTTAGCCTATCCTCTCATCTGTCCGCTGCCGAACCACTCAGGTCGATCCCCAATTGGAATCGGACTCAGTTCACCTTTTGCCTCCACTCTCAACTAGCATTGCGGCGGCAGAGGTGTGATTTGCCACTTCCGCTATGAAGAGAGCAGTTCTACCTTTGTCATCTCTGTCATTTACATCCGCGCCAGCTCGGATAAGCGCACTTATAGTGTCGGTGTTTCCCTCATAGCCAGCCGCCGTGTGCAACGGGATACTGCCTTGGTTCGACCTGGCAGCCACGTCAGCACCCAGGTTGATGAGCACATCGACCATTTTAATTCCGCTCTCCTCATTTCGGTCACTCGGGAAGTAGCGGATACCCATCGAGGATCTTAGGATTGCGTAATGCAAGGGCCTAAATCCACGCGCGTCGGCGGCGTTGACATCGGCCCCGGAGTCGACAAGCATCCTTGCGAACGACACATCCCCGTTGGCCGCCGCTATATGCAGTGGTGTCCAGCCAGCCGGTGGGCGGATGGGTTTGTGGTCAGCTCCAGCCTCGACTAGCAACTGTCCCGTTCCAATCTGTTCATTTAACGCTGCCGCATGAAGAGGTGTATAGCCTTCCTCCGTAGTGGCGTGCACATCGGCGCCAGCGGCAATAAGTTCCTTGCTCGTCAACACGCTTCCTCTGTACGCTGCTTCGTGCAAGGGTGTGCCATCGAACAATGTGGTGGAATCGACTTCGGCCCCGGCTGAGATTAACGCTCTAGCCACCTCCGACTGATCGTGTCTGGCCGCAATATGCAGTGGCCTGTAAGTTAGGCTGTCCTCCGCCTCGATGTCAGCTCCAACTTCTATTAGGGTAGCGGCCATTTCCACCAATCCGATTCTTGCTGCCAGGTGAAGTGGTGTAAGTCTATACAAGTCGATTTTTGGAGTATTTACCTCCAATGGAGTATTCACATCAACACCAACAGATGCCAGCACTTTCACTTTCCATATCTCATTATTGAGAACAGCCGACTCCACGGTCGCACTGCCAAAAGCAGCAAGTACCACGACGGCAGCGACGATTGCGGCCGGTAATGCCAGAGCGGAGATGAGGACCCACCTCCTATTGACAGCTTGTCTGATGTCTTCCTCCAATTGCGGCGGAGTGCTACCTGCATTGTTTGACACAGAGACATCTGGTCGAGTTTATTGAGAATCGCCAGATGAAATGGTGTGTTGCCGCTACTGCCTTGCTGATTTCTATGAGGCATCTATTGTTTTCAGCGTTCCTTGCAGTTCACATAGTTCGATTTCCGTCATAGCCCTATGCAGGCGCAATACTTTCACCGATACATATTTGCAAATCGGCGGTAGGTTGTCCATTTTAAGAGGGTGTGCCAGCTACGGAGAGGGGTTGTGAATGCAAGCTTTTCGGGTATTCTTGCACTTGGCTTTTGGAATTCTCCCGCACAGTAAGTCATTGAGAATCCCTACGCTTTACGCCATTTTCTCGATATTCAAGGGGCAGGGATTCTTACTATAAAGTTCAGCATTATTGAGCGGGTCCCATCCCAACGATTGTAAGCGTGAAGTCACCGGCCTTCTCCGGCGAGTACGTGGTGACCTCTATCGTGTAGGTCTCGGCCTCTAATGTCTCTTGTATCCTCGAGTTAAAGTTGCGACCCTCACGGTCTATGTCATCGTTCTCGTACTCGATGACGCCACCCCTACCGGAACCCTCGAGCACATACAGGTAGGTGTCTTCTGCCGATTCTAGCGTTATGGTTACTTCTGCGGCCTCGTCAAGCGTAAATGTGTAGTAGCGCGCGAAGTAGTCCTGATTGACGCTGACGTCATCTACGTCTGGTCTGTTCTCGGACAGGCAGGAGTCGTCCCAGGTTGCTTCTATCGTGGCGTCGGCTTCAATCGACTGCACACAAGTGTCTGCTTCCGGTTCAGGCTCGGGTGCCGGCTGTTCAGCCTGACCAAGCCCCTCTATTGTCAGGGTGAAGTCTCCGGCAGTTCCGGGCTTGTATGTCGTTGCCTCGATGGTGTAGTCGCCGGGTTGCAGTGTCACAATTAATTGAGAGTTGGTGTTCGAGCCCAGGACGATGTCGTCGTGCTCGCGCAGGGTGTTACCGCTCTCACCGTGTCCATTCAGAACGTAGAGATAGGTGTCTTCCGTCGAACTGAGAGAGATGACAATCTCAGCTGCCTCATCGAGCGTGAAGGTATAAAAGCGAGCGAACCTGTCGCCGGCGCCGCCCGGCGCCTCATTCTCAGACAGGCAGAAGTCGTCCCAGTTCGCTTCTATCGTGGCGTCGTCTTCAATGGCCTGCACGCACGAGTCAGCTTCCGGTTCAGGTAGGGGATCCGGTTCAGGCTCCAGGGTCGGCTGATCCGCCTGTCCGACGCCCTCTATCGTCAGGGTGAAATCACCGGCCTTCTCCGGCGAGTACGTGGTGACCTCTATCGTGTAGGTCTTGGCCTCTAATGTCTCTTGTATCCGCGAGTTAAAGTTGCGACCCTCACGGTCTATGTCATCGTTCTCGTACTCGATGGCGCCACCCCTACCGGAACCCTCGAGCACATACAGGTAGGTGTCTTCTGCTGATTCCAGCGTTATGGTTACTTCTGCGGCCTCGTCAAGCGTAAATGTGTAGTAGCGCGCGAAGTAGTCCTGATTGACGCTGACGTCATCTACGTCTGGTCTGTTCTCGGACAGGCAGGAGTCGTTCCAAGTTGCTTCTATCGTGGCGTCGGCTTCAATCGACTGCACACAAGTGTCTGCTGGCTCAGGCGCAGGGGCCTCTCCACGGGTTACTGTGACGGTGTACGTACTCGTAGTGGGATCGTCCTCTGCCGTGACCTCGACCGTGATGACGTTCTCTCCCACAGCGAGGTCAATAACTCCATCCTCGTCCTCCACTCCATCCAGCTTGATCACGTGAGTCGCCTCGAGGTCGTTCCTCACGGGAGTCACGGTCGTCTGCGTGACTTCGTTCGCCACCTCGGCGGTGTATGAGGTCGTATCCGTTTCGAAGGCGCCGAAGTCTAGTCCACTCAGCGAGAGGGACCTCAGCGTTGCGTCCGAGGAGAGCGCATCCGCTGTCTTGGCGCGGGTTACCACAGCGGTGTAGATGCGTGTCGTTGCGCCGTCCTCGGCGGTCACCCTAACAGTGATAACGTTCCTGCCCGGGGCTAGGTCAATCACGCCGTCGTCGTCTACCGTCCCACCGAGTGTGACCACATAGCTTGCGGCCGCGTCATTCAGCGTTGCCGTGACTGTCGTCTGCGTTACGTCATTGGTGACACTGCCGGTGTAACGGTATGTCGAAGAGCTGAAGTCCGTATCCAGTTCTACGCCGCTCAGAGAGAGTGCGCTCAGCGTAGCGTCCGCTGACAGCTCCGTCGTCCCGGTCGCACGCGTGTGCACCTCGAGGGACATCTCTATGATGACGGTTCCTGTGTCGCTCTTCAGCGAAAGGTCGAACCTGTACCGGGAGTCGGCAGACAGGCCGGTGTTGGAGTGGGAGTAGCTGCTACCGCCACTCGCATCACCGGATACCGTCCAGTCGGAGACTGCGAACTCCGTGCCGTCGTGGTCGTACCTCTCAAGCACATAGCCGGTGATGCCTCGGTTGCTCGGTATCTCCCACGCCAGGCCCACCTCGTCCTCGCCAAAGCTCGTGATACGGAAGTTGACCGGCGGGTCGTCAGTTGGTAGCTCACCCGCAAGCAGGGACGGCGCCATGCGTGTAACCGTCACGGTGTAAGTAAGCTTCGTCTCACCGTCCTCGGCCGTCACTTCGACCGTTATGATGTTCTCTCCTACCTCGAGCGTGACTTCACCGTTCGTCACTGCGACTCCGTCCAGTTCTATGGTGTAGCTCGCGCCCGAGTGGCTTGCTGTCGGAGAAACGGCCGTCTGCGACACATCGGTCCCTACTTCCGTGGTGTAAGAAGTAGTGGCAGGATCGAATGTACCGAAGTCAATACCGCTCAATGACAGCGCGCTAAGGGTGCAGTCAGTGGATAGCGTACGGATCGAAGACGACGATTCTATGATCGTTGCGCCGCCATCATCCTTCAGCATCAGGACATTCTGGTACAGGGTGTCCGGCTCCAGGTCTGAGATAAGCAGCGCGTGCCCACCTCCTTCGTTCGCATTGCCTTCAAATCGTGCGCCAACTCCGCTCCCGGACGAGACGAACCCACTGCCGTCGTGCTCATGCCTTTGCACAACGTACTTGGTTATGCCCCGGTTCTGCGGCACGGACCACGCTAAATCGACCGAGTCGTGCGTATAGCTCGACACTCTGAAATTCACCTCTGGGTCGTCGGTGGGAAGCTCACCCGTTACGGGATCGGGTGAACGTGGCGGTGTTTCATCCTGGGAGGCACGTGTGACTGCTACAGTGTAAGTACGCTTGGTCGTCCCGTTCTGCGCCGTGACCTCGACTGTGATGACGTTGCTTCCTACGGCCAGCGAAATGACGCCGTCGGCGTCCGTCACTCCGCCAAGCTTGATGACATAGCTTGCGCCTGAGTCGCTCGGCGTAGGCGAGACTGTCGTCTGCGACACGCTGTTGGTGACCTGAGCGGTGTATGAAGTTGTCGTCGAGTCGAATGTGCCGAAGTTGACGCCGGTCAATGTCAGTGCTCTCAGAGTTGCGTCCGTCGATAACGGCGCCGCGCGCGTCACGGTTACGGTGTATGTCTCGGTGGTGCTTTCGTCCTCTGCAGTCACCTCGACAGTTATGACGTTGCTGCCCACGCTGAGGACGATAACGCCGTCGGCGTCCATCACTCCACCGAGCCTGATGACATAGCTGGCCCCGGAGTGGTTCGGCGTAGGTGTGACGGTCGTCTGCGCGACGCTGTTCGCGACCTGAGCTGTGTACGAAGTCGTCGTCGTCGTAAATGCGCCGAAGTTAACGCTCGACAGAGAAAGGGCGCTGAGTGTGGCGTCCGTCGATGGCGGCGCTGCGCGTGTCACGGTTACGGTGTAGGTCCTGGTGGTCTCGCCGTCTTCCGCCGTCACCTCTACCGTGATGACGTTACTGCCCACCGCAAGGGAGACCTTGCCGTCTGCGTCGGTCACACCGCCAAGCTTGATGGCGTAGCTCGCCCCGGAGTGGTTAGCGGTCGGAGTGACCGTGGTCTGTGACACGCTGTTGCCGACTTGTGCCGTGTATGAAGTAGTCGTCGAATCGAAGGGCCCGAAGTTTATGCCACTCAGCGTCAGCGCGCTGAGCGATGCGTCGTCGGACTGTTGCTCCGGAGTGAATGGTTCCCCTCGAGTGAGTGTAACCGTGTATGTCTGTGTGGTCTTGTCGTCCTCAGCGGTCACCTCGACGGTAATGACGTTGCTGCCCACCACCAAGGAGACCGTGCCGTCTGCATCGATCACGCCACCGAGTCTGATGACGTAGCTCGCCCCGGAGTCGTTCACGGTCGGCGTGACGGTGGTCTGAGATACGCTGTTGGCAACGCTGGCGGTGTACGAAGTTGTGTCGGACGAGAATGTTCCGAAGTCAATACCACTCAATGTCAGAGCGCTGAGCGTGGCATCCGTCGAAGGCGGTTCGGCCCGCGTGACGGTCACGGTGTACGTCTTCGTAGTGCTGCCGTCCTCTGCCGTTACCTCGACGGTGATGACGTTGCTGCCCACGCTGAGGGCGATAACGCCGTCTGCATCTGTCACTCCGCCGAGCTTTATGACGTAGCTCGCCGCCGAATGGTTCACGGTCGGAGTGACGGTGGTCTGCGAGACGCTGTTGGCGACCTGGGCAGAGTACGAAGTGGTTGTAGAGTCGAAGCTGCCGAAATCAATGCCGCTCAGAGTCAGGCCCTTGAGAGTGGCATCGGTCGAAGGGGGCTCGGCTCGCGTAACCGTCACGGTGTATGTCTTGGTGGTGGTCGTGTCCTCGGCCGTTACCTCGACAGTGATGACGTTGCTGCCCACAGCCAGTGAGACTGTGCCATCTGCGTCGATCACGCCGCCGAGCTTGATGACATAGCTTGCTTCCGAGCCGTTCGTTATCGCCGTAACCGTCGTCTGAGATACGCTGTTTGTGACTTGTGCGCTGTAAGACGTTGTTCCCCCAAGGAATTTACCGAAGTCTATTCCGCTTAGCGTCAGGGACTTCAGAGTGGCGTCCGTCGAGGGCGGCGCAGCGCGCGTCACGGTTACGGTGTATGTCTTGGTCGTTTCGTTGTCCTCCGCCGTGACCTCGACGGCGATGACATTGCTGCCTACTGCTAGGGATACTGTGCCGTCCGCGTCCTCCACGCCTCCAAGCTTAATGACGTAGCTTGCCCCGGAGTGGTTCACCATCGGGGTGACGGTCGTCTGCGACACAATGTTTGCCACTTGCGCGGTGTATGATGTCGTGCCCGAGGCGAACGTACCGAAGTTCACGCCGCTCAGCGTCAGCGCGCTCAGGGTAGCGTCAGTCGATGGGGGAGCCGAGCGTGTAACCGTTACGGTGTAGGTCCTAGTTGTGACCAGGTCCTCTGCCGTGACCTCCACCGTGATGACGTTGCTGCCCCCAGAGAGTGAGACTGTTCCGTCTGGGTCGGTAACGCCGCCCAGCTTGATGACATAGCTTGCCCCGTCGTCGTTAACGGTCGGTGTAACCGTCGTCTGAGACACGCTGTTGGCGACCGTACCAACGTAACTGGTGACGGTGCTATGAAATCCCGACCCGACAAAAGTGCGGTCGGTCGCCTCGAAGTCTACGTCGCTGAGGGTCAGATCGCTCAGCGTGGCATCTGACGACAATGTAGTGGTGCCGGGCTCCGGAGGAGTGCGAACTGTCAGCGATGTCTCTATGACGGTGGCACTCTGACTGTTCAGCATCTTTGCGACCCACTTGTACAGTGTGTCCGGCTCCGGCTCAGTGTAGGTCCAGGACAGATTGAGACCGCCAAGATCATCATCGGACGTATTTTCGTAGCGCCCATCTTCTCCCGCCGACACAAAGTTGTCGCCGTCGTGCTTATACCTCTGCGTGACAGTCCCGGTGATGCCGCGATTCCTTGGCATGCTGAAGGTCAAGGCAACGTAAGTGTGAGTATAGGAAGTAGTTCGGAAGTTCACTCGAGGGTCGTCTGTCGAAAGTTCCCCTGTCGTTGGCGCAGAAGCCGCTGCGCGCGTAACTGTCGCGGTGTAGGTCCTTGTGGTCTGACCGTCCTCTGCCGTAACCTCCACTGTGATGACGTTGCTGCCTACGGCTAAGGAGATAACTCCGTCAGAGTCGGTCACGCCGCCCAGCTTGACGACGTAGCTCGCGCCGGACTGATTTGCCATAGCCGTTACGGTCGTCTGTGCGACGCTGTTGTAAACGCTGGCGGTGAATGATGTCTGTGTTTGTGGATATCTGCGGTGGCCAAGGCCGTTACCGATATCTATGCCGCTGAGTGCCAGCCACTCGAGAGTGGCGTCCGTCGAAGGGGCCGCGCGCGTGACGGTTACGGTGTACGTCTCAGTGGTGCTGTCGTCTTCTGCCGCTACTTCCACCGTAATGACATTGCTGCCCACGGCAAGCGAGACTATACCATCTGCATCGGTCTCTCCACCAAGCTTGATGACGTAGCTCGCCCCGTCGTCGTTGACGGTTGGCGTGACGGTCGTCTCAGACACGCTGTTTGCAACACTAGCCGCGTAAGATGTGGTATCGGACGCGAAAGTGCCGAAGTCTATTCCACTCAATGTGAGCGCGCTCAGCGTTGCGTCCGAGGAGGTCTGTTGAAGGGCAACCAGGCGTGTGACGGTTACGGTGTATGTCCGAGTCGTGGAGTCGTCCTCGGCTGTGACCTCAACAGTGATGACATTACTGCCCGCTGCTAAGGAGATGACGCCATCGGCGTCAGTCACTCCACCAAGCTTGATAACGTAGCTCGCGCCGGAGTGGTTAACAGTGGGCGTAACGGTCGTTTCCGTCACACTATTGGCAACCTCTGCGGTGTATGAAGTAGTGCCGGACGCGAATGTACCGAAGTCTATTCCGCTCAGTGTCAGACTCTTGAGTGTGGCGTCCGTCGAGGCGGCGCGCGTGATGGTTAAGGTGTATGTCTGCGTAGTGCTGTCGTCCTCAGCCGTCACCTCTACGGTGATAACGTTGCTGCCCACGCTCAGAGGGATCAGTCCGTCAGAATCTGCAACGCCGCCGAACTTGATGACATAGCTCGCCTCGGAATGGTTCACGGTCGGGCTGACGGTCGTCTCCGACACGCTGTTGGCGACTTGGGCAGTGTATGAGGTTGTGCCCGCTGTGAAGGTGCCGAAGTCAATGCCGCTGAGGGTGAGGTCGCTCAGGGTGGCGTCTGTGGATAGAGGCGTGGGCGAAGGTATTTGGATACTCACAACCTCGGAGTCATAGGAAGTATAGAAGCCTGTCACAGCCCTGACTCTATATTCATAGGTACGACCCGACGATGACCCGACATTCGTGTCGGTATAGGTGGTGTGGCTCTTATCCACCACATAATTCTGAGTAGCGGCAACAGAGCCTTTGTAACGCCAATCGCGTATGACTTCATAACGCCAAAGATTACCTTCGGGGGCATCCCAACTCAGAACTACTTTGCTCCCGTCCGACGCTAATGACGCCGTCAGATTTGTTGGGGCTGCGGTCGCTGGATTTTCGGCAGTTGAATCTACGATAACGGTTATGGCCTCCTCTACGATGGTTTCGTTTGCCGCGTTTCTAAGCGTAAGCACATACTCATAGTTCGTATCAACCTGAAGCCAGTGGTTGGAGCTTACAATTTGTGTGGCGCCAAAAGTGGCTACCCCCGTCAGTGGAGGGTCGAACTCATCACCGTTGGGTTCGTACATTTGCACAACGTAATTGGTAATCCCATAACCATCTGGAGTATCCCAATTCAAAGAAACCTGAACAAAGATGGGGCGCCCCACGGTTTGCGGCCAGGGGCTATGAAACCATATCCCTCTCAACTTAGCGCTGGGCATGTCTCCGGGCGTGGCAGTAGCCGTTGGCGTGGGCGTTGCCTGCTGCGCGAAGGCGGAGGTTCCGCTGAAGAGCAGGGCGAACACTATTATCGCGGCGGCAATGGCGAAGGGGGAGATTCTGAACAGCGGTATTATCAATGGACTGATGCGATGTAACATTCGGGACTCCCGATCTTCGGGTAAAAGCGCGGAGTGAGCAAGTCGCTGCGCCAGTACTATTATAAGCATAAGCCCAATGACCGCAACGACCGAGATTAGCGCCAATACGCTTTCCATACAAGAACCCCCTCGTGGCAAGGATGTTGGCTACCCTAGCTCTGTGCTCGGTTGGTGAGGTGCAGCTGATAACCAACATGTCCCCACACGTGTCTGCCGAGGCCGGCGTTAGGGCCACCGCGTTGCCCGCCGCCGAAGCACCATTAATCGCGCAGGATTTCCCGCCCACCGGGACAGTTTCCGTGTTGGATGTCAAGCTTATCTGAAGGTTTAGGAAGTAGTTTGCATCTGGTGCTGATCCATTCAGGGAGTTCCTCGACGGGCCACAGCATTCAGTTGCAGCAGGAGTTTGCGTGCCACTGCCACCATTACCACTTTACCTAGTTTGCCATGTTCCCGGAGTCGCTTGTAGAAGCGGCGTAGGTCGCCATCGACACGAATCCCTGACCACGCGCAAATATACAACGCCCGTCGCACCGCGCCACGTCCACCTCGTATGGACCGATTACCTCGCTTCTTCCCGCTGTCCCGCGACCACGGGGCCAGACCCACCAGGGAGGTCAACGCCTTCTCGTCCCGGTGCCCCAGTTCTGGCTGCCTGGCTGCCAGAACAGCAGCCGTCAACTGTCCCACACCCGGCACGCTGCGGTACAACTCGGCCCGTCCGCACAGGTCAGGGCTGCGCCGCAGTGCCTCTTGGTACTCCTCATCTAGTTGCTCTATCTCCTTATCCAGCCAGCGAAAATGACGCCTTGTTGACTTCCCGACGCTCGCAGAGATGCCCTTGTCCAGGCGGTTACGCTCCTGTACACGCTGCTCGACCAGTTGCCGCCGCCGACTGAGCAACTGCCGCAATTCCTCACGGTCTGAATCCGCCTCCGGTTGCGGCGTGTCCGGTTCAGAGAACACCACACCGTAGCGTGAGAGCACCTGGGCGTCCAAGGCGTCGGTCTTAGCCTCGTAACCACAGGCCCGGGCGAAGGCGCGTACCCGAAGCGGATGCGCCACGTGCACAGTGAACGCCATCTCCCTCAACTTGCTCACCAGCAGCCGTTCATATCCTCCTGTGGATTCGCACACCGCCTTCGTCACACCCTGCCCCTCCATTTGCCTGAGCAGGTCTTCGATTCCCTTGCAGCTGTTATCGAAACGACTTACTTCGCCTTCCGATACAGATACATCCAGAGTTGCCTTCGACACGTCAACACCGGCTACGACTGCCATATTCTATCCTCCTTATTTATCTATGATGCCTCTGCCCTCCACACTTGCAGATGCGGGTCTAGCGCCCTTGTATCCGTTCGGAGCGACAGGTGCGGCGATAGGGGTGTCATACTCCAGTACGGTGCAGCCTAGGATTGCCGCCTGGCTCACCCAGTTCGACACGACGCGCCCCTCTCCCCTGAACCTCCAGACTGACACATCTGAAGCTCTTTGACAACATACAAGTAATTGTCGTTGACCAACATATGCGAGGCACGACTACACTGCACTGGCCGACGCGGTCGACTTCGGCAGTCACGAAGCAGTGCTGGACGCCGGCGGGGGAACGGGGAGTTGGCGTACGCGCTGCTGCGAAGGTACTCCGACCTCACGGCGACCGTGATGGACAGGCCTGAGGTAGTGCGCGACGCTGTCGCGCCCGACGACATCGGGGCAAGGTGTGAGTTCGTCGTGGGTGATCTGCTCGGGGAATGGCCTCTGGTCACCGATGCGGCGATTCTGGCCAGGGTGCTTCACGACTGGTCCGACGAAGAGGCAATTCGGATACTGACTGGAGCTCGCGCGGCGATGGACACGGGCGGGACTCTGTATGTCGTCGAGATGGTGCTGGACGGAGCCAGCGGCTCAGGCGGCCTGCTTGACCTGAACATGCTGGCTATGACGGGTGGAACGGAGCGCACCGCGACTCAGTATTCGGAGCTGCTGAGAGCGGCGGGCTTCGAGATGAAGAAAGTCGTGCCGACGGGCGCAGTCAGCTCAGTAATCAGGGCGGTTGCGGTGTGAGGGTCACTGTGTGAGGTCTCTGACCCAAACTGCTGTTTTGTCTATGGCCTCCTCGGCGAAGACCTTAGGGCAATAGCCGAGCGTGTCCCGGGCCTTTTGAATGGTGAAAGCCTCTCTCTGCCCCTGCTCATCGGGTCTGTATCCCTCGAATATGACCGGCACGAAGATTCCCGCCGCATCCCGGCAGGTAAGCGCTAGCTCCGATGCTTTTCTCTCAACGCCGGAACCGACAAAGAACTTCTGACCCACTACCTTGTCCTCCGGTGCCCTGACTGCCAGCATCCAGGCCTGGACGACATCTTCGATGAAGGAGACATCTCGTGTCTGCTCGCCACCTTCCACAACGATCGGCTCTCCGTTGAGCGCGTTCCACAGCCACTTGAAGATGAAGACCTCGCGGCGCATATGGGGGCCGATCACCACACCTGTCGCCATAACGACGATCGGGACGCCGTATGCCCTGTACCACGCCCACATTGCAAGCTCGGCTGCCGCTTTTGAAAATCCGTACGGGTTATGCGGAGTCAGAGGATGTTCCTCGTCTATCGGCAGGTAGAGCGGCCTGCCAATCTCGTTGCCGGAGCCGGCGAAAATGACCTTGGACGCGCAGTCCGCACGGCGAAGAGCCTCGAGGAGCGCAACGGTGCCGTCCACGTTCTGGCTAATAGTGTAGCGGGGAGAATCGAAAGCGAAGGGAGTGTCCGGCTGCGCCGCCATATGCACCACGACGGAGTGTCCGGCCACATCTGAGGGCTGGATGTCCTGAACGCTCTTCCAGAGGTATCGGAAATTTGGCTTGCCAATTTCGTTGCGTAGCAGCAGGGCATGGGAAGGAGGCACGATGTCCAGAGCCGTGACTTGGTAGCCATCTTGCAGAAGCGCACTTGCAAGATGTGAGCCCCCAAAGCCTGCCGCTCCTGTAATCAGCACAGTGCCTTTCGAATCGTCGCTGGCCAAAATGCGTCTCTCCAACTCTCAGATAGCGCGAATATTGTACCACCTGTCCGACTGCCAGAAGTACGGACAATTGCAGGCTCGCACCCGGATCCTCTCGCACTTCGGACTTTCGGCGTAATTAATCTGCCGCACATCCGAGGGAATTCACCGACAAAAGTTCCTTGATGAACGTTGAGTAATCAGGAACTTTTATCGGCATCAATGGATCGCTTCACGGACTTCTTCGACATCGCCATCCACGCCTGATGCGGCGAAAATCCCACTGCCGTTGTTCAACCTTCTTGCGAACTCCTTTGCTTACGCCGCTTGACTGTCCACTCCTCCATCCCTCTCCCCTGCTGCTAATGCATAAAGTTGATGTTACAAACGTTACACATACGGATATACGGAAATTTGCTAGAATGACTCTATAAGGACAGTTCGCAGGACATTCGAATTCAGAGCATCTTCCAGAGATGCGGGATTCGAACGGTGAAATCCTGCGCCAGTAATAGTTGAAGAAATTGAGTGTCATTATAGAAAGTAGCTATGAGGCACGTTCCTTCCATAGAAACAAGCCGAATAGTCAAGGTGCATAGCAGCACGCAGAAAGTGGTTGCGTGAAGGTCGTATTGACTACATCAGGACCGAAGGCAATCAGGGCAGATATAACGTCGCCTCCTACATCGGACTCTCCGGACCGGTGCAGACCGTCTGCTGCTGCCGCGTCACCAGCAAGAAGCAGTCGGCATACCTCGACAGGCAGGTCGCCTTCTTGCGCGAGCGATATTCTGACGCCGAGATCGTCAGGGACATCGGCTCCGGGCTCAACTACAGGCGCAAAGGTCTACTTGCCATACTGGAGCGACTTCACCAGGGAGATAAGCTCCGGGTTGTGGTCGCCTACCGAGACCGTCTTGCGAGGTTTGGAACCGAACTCATCGAGACGCTGCTCGAGCGCAACGGCGGGGAGCTCGTGGTTCTCAATCAGCGAGACCTCAGCTCCGAAGAGGAGCTCACGACTGACCTTCTCGCCATCCTCACGGTCTTTGGAGCCCGCGTCAACGGACTCCGTCGCTACCGTAAGGAAATCAAGGAAGATATGGCTCTACCCGAACGCTGGCCAGAGGGCTGAACTACGCCGTTGGTTCGGGGCTGCCAGGTACGCCTATAACCAGACCATCGAACTACTTACGGGTGAGAACGCCCCGAAAGCCGTCAAACGTGAAGTGAGGAATCACATCCTGCCAACACTGCCGCCGTGGCACAGGAGCGCGCCACGTGAGGTGCTGGTGGGCGCCATCTTCGATGCCTGTCGCGCAGTCAGTGCTGTGAAGAAGCGCAATGCCGAGCTCGCCAGAGACAAGAGCAAGGGCGGTCGGCAGGACGAGGACTTCGCCCACGTGCGCTTCCGTTCACGCAAGAACCCAAAGCAGACCTTCACGGTGCAGGCCAACTGCGTATCTGACCTGGGTATCTACCGGAGCAAGATCGGCGACCTGATGATGGCAGAGAGGCTGCCCGTTCCGGAGAACCGTAACATCTGCCGTCTTTCGATGAGATACGGCCAGTACCACATGAGCGTGACCTACGACGAGAAGCTGCCGCCCGAGCACGAGAACCAAGCGCGGGTGGTGGCTCTCAATCCGGGGGTGCGTTCATTTCTGACCTGGTACTCTGCCGACTCAGTTGGGAAGATAGGCGAGGGAGCGTTTTTCAGGATACAGAGGCTCTGCGAGAGGCTGGACGACCTGCTGAGCCGTGCGGCGAAGTCACCATCGAGAAAGCGCCGGAACATGCGCTATGCGGCCAACCGGATGCGGCTCAGGATAGAGAACCTGGTGCAGGAACTTCACAGGCAGGCAGCGCGCTTTCTGGTGAACAACTTCGATGCTATATTGCTGCCGACTTTCGAGACATCGGAGATGGTGGAGCGCGGCAGGCGCAGGATAAGGTCCAAAACAGTGCGCAACCTGCTGAGCCTGGCGCATTACAGATTCAAGCTCTTCGCCAGGCACAAGGCTGCTGAGACCGGTGCGATAGTGCTGGACGTGAATGAAGCCTACACGACCAAGACAGTATCCTGGACCGGAGAGGTGCTGGAGAACCTTGGTGGCGCATCCGTGGTCGTCGCTCAGGACGACGAGCGGATGGACCGTGACTACAATGGAGCGCGTAAGATATACCTGCGTGCGCTGGGAAATATCCCCGCTCTGAGGGCATTGCTTTCAGAGTGCGCCGCGAGCGCGAACGACTCGTGTCTCAGCGGAAATATGAGCAAGACTGCAGAGTCAGTCATGCTCGGAAGTTCCTAGATTGCTCAACGTTCATCAAGGAACTTTTGTCGGGCATGTAATGGAGTGCGTTGCAAGTAGTTGCACTGACTGTGGAAGTAGCGGGTCAGGGGCACGTGTTTCAGACAGCATCTTGGGTACAAACGAAAGGCGTCTTCACGGACAAGCAGAGCGTTGGCACGGTTGTGCCCAGACTGGAAAGTGCTGATGATGCTCCCCTTAAATGAAGGGATATTTGTGGAGAGCTCCCGGATTCTACCAGTGCCAGTGGAGATGTGATATGGATCAGAGCGAAATGGCGCAGGAGATTCAGGCCCTACGGAACAGGCTATCCCGAATGAGTGAGGCCAGTATTCGCATCAATGAAAGCCTAGATTATGTCACCGTTCTGCAGGGAGTTCTTGATAGCGCCTGCGCCCTCACCGGCGCGCGGTACGGAGGTATTAGTACCATTGATGAATCAGGCCAGTCCGAGGAATTCTTGACCTACGGCATGAGCACTGAGCAACGGCAGTGGCTGGAAGACTTTCCGGAGGGCCCCGTGTTCTTCGAGTATCTTCTGGGACTGGCTGAACCGCTGAGAGTAGGGGATTTCCATAGCTACATACGGGCATTGGGCCTACCTAGGTTCAATCCTCCACTGCCGGTGACTTCCCTGCTGGCGGCATCGCTGCGCAACCGGGGTGAGGTTCTCGGTGCCACCTACTTCACCAAGGGGGAATCTGGCCAGGAGTTTAGTTCCGAGGACGAGGAGACCCTGGTCATGTTCGCCTCACAGGCGGCCCTTGTCATTTCCAATGCCCGCCGGCACCGGGAGGAACGGCGCGCCAGGGCAGACCTTGAGACCCTAGTAAACACGTCGCCTGTAGGCGTGGCGGTCTTTGACGCCAAGTCGGGGGAGCCATTGTCCTTCAACCGGGAAGCAGTTCGAATCCTCGAGAAACTGCGGACGCCGGATCGCCCTGCCGAGGATCTTCTTCAAGACATGACCGTCCGTCGCGCCGATGGGCGGGAGGTCTCACTGAAGGATTTCTCATTCGCGCAGGTATTGAGTACCGGCGAGACTCTGCGCGCC
Organism: Dehalococcoidia bacterium; assembly: GCA_965221045.1. Taxonomy (GTDB): domain Bacteria; phylum Chloroflexota; class Dehalococcoidia; order Lucifugimonadales; family JADFKI01; genus Bin90. The sequence continues at coordinate 131,836 of CBDCRO010000003.1, forward strand.
GAAGAGATAGTTCTGTCCGTTCCCGATGGCCGTTCGGTTAGCATCTTGGTCAACGCCACGCCAATGCACTCCGAACATGGTGATCTGATTTCGGTCGTCACTACGATGCAGGATCTGACACCACTGGAGGACCTTGAGCGGCAGAGGGCCGAGTTTCTGGCCATGGTGAGCCACGAGCTGCGGGCACCGCTGACCTCCATAAAGGGCTCTGCTGCCACCGTGTTGGGTGTTTCCGCCAACCTTAGCCCCTCCGACATACGCCAGTTTTTCCGAATTATTGACCGTCAGGCCGATCAAATGAGCAGTCTGATCGCAGATCTATTGGACGTGGCTCGTATCGAATCTGGGACTCTGTCTGTGTATCCTGAGCCTACAAAGGTGTCTGTCTTGGTGGACGAAGCCAGGAGCACTTTCCTGAGCGGAGGGGGCAAGCACAACGTTCAGATTGACTTGCCTCCGAGCTTGCCGATGGTCGCGGCAGACGCTCAGCGCATTGTCCAGATCCTGGGCAGTCTGCTATTAAACGCCGCCAGGCATTCACCCGAGGGGTCTGTCATCAGAGTGAGCGCTTTGCCTGGAGACTTCAACGTAGCGATCTCCGTAACCGATGAAGGTAAGGGTGTGCCAACCGCTCAATTGCCGCTGTTGTTTAGAAAGTTCTCCCGTCTTCAGGACGAGGAGCGTGGGAGTGAAGGTGTGGGAGCGGGCCTGGGCCTTGCAATATGCAGGGGAATAGTGGAGGCGCATGGGGGCAGGATATGGGCTGAAAGCGACGGACCGGATCTAGGAACGCGCTTCACCTTTACAATTCCGGTGGTGGCAGAAGTCGGAGTTGGACGGACCGTCGGCCTCGCTCGGCACCCGGAACGCGGGCGACCTGCGGATTCGGAGCAAGTGCGCGTCCTTGCGGTAGACGACGACCCCCAGGCTCAGAGGTACGTGCGCGATGCCCTTCTGAGGGCAGGGTACGCGCCGATTATGACGGGAGACCCAATGGAGGCGCTCAGTCTAATGACAGAGACTGCCCCGCACCTGGTGCTACTGGACCTTCTGTTGCCCGGTGTCGACGGAATCGAACTGATGAAGGACATTCTGGGCATTGCCGATGTGCCTGTCATCTTCCTGTCCGCATACGGACAGGAAGATGTGATCGACCGGGCTTTTGAGAGGGGAGCCGTCGACTACGTCGTCAAACCCTTCTCTCCAACCGAGCTGGCTGCCAGGATCAGGGCAGCGCTGCGTAGGCAGGCGGTATCCGTGCAGCAGCGCGAGACAGCAGAGCCATTTTTGCTGGGGAACCTCAGAATCGACTACGCAGAGCGCAGAGTGTCGGTCGCCGGTAGTCTCGTCAGGTTGACCTCGATAGAGTACCGGCTGCTCGAACAACTCTCCCTGAACTCCGGACAGGTGCTAACCTACGAGCAACTGTTACGGAGCGTATGGGACCAGCGAAGCGGCGGAGACCGACGGCCGATGCGCTCGGCCGTGAAGAGCCTCCGTCGCAAGTTGCGCGACAATGCCAAGAATCCCACGTACATTTATACCGAGCTTCGCGTCGGCTACCGCATGGCAGAGACGGATAAACCGGAAGAGGAGACACCGTGACTGTTGGCGGGCTGGAATAGGTGCATAGACAGACGCCGGCCGCGCTCACGCTTTCCCATGGCTCGATATCGACATACGCGTGCCGGGATCAGTTGCTCAGTTGTGCGCTGAAGGCCGTCGGACGACAGGAGGAGCTTGGCGAGCGCAACACCTGCATTAGACAGGATCAGCGACGTCCGCCGCACCATGGCGCCGTCGGGTTTGGGTATGTCGTCACTCTTAATGCTATGGCTCCTATCGCAATATCCCTACTCCCGCAAATCAGTGATCACTAACTGGTAGGTTCCGGTCCCCGCGTCGCCCTCGTGGGAAGCGGCGATGTAATAGTCACCGTCCTCCGCTGGCGTGAAGCTCTCGATGCGGCTATTCAGTTCCTCACCGTTCACCTCCGTGCCGCTGCCCGGTATCAGCGCACTGTCGCCTCCGTAAACGCCGAGCAACTTGGGGTTGTGTAAAGTGCCTGGAGTGACAAACATGAGATCTCCTTCATCGTTCTGGATCCACTCGCCGCCCCAGACGCCAAGCATATCGATCTGATAGGTGGCGCCACCGTTCAGACTAACCCGGAACCAGTCGACGTCTCTGTTCTCCTCCAACTCCCCTATTACCGATCCTCCAACGATGGCCATCCCGGTGGTGCTGGGGTCGTGGGCAAGGTCGCCTCCGGTGGGCGGCGTAGTATCGACGACCAGGATGCCGTAGGTGCCGATGCCATTCGTCCCGGTCCTCACGTCCTCCCTGCCCTTAGCCACGACGTAGTACGTGTCCTCTTCGGAGGGTCGAATCTCGAAGCCACCTAATGGCAGATCGCCTCCGCGGTCCATATGGAGCACCTTGCCTGTCGAATCGTAGATCGCGCGCAGGTAGGGCACTCCGAGAGTGTACTTGTAGTCGCCCAGGGCCAGCAATGTAAGCCAGTAGGTCTTGCCGTCACCGCCCCGCAGTTCCACCTTGTACCAGTCATGCTCAGAGCTAGGATTGTCGATGGCGCCGTCGGCCATCACGCCCGGAGTTAGTGTCGCGACTTGGTCCTCGTCGCGTTCCGCGAACAACGACTCCTCAGGGGTGGGCGGAGGTGGTGGCGGCGGTTCAGCCTCCTTGACCGTAAAGTTGTAGATGGACGAGCTAGCCCCCCCATACATGCCCCAAGAGAACAAGTTCCGTCCGGCTCTGACGTAGAAGAGGCCCGTTGCGGGCGGAGTGAACCTGCTCCGATTGCTGTTGGGGATGATAACGCCGCCGTCATCGTACACGCCGCGCACGAATGGTTCCGGCTCGTATCCGATAGGGTATGGAGGGTCGCCTTTGTCAACGATGATGTCATAATCCTGGTCTTGCTCCAGGTGGATCTTGAACCATGAACCGCCATCATTGGGCGGATCATTGGCCCATGTGGTGATCTTCTCCCCGAGTGTCGCCGTATGTACCTCCGCGGTCTTGTCGCCGAAGTTTTGAGTGTTTATGTGCTCTACATCGGTTACTGACACCTCGTAAGGACCTCCCCAAACGTAAGATGAGCAGCAACTGCGATTACCCGCGTCGAGATAGTAGTCACCGCTGACTGTGGGGGTGAACACGATCTGCGACGGATTGGGGAAGAAGGGTTGTCGAGCGATGTCGGTTCCGGCCTGCACCGCCGATTCGTCACCGTACCTGATCCCGGAGATGCCGATCAAATCAAAGGGCTCATGTCCCTTGGCAGTGACCCGATATGACTTGCCCGCCTCCAGCGTTACTGCGAACCAGTCGTGTTCCCTGGTGTGTTCCGAGAAACTCTTGACGGACTTGCCTCCGACGGTGATCCGCGCGGGCGTGCTGGTGTCCTCGGGCAGGTCGGGCTCCGTGGGCGTGATGTCTCGCACCGACAACCGGTAGTCACCGTTGGCGCCACCGTAGTCCGCAGTGGCGAGAATGAAATAGGCGCCGCTCGTGGGCGGTCGGAAGTACAGACGGGCGTTTCTTCCGGCGCCGGAGTCGTTGTCTCCTTCGCCGATAAGCGAACCGCCGGGGGTGTACATCGACGCCAGATAAGGGTCGGGCAACGGACCAATCAGAGAACCTTCCTTCTCGATAGATTCCATGTCGATCTGGTAGGTCTTTCCCGCCACCAGATCGACTGCGAACCAATCGACATCCCAGCCAATTGGAACATCGCAGTCCAATTCATAGGCGTCGGTGTAGTCGCCCATGTTGATGACCCAGTCGATCCGGCCCTCGACCGAACCGCCTACCTCTACGCGCCCGTGCGAGGTAATGCTGGCGCCAAAGTCGTCGTTCACCTCTACGACCGTGAATTTGTATTTAGCGCCAGCCCAATTGCCGACTTTCACAAAGTACAGCCCGCTCTTTGGAGGCGTAAAGTCGCCGTCTGTTTGAAGCAATGGATACTCTTCCCAACTGTACTGATACCAGTGCTCATTCTTCTCCATCAGATAGTATTCAGTTCCGTCCTCGTGAACTATGTAGCTCCACAGGTCAATGGTGGCGTCAATCTGCATCCAGATATTTTCCGGTTCCTGCGGGCGCACGAGGAATGAGTAGCGCACCCCCTTCTCCAGCTCAACGCCGACCCAGTCAGCCCCGTCGTTGTCAGCATCGTATTTGCCTGTGATCGTGGCGTTGACCTGGATTCGGCCCAGCGTGTTGGCGTCCGCCGTAAAGCGCAGATCCTCCGACTCGGATATGTTGCCGTTGACGGCGTAGTCGAAGCTGAATGGGTGGGCAGCCGAATCAGTCGGTAACCTGACATGCACTCGGTAGGAGCCGGCGCGCAGGACTCTACTTACCTGTTGGTTCAGTTGACCGGCTTGGTCGGATGCCAGTTCTTCGCCTCCGGAGGTCTCCAGATAGATGTCGGCCATGGCTTCATGCTGCGTCAGGTTGAGGCTGAACTCGCGCACATCCGTCAGCATGAAGTCGTAGTGCAGGTCCCCGTCGACCGTTCCGGACAGGCTGCCCGCCGAACCGTGCAGTGTGATGTCGCCTAGATCCGTTTCGTCCGAATGCTGCAATGCGTACTGCGGCTCGTCCACCACCGTGAACTCGATGGACAGCGTGTCCAACACGGTATCGATCTGTCCTTCTTTGCTGTACACCTCGGCCGTCAGGCTGTACTCGCCTGCTGGCAGTGGATTGCCGCGGAGGTCGTCCTCGCCGTTATCCCCGTACAGAGACCACGGCTTCTTCTTCTCGGTCTGATTGCGAGACTTCGATCCGGACAGGCTCAGCTTCACCTCGCGCACCGCATCGTCGTCGGACGTGTCCAGACGAATCGCGAAGCTGCTCGTGTCGTGCTCCGAAAGTACGACCCTTGTGCCATCGACCAGATCACGCAGTTTATTGCCGCTCCCGCCTGCCACCAGCGCGTAGCCGGTGATGGTCAACTCCGATGTCACACTCGCCTCGGGCGTGGCTGTGGGCTCGATCGTCGCTGTCGGGACTGCCGTTGGTGTGGCCGTGGGCTCCGGTGTATGTGTTGCGGTAGGAGTCGGCGTGGAGGTGGCCGCTGGCTCAGGAACCGGCGTGGGTGTCGGTTCCGGTGTCGCTGCTGGAGTAGACGTTGCCGTCGGGACTGCCGCGGGCGTCGCCTTGGGCTCAGGCGTCGCCGTCGGAATAGCCGTGGGCAACACGATCATACTCCATGACGACCACTTGCTTAAGTCGTCGCCCCGACGAGCATTCACTCGATAAACGTATTGGACTCCGGGCTCGTCTGCGGTGGCGTCCATCCAAAACGTTTCAATGCTCCCGGTGTCTCCTTTTATCACTTTGAATTCGCCCAGAGCATCCTTTCCCGACTCGCGACGGAGAACCCGGTAGCCGGTCACCGATTCGGCGTCCAGAACTGGAGCGTTCCATCTCAGCAGAACCCAGTCCTTGTGCAGCTCCACAGTCAGGTTTGTCGGCCTATCTGAGCTTTCGTCGGTCTGTGCGAACAACGACAGTGCGCCGAACAATGCTGGAAATAGCGCGAGCGCTAATCCCAGGCTCACTGACGCCCTGCTTAACCCCGTGCAGTTGGCTTTGAAAGGTGTGGTTGCCTTCAATGTCTATATGCCTTCCTAATTCGCGTGATACGTGCTTCAGTCGTCTTAAGATCGCACAGACCGGTTATGTTGGCCTGGTCGTACTAACATTCTGCCACTCCCTACGCTCCCCTACGGCTCGATATCGACATAGGTGTATCTGGACCACCGGCTCAACTCCGTGCCGTATATCGCCTTCACTCGGTAGGTGTGGCGGCGTCCGGGCGTGACGTCGGTGTCCGTATATGTGGTCGCCGTAGTGCCGGTGTCCTCTGCGATCTCCTCGAAATGGCCCACTTCGTGCAGATGAGGCATACGGCGCAGAATCTGGTAGCCGGTGATGGTGGATGCTCCCTGATCGGGCGGGTCCCAGTTCAGGACGATTGCGCCGTTCACCACTGCTGTGGTCAGGTTCTGAGGCCTGGGCGGAGGAGTGGCTGCTGGCATGGCAGTAGCTGTCGCCGTGGGCGTCGCTGTCGGCTCTGGGGTAGGAGTCCAGGTGGGCGTGGGTGACGCCGTTGGGATTGGGGTCGGAGTTGAGGTTGGCGTCGCCGTGGGCGTGGCCGTTGGGGTGGCCGTGGATATAGGTGCCGAGGTGGGTATCGGCGTGGGCGTTACTGTTGCAGTTGGCTCAGGCGTTGGGGACGGCTCCTCCTCGCTCGGCTCAATGTTCGTTATGGGAGTGGGCTTCGGAGCCAACTCCTGTGGCTGTGGATTCTGCCTGGGCGTCGCTGTCGCTGTTGGAGTCGGGTTGGACTCAAACAGTGTCAACGGTGCGCCTACGGCATAGTTCACAGAGCTGGCCATGTCCAATGTATGGTATTGCCCGTCATGCCAGTCCCAGTATACGCAGAGATTCTCAGGAGGAGAAACGTCCATCGTAAGAGTAACCTTCTCCCCCTCAACGCTCTGGGTCACAGTTATTTCATCGCTATAGACTTCCCCGATCTGAAATTTGACCGACGACTTTGAGGCTGTTCCGCCAGCCGCGATCAGAGTGGCTTCCATAACCGAGGGCGCGCCCTGGGCCACTCTGAAGCGCACCTGGGCAGTGGCAAATCCGGTAGCGTCAACGCCCACGCTCATCACCTCGGGTTTCATCGTTAAAGTGAAGGGCTCTCCCGGATTGTCATCCAGTATGGGCACTATCGGTTGTCGTGATTCGATATCGAAGAAACCGTCGGGCAATTCGTTGATCTGGTTGCCGGACATCCTCAGGCACATCGACAACACGTCATCAAACACGTTCGGCAGGAGATCGGCTGGCAAGTCCGTCAATTCGTTGTCATGGAGGAAGATCAGCCACAGATTATAATTGTTCTCCAACATGCCTTCCGGCAGTTCGGTGATTTCGTTGTTGTGTAAGTGCAACAATCGTAATTTGACCATGCCGTCGAAGATGCCCGCCGGCAACTCTCTAATGTTGTTGTCGTTCAGGTACAGCGGGATCACCCCGGCAAGGTTGTCGAAGATACCCGCCGGCAGCGTTTCAAGGCTGTTGTCGCTTAGGTACAGTCCCCATAATCTAGTCAAGTTGTCGAAGACGCCCGCCGGCAGCGATTCAATGCTGTTGCCGCTTAGATCCAGATCTTCGAGCCCGCTAAGGCTGTCAAAGACGCCTACGGGCAGCGAATCAATGCTGTTAGAGTTTAAATCTAACAGCCTCAATGCATTCAGGTCGTCGAAGATGCCTGGCGGCAGCGCTTCGATGTTGTTGTGGCTTAGAATCAGTGAGTGCACCTTGGTGAGGTTGTCGAAGACGCCCGCCGGTAGTTCCTCAATTTCGTTGTTACGCAGGAACACTCCCTGTAATTTGGGATTGTTGTCGAAGACGCCTTCCGGCAGCGAAGTGAGTTTTGTGCCGTTTATCCACACCCCTGCTAAATCGTCGAGGTCGTCGAAGATACCGGCTGGCAGCGTTGACAGTTGGCCGTTCTTGATCAGGATGTAAAGGACTTCGGCCAAACCGTCAAAATCGCCGGCTTTTAGAGACGTGATTTCCCCATCCCAGAATAAGAAACTCGTGCTGAGGTGGGCCAGGTCCTCATCGGTAACGTCTTCACAGCGGCTAATCGCGGATAATTCCTCGACAATCTTGTCGCGCACCTGCTTCGTACGACCGCAGATGCCCAGACTCGGGTCCGGAGTCGGCGTAATCGTGGGCGTGATCGTCGGAGTCGGCGTGAGAGTCGGTGTGGGAGTTATCGTCGGTGTCAGTGTCGGAGTGATCGTGGGAGTGAGAGTGATCGTGGGAGTGAGAGTGGGCAGGGGCGTGAGAGTCGGAGTCGGAGTGATCTTCCCGTACAGGTCGACTCCCGCGTCGCTGCCCTCCGGATTCGGGACACTGCCGTAATCCCAGTAGTACTCCGACTTGCCAACGTCGTTGTAGGCGCGAACACGGAAGTAGAACAGCCCGTATCTCGGTGAGCGTGGAAGATTGCTCACCACAGCGCTGGAACCCTCGAAGCCGATCTCCACCGTACCGTGGGACATCGTGTGGGGCAGCATAACAGGGCCCGGGCCCGGATCCTCCTCGGTTCCACTCCCTGTCCTCTTGTACCACTGCACATCGTACCCGCTCGCTCCGGGCACGTCGTTCCAGTCCAGCCTGACGGAGCCGTAGAAGAGCTTCTTCCCGTCAACCTCCACGAACAACCTCTCGCCGGTCGGAATGTCCGGGATGGCGGGAATCTCTGTCGGTCCGCCGCCCTGAGCCAGTACGGACAGAGCATTACCGAGAAGTACGGCCGCAATAGTCAGCAGCGCGACCACGGCGGCCATAGCCGGAATGAGTGAGTATATTCTTCGCATCGTAACCCTCTCCTTGTGAGCCGGGATAACGCTTGGAAGCGATGGGCGGCTCAGGCTTCCCTATGGTTCAGCATCGACGTAGGTCTACCTGGGCCAGCGGCTCAACTGCGCGCCGCTTATCGCCTTCCGACGGGGCGCCTGCGGTACTGCTCCTATTGAACGGTCAGGCGAAGGGGCACAGGGTAGCCTTCCGGCATCCAACCATCAGGGCTGTACGACTTACTACGGCGGTTTCTGCTGGTGTATCGTGCGAGCATGCTTATTTTGTGCCGATCTGACGAAGTTAAACTTGAATGTCAACAGGCCCTGGCATCAGCAACAGGCAAACGAAAGTTTCCGACATTTTCGGAAAAGTTAATCAGACGCAACCACAGCCGAATGGGGCATGCGGTATCCCACGCGAGATTCGGTGAAGATATATGTGGGGCTCTTGGCGTCATCCTTCAACTTCCTGCGAAGGGACTTGATGAATGAACGCACTGTCCGCAGGTCGGTATGTGTGGCGGAAGTATCCGCGCGCCAGATTCGATTAAGCAGGTAATCGTGGGACAGCACTCGACCAGCGTTCATCGAAAGCTCGAAAAGAAGCTTATACTCGGTCGCTGTCAGGTGAACTTCTCGACCACCGATTGCCACATAGCGTTGGGAATAGTTTATGGTCAAGTCCCCGAACATATAGGGCTCGGAGTCGTCAGTCCAGAGGAGCGATGCCCGCTGACGCAGGACGGACCTGATTCTCGCGACTAACTCGGTATCTGAAAATGGCTTGACGATGTAGTCGGAAGCTCCCATGTCGAAGGCGCGCGCAATGTTCTGGTCTCTGCCTTGTCTCGACAGGAAGATCACAGGCACGTCTCGGATACGTTTCATCAGTTCGAAGCCGTCTGTATCTGGGAATATAAGATCCAGCAAGATAAGATGCGGCCCTTCTGTTTCAATGAGGTCATCCATCTCATCCGGATCGTTCGTGACGATGGGGACGAAGCCTGCTTCCGAAAGGGTCTTCCGCAGATGCCACAGCATCTGCTGGTCGTGGTCGATTGCTAGAATGCGTGACTTCTCTACACGCGAGAGTGAGGGTCTGGGTCCGGAAGGCAGTTGAAGAGTCTCGACGGGAGCATCATCTTCGCGATTGCCGCCTGCAGGAAGCGTGAACGTGAACTTCGCGCCAAGTCCGGGTCCGGCACTCTCGGCCCACATCCGCCCCCCATGTGCCTCTACGATTTCTTTGCAGGTGGCTAGATTCACCTTGCCTCCCCTTGTCTCCTCACCGCCATTTCCCCTCGAAGCGCTAGAAGTCCCGTCGAACAGGAGAGGCATCTGTTCCTCAGGAATCCCATCACCCTCGTCCGATACCGAAATTGCGATGTCGCTTTCCTCATGGGTGGCGGCAAGAGTGAAGTTGGCATCGCAGACTGAGTTATTGCAGGCATTGGATAGCAAGTTGTCAAGAACCTCGAGAATGCGCTCCCTGTCTGCGCGCAATACGGGAGGTTTTTCATCCAAGAGAATGTCAATGGTGTGTCTCACTCCTGCCTGCAAGAACGCATTCCTCGCGTCATTGAGCAGGGACGATACGGTCACTAACTCAGGAACTAATCTGAGCCTACCGTCCTCGATTCGTGTCACGTTGAGAAGGTCCCTCACGAGGCTCTGCATATAGTCCACTTGAGCATCGATGATCTGGAGGGATTGGCGCACTTCTGCCATATTGATCGAAGGAGAGTCGCCCAATACAGTTGCCGTGGCGCCTTTGATTGTGGCCAGGGGTACTCGCAGCTTCTGGCTGATTGCGCCGAAAGTCTCGCTACGCAGCCGTTTCGCCTCCACCAACGGAGTAATGTCCTGTGCAACGGAAACCGCGGAGGTAACCTCGCCGCCTATTGAGAAGATTGGCCTGGCGCTGATGAGCGTGGGAACTTCCTGACCGTCCGGAAGGTTCAGGACCACCTCCTCGGCACGCACGATCTCGCCCGTTCTCAGCGCGCGCTGCAATGGTAGGTCTTCTTGAGGAATCTCGCGCCCATCCATATGTCGGAAGGTCACTATTTCACGGAGTTGAGCCAGATTGCGACCCGGCACACGTAGGCCCCTTACTATCCTCCTTGACTCTCGATTGGCTAGTTGAAAACTTCCATTCGCATCGACGACCAGCAGACTCACGGGCGACAAGTCGACAACGGTCTCCAGCAAGGATTGCGATCGATGCAAATCAATAAATTGGAATGCACCGGCGATGACCGCCGCCGCAAGGGTGGCGAACCTAGCGAGGTTTTCTTGGTCGTGGAGAGTGAAATCCGGGCCACCGTTCTTTTCGACTACGTATATGCTGCCCAGGACATCGTCGCGGTGGCAGATCACGTTTGTCAGCAGGTCGTTCGCGGCCCGGTGGTCTCTGCGGAAGCCGGCAGGCACTAGAGTGCCAGCGCTATCGCGTCGTTCGGGAACCATCCGCAAACTCTGCGGTTGCACAAGGGGTTTCAATTCTTCGTGCAAGCCCGCCAGTTGACTGATTTCTTCGGATGAAGCACCGGTCGCAACGAAACCCACGTTGTAGCGCTCAATCTCTTCGTGCAACGCGATCGCCCCATAGCGAGCGTCAGTTAGCGCGCAGGCACCATTAATCACGCACCGTAGGATCACTTCGAAATCACAGTCTCCGGTGCCGTGAATAACTGCGTCGCTAAGCTCGCTGAAACACTTCCGCAGCCCATCGCCTTCTCTTAACGGTCCGTTGAATTCCTGCATGGTGCCACCTTGGTTTCAAGTTAGGCCGACTTCGCACTGTAAGGCCGGCTGAATGAAACTCTCTTAGAATGCTCTCAACGCCAAAAAACTCTCCGCGGCAGTGACCGCACATGGACTCTGCCAGTGCTCCGTTATCGTAGGGGCGCTTGCGATAAGGATGTGCACCCGCCTGTCCAGCATTGCTCAACCCTGCCGAAACGCTACCGACCACCGCCAGCGAGATCCCACCTCCAGAACTTCGAGCTCTCGCGTCGTTTCCAAGCCAGCTCCTTCACATGTTCAATTTAGGCTCGTTGGCGGACAATGCCTGCCCTTCGGTTCTGTGCCCAGCTTTCCAGTCTTCGAAAGCGACGTTGCAAGGGCGGGCACCGTTCTCCAGCAACGGTTCTACACATCAATAGCCACTGGTATTTCAATATCGCTCGCATTGATATGTTCTGAGTATCTCGGACATCTCTGAAATCTGGAAACCACATGTGATTCCCCTTCATTGCGACATAAGCGCTTACCGCTAGATCACCGATTGGATTTGGAATCGAATCTTCAGGTGCGTGACAGGAACGAATACTGGCGAAGGACACTACTCTCGTGGTGTAGGACGGGGCGCCGCAGGTATGTGATCTGCACCGTGGCCAAGGAGGAACTTTAATTCTTTCGCGCCTTGATACTGGTTGAAGGAACAACCGGATGCTACGTCGCCATCGTTACAATCCAAACTTCCTCTGCTGTCACGAGGAGCGCCCCAAGATTCTGGGGACAGCAGAGGCTTCAATTGTCCAATCCAATTCAAGTCCCAATGCGCTTATGTGGATTTTACAACGACGGTATGAAATTAGTATGGAAACCGTGCTGATGAATGTGAAGTTATGTTACCTATTTTATCACGCACACTGATTTATAGGACCTTGTGCTCCGAACGGGTGGAACGAAATGACGCCCAACGCCATCATACTGCCTGTACTTTACCCCATTACTTCACATAACTGAGGCCCAATCGCGCTGGTGTAGGTGTGAGGACACCATCTAATTCGCACCTGTAGAGACCTTCACCCCCCCCCCCCCGAATTGTGAACAGATTGCGCGGCGTTCTTCACCCAACGGCGCGTGTTATTCATATTAGTTTCACGCAAGCCATGTAAACTTTTGGGTGAATCATTTAATGGGTGAGCACAACCCGTGCATTGTCAGACGAGGAGCCATTGGAATCTCAAGGCCGTACGTGGCCGCTGCGTGTCGAACCATTTCCCCTGGGAAGAATACCGTGCATCACGGCGTAAAGTCTGACTTCGCGGCCCTCATCGGCTTTCGCGCGCAGCGATATGTCTATCCAAGTTTCGCTCCCTCGTCACAACTAATGGAATCGTCATAGGGATGTTCAAGAGGAGAAAATTCATGAGACTCGAAGACCATCCCCGATTGATGCCACGACGAGTGGCGTTGCTCGCCTTGCTGGTTGCGCTCGTAGCCCTGCTGCCCATCGCCTCGCCCGCCTCGGCGCAGACCCAAGGGACCATTTCTATAATTAGTATTACTCCTTCCATCAATGATGTCCAATTTACGGTAAAGACGACGAACGCCACAGTTTTTGGCGATTTTTTTACTCGATACAGGGAAAATGGTACTGCGCAATGGATCAACGGCCCTGTAAAAAGAATTGGACTATCAGGCAGTGATGATTTTGATGTCAACATACAATCACTTCGCTCCGCAACCCAGTATGATCTTGAGGTCTCACTGGACACCAGCTACCCGCCCGGCGGTGGGACCGCCTCTAACACATTCACGACACTCGCACCTCCGTCTGAGGTGACGGGTGTCAGCGTGGGGAGCCTCACCCGGACGACAGTACAGGTGACGGTGACGACTGCTAACGCCGCGGGTTCGACTGTGTATCTCCAACACCGGCAACAGAGCGCGAGCTGGGAAGTGGCAAACCGTGTCTCCCTTACCGTCCCAAGCGGCGGCACGGCTACACGCGCCCTGACAGGACTGACGGCGGGCACAAGTTACGATGTCCGGGCGTCCTTCGACAGCAGCTTCCCGGCCGGTGGGACCGCCTCCGGCACATTCACGACAGAGGCGCCCGTGGTGCCGGGCGCACCCCGGAACGTGACGGTAACCGACCAGAAAGACGGCACTCTCAGAGTGCAGTGGGATCCCCCCGCAAGCAACGGCGGCTCAGAACTGACAGATTACAAGGTTGAATTCTACTCGGTTGACCGCCCCGAGTTCGTCAGGGTTCAGCAGCAGAGCGTAATTTTTCAGCGCAACTATGAAATACCGAGAGCTAGGTTGGTCATCGGCATCCAACACAATGTGACAGTTACTGCGAGAAATAGCGTGGGCTATGGCGCCCCGTCCCCCGAGGCGAGTGCCACGCCCACCTCCACGCCCGGCGCGCCGACCATCGTTTCCACTTCATCGACCACCGACTCCATCACGCTGAATTGGTCAGCGCCGAGCGACAACGGCGGCTTAACCATCACAAGCTATGAAGTGGAGTGGACCGACGAATCCGACGAGAGCAATCAAACTACCGTGAACGGCATAACGCACACCATCACGGACCTGGAGGAAGCGTCCGAATACTCTGTGCGCGTCAGAGCGGTCAACGATAACGGCGGTGGCGACTGGTCCGCGATATCGGCAGTCTATACCGAAGAAGACGTTAAGCTTGAAGCGCCGGGCCCGCCTCGGAACGTGACGGCAACCGACTCAGACGACGGCAGCCTCGCAGTGCGATGGGTTGCGCCCGAAAGCGACGGCGGCGCGGATATCACCGCATACACCGTTTATTGGAAGCTGAGCGCCGCCGCCGCCTACGACGGTACTCACAGCATCAATAACCCCTCCCCGCCCCTGGAATACACAATTCCGGCAAGCAGTCTGGCCGGCGGCATGCAGTACGACGTGAAGGTGACTGCGACAAACTCTGAGGGCGATAGCGGCGACTCCAACGTGGCGAGTGCCACGCCCATAGACACGCCCGGCGCCCCTACGGTCAACGCCACCTCAATCACCACCGACTCCATCGCGCTGAGCTGGAATGTGCCGGACGCCGGCGGCGGCACCATCACAGGTTACGAAGTGCACTGGTTGCAGTCCGATGAATTCTTTGACTTCGATGACGCGGACGGAACAGCTACTACTACCGCAACGACGTACACCATCACCAGTCTGTTGGACGGAGAATTGTACTCCGTGCGCGTCAGGGCGGTCAACGGAAGAGGGCAGGGCGCATGGGGATACCTGCGTGCGATCTCCACTGAGGTCGGCAGGCCCGGCGTGCCGACCATCACTAGCGTAACGCCCGGCGACGGGAAGCTCACCGTGTCATGGACTGCGCCCACAGACGGCGGCTCCGTCAGCGGCTACAAGGTGCAGTGGAAGTCGGGCTCACAGGAGTTCGGCGCCAGTCATGAGGAGGACGATGTACCATCGGGAACATCGCACACGATAACCGGGCTGACGAATGGCACGACCTACGATGTGCGGGTCTTAGCCTACAACGACTCCTACTTAGGTGAGCCTTCCAACACGATGAGCGACACGCCCGCTGCCGCAACGCCCGTGGTGGATACGCCCGGCGCGCCGACCAATGTCAGAGTGGTTCGTCCGGGCTTGGATGGTCCGGGCCATGGCGCGGGCATACTGGTATTGCATTGGAATGCGCCCTCGGATACCGGAGCTTCCGCCATTACAGGATACGAAGTGGAGTGGGCGAATAACGCTTTGTTCAACCCCCTCTTGGGCACGAAAACCTTGGGTGCAGACTCGTCGTTTACTGACATCCAGGATCTGCCGCCAAACATCGACTACTATCTCCAGGTGAGAGCGAGTAACGGTAGCGGCGCGGGACCTTGGTCCACATCGGTATCTGCTCAGACGGCTGCAAGACCCCCGGCGCCTACCATCACCAGCGTCGTGCCCGGCGACGGAAGTCTCACCGTATCATGGACTCTTCCTGATTTCGAGGGGCTGCTTGTGTCCCAGACCTTATGTTATAGGATGGAAAGCGACAACCCGTTTCCGACGCAAGAAGAGGTTTTCAGCGGCAGGCCTTGCCCGAGATCGAAAGTACCGGCTGAAGGTGCAACATCTTTCACCATCGACGGTCTGACAAATGGCACCGAATACCAAGTGCGCATGAAAATCCGCACCTTAGTAGATTTTAGCCCTCTGTCCGATATAGTAAACGGTACGCCTGTGCTGCCCAGCGTGGTCCCCGGCGCGCCGACCCTCGACAGCGTAACGCCCGGCGACGGGAAGCTCACCGTGTCATGGACTGCGCCCACAGACGGCGGGCCTGTCACCGGCTACAAGGTGCAGTGGAAGTCGGACTCTCAGGAGTTCGACACCAGTCAGGGGGACGACGTAACATCGGGAACTTCGCACACGATAACCGGGCTGACGAATGACACTTCTTACGATGTGCAGGTCTTAGCCTACAATCAGATCGGCAACGGCACGCCGTCCAGCACGAGGAGCGCCACGCCAGTTGCCGCGGCGCCCGTGCCCGGCGCGCCGGAGATCATAAACGTCACCATCATATCGCATGCTACAACCAACTCAACACTGACCTTTAGGGTCATTGTCGAAAACGCAAACGATACGACCATCTATCTGCGGTACGGAGTTGGTGATCCACCGTCGCAATGGACCCACCTTAATGGGACAGCCTCGGACCGAAATACTGAAGTAACGCTGACCGGGCTGACTGCCAGCACCACCTACACGGTTCAGTTCTCGCTGGACAACAGCTTCCCTGCTGACGCATCGAAGTCAAGGACTTTGACGACACCCGCAGGCACAACTCCCGGCGCGCCGATCATCACCGGGATAACGGCTGGCGACGGGACGCTCACGGTGAATTGGGATGCGCCCAAGGATACCGGCGGCTTGACAATCATCAGCTACAAGGTGCAGTGGAGGACAGAAAATCAGACGTTCGTCGTCGGTCGTCAGAATACGGAGACCGGCACGACTTCCACGATAACGGGTCTGACGAACGGCACTACTTACTATGTGCGGGTCATAGCTGTCAACAGTGTCGGCGATGGCACGCCGTCCAATGAGATGAGCGACACGCCCGACGGCGCGATGCCCGTGGTAGTAGCGCCCGGCGCGCCGATCCTCGACAGTGTAGCGCCCGGCGACGGGCAGCTCACCGTGTCGTGGTCAGCGCCCTCCGGCGGCGGGTCCGTCATCGGCTACAAGGTGCAGTGGAGGACGGAATCTCAGACGTTCGACGAGAATCAGCAGGAGACTACGACCGGCACGACTTTCACCATAACCGGCCTGACGAACGGCACTACTTACTATGTGCGGGTCATAGCTGTCAACAGTGTCGGCGATGGCACGCCGTCCAATGAGATGAGCGACACGCCCGACGGCGCGGCGCCCGTGGTGGAGGCGCCCGGTGCGCCGACCATCACCAGGATAACACCCGGCAACGGCACGCTCACAGTGTCCTGGACTGCGCCCACAAGCGGCGGGACCGTCACCGGCTACAAGGTACAGTGGAGGACGGAATCTCAGACGTTCGACGAGAATCAGCAGGAGACTACGACCGGCACGACTTTCACCATAACCGGCCTGACGAACGGCACTATCTACCATGTGCAGGTCATAGCCTACAACGACGCCGGCGACGACAGCACGCCGTCCAACACGATGAGCGGTACCCCCGCTGCCGCGGCGCCCGTGGTGGAGGCGCCCGGTGCGCCGACCATCACCAGGATAACACCCGGCAACGGCACGCTCACAGTGTCCTGGACTGCGCCCACAAGCGGCGGGACCGTCACCGGCTACAAGGTACAGTGGAGGACGGAATCTCAGACGTTCGACGAGAATCAGCAGGAGACTACGACCGGCACGACTTTCGACATAATGCTCCTGACGAATGGCACTATCTACCATGTGCAGGTCATAGCCTTCAACGACGCCGTCGACGGCCCGCCGTCCAATGAGATGAGTGCAACGCCCGGCGCGCTTGCTGACATGCCCACCGGCCTCGGACTGGCGCGCAGCGGTCACGGCGAGCTAACTGCGACCTGGGGAGCGCCTTCCCAGGTCGGAGGAAGCTCGATCATGGGATATAAAGTGTACTGGAGGATTGATGCCAGCGCACTCACGTGGCCCTGGCCTGTATATATTGATGCTGCCGATGTTGGCCCGGAGGTGTTCACATACACCATTACCGGGCTAACCAACGAACGAGTTTACAATGTCGCCGTAGTCGCGATCAACTTAGTTGGAGAGGGCGCCCCGGCCTTTGCCTTCGACACACCCTTCGCCCGCCCGACGAAGCCCGTAATCACCTCCGTCGTGGCAAATGCGGACCCGCTCTCAATCACAGTCAATTGGAACGAATCTTCAGGCAGGAACCCTGTGGCTTACAAAGTGGAATGGAAGGTCAGCACAGTCGAGTCCTGGGATCAGGCGCATTCTAATCAGATTGACATCAGTGCCTGGGCCGAAACTCTGACTTATACCATCACCACAGACCTAACCGACAACGCCTCTCACGACGTGCGCGTGATTGCACGCAGCAACAGGGAAGACAGCGAACCGTCAGACCCCATGAGCACAACGCCCAGTTCCGCGCCGGGAGAACCTACACTCACGGGTGTAACGCCCGGCGACGGCACGCTCGCGGTGACCTGGACCGCGCCCACGTCCAACCCAACCCCTGCACTCTACACGGTGCAGTGGAAGACGGTAGGCGAGAGCTTCGGCGCGAACGAAGAAAACGAAGAAACAGTTAATCACCCGGCGACCAGTCACACTATCACCGGGCTGGAGAACGGAACACCCTACGATGTGCAGGTGATAGCCTCTTCCAACACGGGAGACAGCGCCCCATCCAACTCGATGTCCGGCACGCCGAGCACGACGCCGGGCCAGCCCAGCGTCACAGTGCAACTCGGCTCGCAGCCAGGGAGCCTTCTGGTTACCTGGAGTGAGCCGGACACCGGAGGCGCGGCAATCTCGGAGTACATAGTGCAGTGGCGTACAAGCTTGCAACAATACAGCGAGACCGAGCGGATTGCACGTGAAATCACTGGAACCAGCCATACCTTCAACGTGGCCGATCCCACCGCCGAATACTTCGTGCAGGTTACGGCCGTCAACGAAAACGGCCCGGGCGCCCCGTCCCTCGAGGCGTCGGTATTCGCCAGCACGGTGCCCGGTGAGCCGAATCTCACCTCCGTGGTGATTCAGGGCGATATAACGCCGGCCAACAACACCCTCGTGGTAAGCTGGAGCGCGCCAGATGACGGCGGCGCACAGATCACGGGATACAAGGTGCAGTGGAAGTCCGGCGCTCAAGAGTACAACGAGGGCGACAGGCAGCTGGTAGTAACCGCGCCGACGCTGACCGCCGAAATCACGGGGCTCGACGGCGCCGCATCCTATGATGTGCGCGTTATAGCGGACAACGGCAGGGGACCAAGCGCCCCGTCCGGTCAGCAGACCACGATAATCCCCGGCGCTCCGAACCCGCCAACGGGCCTGACTGCGACCAGAGACTCCACTGATAGGGGAGGAAAGCTCACCCTCGAGTGGACGGCACCGGAGTCAGATCAGCAGCTGAGGCCCGTCAGCGGTTATATCGTGCGCTGGAAGTCGGACGGCGAGGATTACGACCCCGCGCAGCAGGCTCAAACCAACGATGTGAGCTTCTCGCTCGGCGGACTGGTGAACGGAACACTTTACTATGTGCAGGTGTATGCCGAGAACGATGTGGACGAGAGCGCGCCCTCCAATGAGGCGAGCGAGACGCCCGGCGCCCCGCCGGGACCGCCCGTGCTTCATGCGGCCTCCACTGACTTTGATATCAGGGTGGCGTGGGAAAGTCCAGAAGACATCGGAGGCTTTTCGATCACAAGTTTCATTGTGCAGTGGAAGTCCGATACTCAGGGTGAGGAATACAGTCCCGATAGGCTTGTAATCATACAGGACGTTGACGTTCCGGATGCCTTAGTGCACGAGATTCGTGTGGTAAGAAACGATATTTATAGCATACGAGTGATTGCGGTCAACGATATGGGAAATGGCGAGCCGTCCGAGGTTACCGTCCGTGCCGCTATTGCAGTCGGCGCCAGCATAGGGCCCATCACTGTTCCGTTAGACACCACCACGCAAACCAGCGCTACCGTAACGGTCAGAATCGAAAACACGGACGGCACGGATCGCACGGTGTACCTGCGCTACCGCCCTGCCGAGACCGCGCCGGGCGGTCAGTGGACAAGAGTGTCGGAAAACACAACGGAAGACAGCGTGGACTTCACGGTGAGCAGCCTTACGGCGAACACTGAGTACGAGGTTCAGGCTTCGCTCGCGCAGGACTTCCCTGTTGATGCGCGCTCCGTCTCAAGGTTCTTTACGGCGAGCACGACGCCGGGCGTACCGACCGGCGTCACGGCCGCGCCGGTTACCGACGCGCCCGGGCAGGCGCGACTCCGCGTGAGTTGGGTCGCGGCGGACGACGGCGGCTCGGCAATTACGGGATACACAATAGAATGGACGCCCCAGGACGGGCAGACGCAGCAAGCCACCGTCGGCGGGCAGACACTGGCTTATACTATCGAGAACTTGACAATCGGCCAAGCTTACAGTGTAAGCGTAACCGCAGCCAACGAGCACGGCGCGGGCAGCGCGTCAACTCCCACTGTGGGTGTGCCCACCACCGTGCCCGGCGCTCCCGGCAGTGTGAGTGTGCAGACCGGCGGAGACGGAGAACTCGTCGTCGCGTGGCAAGAACCTTCAGTGCTTGGCGGCTTGTCCGTTACCGGCTATACAGTGCAGTGGAGGTCCGGCAACGAGGAGTTCGGGCCACAACGACAGGCGTCGGTGAACGCGTCCACAGCCACATACACTATCAGGGGGCTTGCCAGCGGCGTCCAGCACGTAATAAGGGTGATGGCGCTCAACGACAATGGCGCCGGCGTTCCCTCCGTCAGCGCCACCGGCACCCCCGTCGCGGTGGCCGGTGTGCCCACTAACCTCAGCGTAACTCATGGCGACGAGACGCTCACGCTGCAATGGCAACCCCCGTCAGGTGCTGCCGGCGCGACGGTCGTGCAGTACATTGTGCAGTGGACCGAAAGCGGTGGAAGTTTCGGCGCGCCTGAGCAGCAGGCGACCGTTTCCTCGCTGACGCTGACATATACAATTCAGAACCTGCAAAACGGCACGGCTTACGACGTGCAGGTCATTGCGGTCAATACCAGTGGCCCCAGCGAGCCGGCCTCGGCAACCGGCACTCCCAGCACAGTGCCCGGCGCGCCCGCAATCACGGACATTATCGCCGGGTCGGGCGAGCTTACAGTGAGCTGGAGTGCGCCTGACGACAATGGAGGCGCGGACATCAGCGACTATGTCGTGCAATGGAAACTCGCCAACGAGAGTTTCGGTCCTGCAACTCCGGAAGCCACAGTCAGCGGCGAAACGCTGACATACACCATATCGAATCTGCAAACCGGCACGCCTTACGACGTGCACGTGATTGCGGTCAACACCAACGGCAGGGGCACGCCATCGGAGACGGCAAACGGCGTGCCCGTCGAGCAAGCTCTGCCCACGATATCCGGGGTCAGCGTGGCCCCGCAGAGCATCACTATGACCGGCGCAACGATAACGGTCAGTATCGCGAACACTGATGGCAACAACCGCGCGGTGCACCTGCGCCACCGCACTGCCCCGTCGGGACAATGGGGCAGCGCTGATCCAATCGACACCGCCGAGAGCAGTGTCGAGTTCACGCTTGGCGGTCTGGTGGAGAACACTGAATATGAAGTGCAGGCGTCTCTGGACAGCACCTTCCCATCGGACGGCAGCCGCAGCGTCCTTTTCAGCACGACAAGCACAGGTGGCACAGTGCCCGGCGCGCCCGCAATCACCAGTGTCGCAGCCGCTGATGGCAGACTTACAGTGGACTGGACCGCGTCCACGGATGACGGCGGCGCGGGCATTTCCGGCTACATTGTACAGTGGAAGTCAGGCGATGAAGAGTTCGGAGCGGAGCGAGAGGCTGCAGTGGGCGCTCAGACGCTGACATACACCATCCTGAATCTGACGAACGACACAGCCTACGAAATGCGTGTGATTGCGGAGAACGTCCACGGCAGGGGCAATGGCTCAGTCGTGGAGAGCGGCACGCCGTCACCGGCTGCAATGCCCTTCATTTTCGGTATCGTTGTGGAAACTGGTAGCATCACCGAGAGCGAAGCCACAATCGGTGTCGGCATCGAAAACGCGGACGGAAGCATTCAGACAGTGCATCTGCGCTATCGCATCGCCCCGTCGGGACAATGGGGCAGCGCTGATCCAATCGACACCATGACTGCCGGCGCAGAGTTTACTCTGACCGGCCTGAGCGCAAACACCGAGTACGAGGTGCAGGCATCACTAGACGGCTCATTCCCGGCGGAAGCCAGACGCGACGCCACTTTCGTCACTCTTGCTTCAGCCAGAGCCGAGTCTGGAGCGCCCACTATCACCGAAGTTATCCCGGACGACGGCGAGCTTGTCGTTACCTGGAGTACACCTGAGACCGCCGAGGGTACTGAGGTTACAAGCTACGACCTGCGCTACATTCGAAGTGATGCGACAGACAAGGCAGACGCCAACTGGATGGTTGTGAACGACATAACGGGGACCCCTGACTCATCGACACCCGAGCCTACGCCTGAGCCGTCAAACCCCTGCGTGACCCATCTCGGAACACTGACCGCAGACGTAACGACAGATGGTGAATGGACGGACGAGTGCGACTCGGCAAGTCGAGTAGGCATGTACGCTCGCTTCTTCACCTTCACACTGGAGCAGGATGCCGAGGTGCAGATAGACCTGACGTCGGATGAGGACACTTATCTGTTCCTGTTGCTTGGCGCGGGCAGAGACGGCGAGGAGGAGGCGCAGAACGACGACATAGTCAGTGGAGTTCTCGACTCCCGAATAGGTCCTGTCACGCTGAATGCGGGGACTTACACGATTGAGTCGACGACTTACTATGCTGGCACGATCGGCGCCTTCACACTGACAATAACGGTTCCGGAGGCGGCGGCAGTAGCGCCGCCTCCTCCGGCACCACCTGTGATGCCGGTGCTGCGCTACATTCTGGCAGATCTGGATAACGGCGTTGAGTACGACGTGCAAGTACGCGCAGTCTCGGAGGCCAGCAATGGTGAGTGGTCAGAGACGGCAACAGGAACGCCCGCTATTGTCGACCCGTGTGTGACGGACCTGGGGACGTTGACCGCAGACGTAACGACAGATGGTGAATGGACGGACGAGTGCGACTCGGCAAGTCGAGTAGGCATGTACGCTCGCTTCTTCACCTTCACACTGGAGCAGGATACCGAGGTGCAGATAGACCTGACGTCGGATGAGGACACTTATCTGTTCCTGCTGCTTGGCGCGGGCAGAGACGGCGAGGAGGAGGCGCAGAACGACGACATAGTCAGTGGAGTTCTCGACTCCCGGATAGGTCCTGTCACGCTGAATGCGGGAACTTACACGATCGAGTCGACGACTTACGATGCTGGCACGACCGGCGCCTTCACGCTGACCATCAGTGGGCAGCAGGTGGCCGTACCCGAGCCGACGCCACCGGAGCCAATAGGTCCAGACTCGTGTGTGACGGACTTGGGAACACTGACCGCAGACGTAACGACAGAAGGTGAATGGACGGACGAGTGCGACTCGGCAAGTCGAGTAGGCGGGTACGCTCGCTTCTTCACCTTCACACTGGAGCAGGATACCGAGGTGCAGATAGACCTGACGTCAGAGGAGGACACTTATCTGTTCCTGCTGCTTGGCGCGGGCAGAGACGGCGAGGAGGAGGCGCAGAACGACGACATAGTCAGTGGAGTTCTCGACTCCCGGATAGGTCCTGTCACGCTGAATGCGGGAACTTACACGATCGAGTCGACGACTTACGATGCTGGCACGACCGGCGCCTTCACGCTGACCATCAGTGGGCAGCAGGTGGCCGTACCCGAGCCGACGCCACCGGAGCCAATAGGTCCAGACTCGTGTGTGACGGACTTGGGAACACTGACCGCAGACGTAACGACAGAAGGTGAATGGACGGACGAGTGCGACTCGGCAAGTCGAATAGGCATGTACGCCCGCTTCTTCACCTTCACACTGGAGCAGGATACCGAGGTGCAGATAGACCTGACGTCAGAGGAGGACACTTATCTGTTCCTGCTGCTTGGCGCGGGTAGAGACGGCCAGGAGGAGGCGCAGAACGACGACATAGTCAGTGGAGTTCTCGACTCACGTATAGGTCCTGTCACGCTGAATGCGGGAACTTACACGATCGAGTCGACGACTTACGATGCTGGCACGACCGGCGCCTTCACGCTGACCATCAGTGGGCAGCAGGTGGCCGTACCCGAGCCGACGCCACCGGAGCCAATAGGTCCAGACTCGTGTGTGACGGACTTGGGAACACTGACCGCAGACGTAACGACAGAAGGTGAATGGACGGACGAGTGCGACTCGGCAAGTCGAATAGGCATGTACGCCCGCTTCTTCACCTTCACACTGGAGCAGGATACCGAGGTGCAGATAGACCTGACGTCAGAGGAGGACACTTATCTGTTCCTGCTGCTTGGCGCGGGTAGAGACGGCCAGGAGGAGGCGCAGAACGACGACATAGTCAGTGGAGTTCTCGACTCACGTATAGGTCCTATCACGCTGAATGCGGGAACTTACACGATCGAGTCGACGACTTACGATGCCGGCACGACCGGCGCCTTCACGCTGACCATCAGCGATCTGTTAGAGGTTAGCGGAAATTGATAGGCATGCAATATCTGCGCCATGCGAGACAAATAAATAGCTTTATCGAAGGTGTCTAATTTAGAGACGTTCCAACCAGGGTCGTGTCCCGTCAAGAGGTGTGGTAGATCGCCAACCTTTTTGTTCTACTAAGCCGCAGTCGGCTGTGTGAGCTGCACTTCCGGCAGGGCTTCGCTGTAAGTCTGTAAAGCCGGCGTCAGGTATCGTCTGCCGACTATCCACTCGTCGTTCTGCTCGGCAAGAACCGCGCCAACCAGCCTCAGCGCCGCCGGTCTGTTCGGAAAGATGCCTACCACATCGGTCCGCCTTCTTATTTCCTTGCTCAGCCTCTCTTGCGGATTGTTCGACCAGATCTTCTTCCAGTGCTCCATCGGGAAGTGTGTGAACGCCAGGATGTCCGCTCCGGCTTCGTCAAGCATCGCCGCCGCCTGCGGGAAGCGCTCGGCGAGCTGCTCGACCACCTTCTCGTGCTGGATGTGTACCTCCTGTGCTGACGGCTGCTGGTAGATGCTGCGCACCATCGTCGCCACCCACGGCTGCGTCCTCTTCGGAACCCGCGTCAGCAGGTTGGTCATAAAGTGCGTGCGACATCGCTGCCAGCTCGCTCCGGCGAACACTGTGGCTATGGCATTCCTCAGTCCCTGGTGGGCATCCGATGTGACCAGCTCCACGCCGGCCAGTCCTCTCGCTACCAGCGAGCGTAGGAAGCTCAGCCAGAAGACACCATCTTCACTGGTGCCCACATCCAGACCCACTATCTCCCGCCTGCCCTCCGCGTTCACCGCTGTGCCTACCACCACGCTTACATTGACTATCCTGCCTCCCTCTCTCAACTTCTGCGTCAGCGCGTCAAGCCACAGATACGCATACGGTCCCCCATCGAGGGGCCGGCTCAGGAACTTCTCCACCACCTCGTCCAGCCCACGGTAGATGCGCGATACCTGACTCTTTGAGATGCCTTCGCATCCCAGCGCCTTCACCAGATCATCGACCCTCCTTGTGGACACACCCTCCACGTACGCCTGCTGTATCACCGCCAACAAAGCCTTCTCGCTCCGACGACGAGGCTCAAGAAGGCTCGGAAAGTAGCTCCCCTCTCTGAGCTTCGGTATCCGCAGCTCCATCGTGCCCACCCTGGTGTCCCACTGGCGAGAGCGATACCCATTGCGGTACGTCAGCCGGTCGGGGCTGCGTTCACCGTGCTCGGCCCCGATCCTCGCAGACACGTCGGCGTCCATAACCGCATCCGCAACCACCCTGAGCGCCTCCAGTAGAAAGTCCACGTCTCCGTCGACGCCCCTCTTGCGTAATAGCTCCAAAAGGTCCATGCTTTCCTTGACCATCGTGCTCTCCTTACTTCGGATTTGTCCACCTACGATGATAAGGATGACGCGATGGTCTGTCTCTATACAGCCTCCTCTTTTACACCATGTTACGGGACACTTGTATGTTGTATTTGACTTGCAAGAGTGGCAGTGGGTGAGAGGGGCGCGTCGTGGGACACTGGGTGAGCTAGGAGAGATTCCTGGACTGCACCGCAAGTAGTAAGACTCCCCTCTCGCCGCACTTGTCGCTCCGAACAGATACAAGGGCGGAAGGCCCGGATCTGCAAGTGTGGAGCAACCGTCTTGTTTGTCAAGCTGGATTGTCCTGATGATTCCAGTGCTGACCCGTCTTCACCATCGCATTGAGTATAGTCAGCAGCTTTCGCATGCAGGCCGTCAGCGCCAACTTCTTAGGCTTCCCTGCCGCCAGCAGCCGCTGGTAGAAGACTCGTAGCACCGGATTGTATCGACTGGCGACGAGTGCGCCCATGTAGAGCGCCGCGCGCAACCGGGATCTGCCGCCCCACACGCTGCGTTTGCCCCGACGAGGACCGCTTGTATGTTGCATAAGCCCCACAGATGGGCCAATCTGTGGGGTGGGCGAGAGGGGCGCGTCGGTGACCGCTGGGTGAGCCGGGCTACTGCTCTGGACTGCACCGTGGGACAGTATGACACCCCTCTCGCCGCACTTGTCGCTCCGAACGGATACAAGGGCACCAGGCCCGCATCTGCAAGTGTGGAGGACATCAACCATTATCTCATCGGGAGGTTGAACATGGTAGTCACAGCCGGGGTTGACGTGGGCAAGGCCAGCCTGGACGTCTCAATTTCTGAGGGTCCGGTGATACGATTTGACAACACGGTTAAAGGGATTGGAAAGCTGCTGAAGCACCTGAAGGCGCAGGACGCCACCGTGGCTGTGTGCGAGGCCACCGGTGGGTACGAACGAGTGCTGGTAAGCCGGCTGAGAAAGACCGAGATTGCGATGCACGTGGCCCACCCGAACCGTGTGCGCGCGTTCGCGAAGGCGTGTGGGTACGAAGCCAAGACCGACCAACGGGACGCCCAGGTGCTCTCACGATACGGACAGGTATTTCCGGATGAACGAACACCGCAGCGTGAGCTTGAGCCAGAGCGTGAAGCGCTGCGTGACCTGCTCAGCAGGCGCCGGCAGTTTGTGCGGCAGCGAGCGCAGGAAAAGGGGCGTCTTGACAAGGGAATCACTTCTATCGCGACCAGATCTACAAAGCGTCACATCGCCTGGCTGGAGAAGGAAATAGCCCGACTGGATGTGGAGTATCAGGAGGCGTTGGAGAAGTGTATCCCCTTCGCCGACCGCGCCACGCTGTACCGCACCGTGCCGGGCGTCGGGCCGCTTACCTCGGCCACACTGGTCGCCTACCTGCCGGAGCTGGGCTGTTGGGACAGTAAATCGCTGACTTCCCTGGTGGGGTTAGCTCCCTGGTCACGGGACAGCGGGAAGAAGCGGGGCAACCGTGCTATCAGAGGGGGGCGAGGCTCGGTGCGAAGTGCCCTGTACCTATGTGCCTGGTCGGTGATACGCCACGACAGCGAACTGCGCCGCTTTTATCAGAATCTCCGTCAACGGGGGAAGCCCGGCAACGTGGCGGTGGTGGCGGTTATGCGCAAGCTGCTGCTGCAGTTGAACGCGGTGGCACGTCGAGGGACACCCTGGGTCCCGAAGTCAGTACCAATCATGTCTTCTTAAACTCCGCTCAGGGCTTGACATTGAACACTGCGATGATACCTCTTGGGCCACCCAGGATTGGATCTGACCTAATTTAACACTGGCTCAGATGCCTTCTATCCGATCTGTCGATCCGCTCTCTGGGTGGCCACCAGGAACCGCTGAGGCGAGCAGTGACTTCATAGGAGCGTGACGTAGAGTCCCATCGCAGTTTTGTCCGCTCACTCAGCCTATGTCCCACCCTCCAGGAGGCAGAGATGACAACAGACGTTAGTCGCATCAGCAGTCGTGCTGTTCAGGTTATCATCGGAGTAGACACACATAAGGACCAGCATGTGGCGGTGGCCATTGATGGGCGGGGTGTCCGACTTGGCGAGAAGCATGTGCCCGTTGCCACCTGCGGGTACGAGCAGCTCGAACAGTGGTCGCGCGATCTGGGACAGGTCCACGCGTTCGGAGTTGAGGGCACAGGTTCCTACGGTGCTGGGCTCGCACGCTTCCTAGCCGATCGTGGGTATAAGGTCCTCGAGGTAAACAGGCCGGATCGATCTGTCCGCTATCGAAAAGGGAAGAGCGACCCCACTGATGCTGAGATGGCAGCGCGCTCAGTGCTTGCAGGCGTCGCCGACGCGACACCCAAGTCTGGCGAGGGTGAAGTAGAGATGATCCGCATGCTCAAGAGTACGAAGAACTCGGCCGTAAAGGCTCGCACCCAGACTGTCAACCAGATGAAGGCACTGGTTGTCACAGCTCCCGCTGAGCTTCGGGAAAAGCTCGATGGCCTGGGCACCAGCGCTCTTGTCAAACGATGCGGAAGCTTCCGCCCCGGTCGTCTGGACAGTCCAACCGCAGCGGCCAAGTACGCACTTCGTTCGCTTGCCTGTCGCTACCGTCAGCTCAGCAGGGAGATCCAGGACCTGAAGGCCGAACTTGAACGACTCATACAGGCCATGGCACCGGCGCTGGTCGAAGCCTTTGGTGTGGGATCCGACACGGCTGCGGCGCTGCTGATCGCCGCCGGTAGCAACCCCGATCGTCTCAACTCCGAAGCTGCCTTCGCATCGCTGTGCGGGGTAAATCCTATACCGGCGTCATCCGGCAGGACCAACCGGCATCGACTTAACCGCGGTGGCGACCGCCAGGCCAACGCGGCGTTATACCGCATCGTCGTCGTCAGGCTACGCCACGATCTGAGGACGCAGGCGTACCTGCGCCGACGAACCACAGAAGGAATGAGCAAGGTCGAAGTCATCCGTTGCCTTAAACGCTATGTCGCTCGTGAAGTCTACTCGATCATCCGCAAGCCAAACCAGATACTCGTTAAAGCCGCTTGACATGTATAGGAGCATCGGATACTGTCCCTGTTGAATGGCGCCACCCCGACCAGTGCGGCGATCCGCTTGCGATTTAGCGTACCCAACTCCGGGAGGTATGCCAATAACGACAGTGAGAGCTGCTCTCCCACACCGGGCACCGAGCGCAGCAGGTCATCTTTCTCACGCCATACAGGACTGCGACGCAGAGCCTTTTGCAGGTCCTTGTCCAGGTCACTCAGCTCCTGCTCCAGCCATCTGATGTGGGACCGGATACTGGGATGCACGGAGTGGGAAGCTCGCCTCAGACGATTCTTCTCCGCAACAAGCATGGTCATCAGCTGGCTGCGCCGCGTCGTTAGCGAGTTGAGCTCCTGAGTGTCCTCATCCCGCAGTGGGCGCACGGGCGGGCGCACCGCCTCGGCGAAGTGGGCAAGCACCTGCGCATCCAGCGCATCAGTCTTGGCGAGCTTGCCCGTGGCCCGGGCGAAGTCGCGCACCTGACGAGGGTTGACCACTATCACCGGCAATGCAGCCGCTGCCAGAGCCGACACCAGCGGCACCTCGAGGCCGCCAGTTGCCTCTAGCAGGACCGCAGCAGGTTCGGCAGTTCGCAGGCTGGATACCAACTCACTCACGCCCCGCTCATCGTAATCGGCACTCCACGTGTCGCCGCCCGGGCGTATGGCTACATCCACCCGATCCTTCGCCACATCGATGCCTACATAGATCTCTTCCCGTTTCATATTCACCCTCTCCTCATATGTTGGCCCTGCCTTGCAGATACGGGCTTGGTTAGCCCAGGCAACCGTTCGGGCTCTTCTGGAATGAGTGCGACGACCATCGCTTTTGGGCGGCCTCCAACGACCAGTGTCCAATCGGTCTGCCGCACTTGGAACCTGTTTTGTGAAGGAATTATCCCCTACATGTCAAGATACAAGGTCCATGCTTTCCTTGACCATCGTGCTCTCCTTACTTCGGATTTGTCCACCTACGATGATAAGGATGACGCGATGGTCTGTCTCTATACAGCCTCCTCTTTTACACCATGTTACGGGACACTTGTATGTTGTATTTGACTTGCAAGAGTGGCAGTGTGTGAGGTGTGTGAGGTGGGTGAGAGGGGCGTGTCGTGGGACACTGGGTGAGCTAGGAGAGATTCCTGGACTGCACCGCAAGTAGTAAGACTCCCCTCTCGCCGCACTTGTCGCTCCGAACAGATACAAGGGCGGAAGGCCCGGATCTGCAAGTGTGGAGGACACAGGCATGATACATATGGAGGTCGGATTATGGTAGTCGTAGCAGGCATAGATGTGTCGAAGGCAACTCTGGATCTGTCGATTTCTGAAGGTCCTGTGCTCAGTTTTGAGAACAGCGCGACAGGCATCCGCCGGTTGCTCAGGCATCTGGAGCGGGCGGGCGTGACCAAGGCGGTGTGCGAGTCCACCGGTGGATATGAACGTCTTGTGGTCGGCAAGCTGAGGGAGACGGCGTTCAGCGTACAGGTGGCACATCCGCTCAGAGTGCGCGCATTCGCCCGCGCGTGTGGTTACGAGGCGAAGACCGACCCTCTTGATGCCCAGGTACTGTCTCGCTACGGCGTGGTGTTCTCTGAGTCGGATGCGGCACAATCGGATGTGGATCCTGACCGTGAAGAGTTGCGGCAGTTGCTGAGCAGACGTCGTCAACTGGTAGACCAGCGCGTACGAGAGCGCAACCGTCTGGACAAGGGCGTAAGTGCGAGCGTCGGAAAGTCGATCAGGCGGAACATCCGCTGGCTTGACAGAGAGATAGAGCGACTGGAAGAGGAGTACAAGGAGTTGTTGAAGCACAACGCCAGTCTCAGCGAGACAGCCGAACTGTACCAGACGGTACCCGGTGTGGGGCAACTTACTGCGGCCACACTGATCGCTTACCTGCCAGAACTCGGGCGGTGGGACGGAAAGGCGCTGACATCGCTGGCGGGGCTGGCTCCCTGGTCGCGAGACAGCGGGCAAAAGCGTGGCAACCGGTCCATTCGAGGCGGGCGCGGCATGGTGCGACGGGCACTGTATATCTGCGCGTGGGCGGTGCTCAGAACAGATGGCGATCTACGCGACTTCTACCAGCGTCTTCGAGGACGAGGCAAACCCGGCAAGGTGGCCGTGATAGCGGTGGCGCGCAAGCTTCTGATGCAGCTCAACGCCGTAGCGCGTCGAGGCACTGCCTGGGTGAAACAGCACGCGAGTAACCGAGTACCTCTTCACGCCGCTCAGGCTTGACACTTAACACAGATACTACTCGTTCAAAGTCACGAAACGGTGTATTGTCTCGGCTCCTCTGTCAGTGTCACTTTACAGTGTACACCCAAGAAGCCTTGGCCACTTCTGAGACAGGCCCCTCTTGTTTCATCTCATTGCAGACTGAAATCAAGAAAGAGCAGTTCTCTGTCACTCCCGTAACGGAACTTCCTGGACTCTGAGGTAGGCGAAACCTGATTTATGAAGTATTTGAATGCGTTTCTGCACCCCCCCCCCCGTTCTTCACGCTCAATTCACGCTTGCGTAGTACCATCTGCAACGTGTTTTGATCACAGGGCTCTCTACAAGGCAAAGGTTACTGGAGTAAATCGGGATCAAAGTGATTGGAAAGGAGTATGGGGGATCAAGCCTCGTTTCGCCTACCGCTACTCTAATTACTCTGTTCGCAGACAAACCAGCCATTTATCCGTTCGTTTCCCTAATTCCTAACAAGGAGAAATTGCGTGTATTTCACAACCATACTTCGACGAATGCGGCGATGGGCAGGATTACTGTTCCTAGCAATCGCGTTCGCCGCCCTGTTAGCCTTAGCTTCGCCGGCTTCGGCGCAGCAGAACGCCAGCCTGTCGGTAAACGCGGATGTCACCGATGAGTGGGTCATCGTCCATGTACAGTCGTCGGATCCCCTGGCGCTTGGGCCAGTTCATGTGCGATACCGGGAATCGAACCCGGTGGGGCCTTGGATCAGATTAGGATCATCGAACTTCCGCCGTGGGGTCGCCTCTTTCCGCATCTCCACGGGGGACCTTCAGCGGAGCACTGAGTACCGCGTAGAAGCGAGGCTGCAGAGAACTTTATTCGTGGAGCTGGTCGCGTTTGACAACTTCACACTCCCAAGTGTGTCGTCGGTTACGGCGCTTAGCGTGAGCAGCATTTCCCGCACCTCCGCCCTGGCAACGGTGACCATCAGCGATGCGACCGAAGGCTCGACGGTGCACTTGCAGCACCGGATTGGGGGCGCCGACTGGGGCGAGTCGGATGTCCACAATCTCACAGTTCAGGAGGGTGGGATCGCCAGCCACACGCTGGAGGGACTGTCGCCGGAAACATCTTATGACGTGAGGGCGTCCTTTGACAGCACCTTCCCGGATGACCAGACTGAGACGGCTCAATTTGCTACCGCCTCGCTGGCGGCTCTCGTCGGAATCTCCGTGGATGAGGTAACCGACACCACGGCGACGGTGACCGTCAGTGTCAATCACTTTGAAGCCAATCTTGATACCATCCACCTGCGCTATAGGGAGGGTGGCACGCCCTCGGAGTGGCTCGACGGGCCGGAACCCGACGGCGGGGTATTCCAGTTAAGCGGCCTTCAACCGAACACCGCCTACACCGTACAGGCGTCGCTGGACAGTGATTTCGCCACGGATGATGAGGCCGAGTTCACCACAAGCCCGGCGAAACCGGACCCACCGGCGAACATCAGGATCACTGATGAGGCCGACAGCTCCCTGGCGGTGGCTTGGGATCCTCCGCTGTACGATGGCGGATCGGACATCACCGGATATCGGGTGCAGTGGAAGGCCGGCGACGAGGAGTTCGTGGCTTCCCGGCAGGCCGAGGTATCCGGCACGAGTTATACGATTGCTTCCTTGACTAACGGCATACCCTACAACGTTCGCCTGATGGCGGTCAACGGCGCGGGTGGCGTCAGCCGGCCGTCGGGCGAGATTTCCGGCACTCCCAGTACCACGCCGAACGCGCCGGTCATCCTCGAGACGGCCGCGGCTGGCGTGTCGATCACGATTAGCTGGAGCGCTCCCGACAACGGCGGGTCTGCCATCACTGGCTACGAGGTACAGTGGAAATCCGGCGATGAGGAGTTCACTTCCGCTCGACAGATGGATGCCAGTGACACCACATCAACCATCGGGGGGCTGAGCGCAGGCACCGCATACCAGGTGCGTGTCAGGGCCATCAACACCAACGGCGCTGGAGGATGGTCGGACGAATCCGCCATCAGCACCGGTGTCCCTCCGGGCCAGCCCACCAATGTCGAACTGGGGTTTGAATTCGGCCAAGGCATACTGCGTCTCGAGTGGGATGCTCCGTCCGAATCGGGAGACTCTGCCGTCAGAGGCTATGAGGTGCAGTTGGCGCAGAACAGCAATTTCAGCAATCCGGAAGAAGGGAGCCTCGGCGGCAGCAGCAGGCATTACGAATTCCCCAATTTGACGCCCGGTGTGGATTACTATGCCCGGGTCAGGGCGGTCAACGAAAGCGGCCCAGGCCCCTGGTCAGCGGTCGTGAGTAGACCGGCCCCCTCAAGACCGGCGGCGCCGGTCATCACCAGCGTGGTTCCCGGAGATGAGGAACTCACCATCACATGGGAAGGTCCTGAGCACATCGACGGGGACTGGCATTTTTACCGCGTTGAGTTCAGGAATAGCGAAGACCCGCCCTTCCCGGGATATGAGGAAACAAAGGCAAACGAGTACCCGACTTCGCAGGATACTTCGATGGGAGCCACCTCACACACTATCACCGGTCTGATAAACGGCACTCGGTACTGGGTGCGTGTTTATGCGGTGAGCAGTGTTGACTGGGGAGATATATCAGAGGTAGTGACCGGTACACCTGTTGCTTCGGAACTCGGCGCACCCACTATCACCGGGTCAACTGCAACCACCGACTCGCTGACGATAAACTGGGCCCCCCCCTCTAGGGGGCCAGCCGTTACCAGCTACGAGGTGCGGTGGAATCAGTCAATGAGCGGGTTCGTTAGCGCAATATCGGGAACCTCCTACATCATAACCGGGCTGAACGAGGACAGAGCCTACAATGTACGCGTCAGGGCGGTGAGCGGAGACATCTTGAGCGCGTGGAGTACGACGTCTGCCATCAGCACTCACGCCGGCATTCCCGACCAGCCGGTCAATCTTGGATTGTACAGGGCTGGCGAGAGATTTTCGGTTGGCCATGGTCAGTTGTATGTCAGGTGGCAACCCCCGGATGCCCAAAGAGCGTCGACCTGGCGAAACAGGCCCCTCCAGCCTTCATCCATCACCGGCTACCGGGTGGAGTATTCTCTAAATGATGACTTCGACGATTCCACAAATGTTAGCGTGGACGGCAGTCGTCGTGACCTGCTTATCGGCGGCCTGACCCCCCGCATCACCTACTACGTGCGGGTGGCGGCGTCCACCGTCAGCGGTGAGGGTTCACCGTCCGCGGCATTGAGCGCTCAACCGCTCTCGCGAGCCGGGGCGCCCACCATCACAGGAATAGAACTGGGCGACGGTTATCTGATCGTTCACTGGGACCCGCCCGCGGACGACGGCGGTAGCGACATCAGGGGGTACGATCTACAATACCGGACCATTGACGACCCTCCTTTCCCGACAAATTCAGAAAACACGGGTATTGATTACCAGAACACGGTGAATATTGGCTTCGCCCGAACTACCGGACAAATTGACGGGCTCACCAACGGCGTTGACTACGAGTTGCGTGTCTTCGCAGAGACCACTGCCGTCTGCTGCGGCTATGTCTCCCAAGCGGCAATCGGTACCCCCACGGCTTCAACCTTGACGGCGCCGACCATCACGGGATCGACGGCTACGACCAATTCCATCACGGTCACCTGGACCGCGCCATCCGAGGGGCCGCAAGTCACCAGCTACCATCTGCAGTGGCGACGCGAGGGATCCAAGAGTTTCTTTGTAAATCCTGATTTTGAGGGCACCGGAATAACGAAAACCTCCTTCACCATCACTCGGCTGGAACAGGACACTAAATACGACATCCGTGTCAGGGCGCTGAGCAACGACATCAATGGTGCCTGGTCGGCCCTGTTCACCGCGATTACCCAGCCGGGCATTCCCACCCAGCCTGACGATGTTGAGCTGCATACGGCTGGGCATGGCGAACTGCGTGTGAGTTGGGAGCCTCCATACGATGCATACATCTACGACAACGACGAACGGACGACCGATATCCGGCCGTCATCCATCACCGACTACCGGGTCGAGTGGTCGTTGAACGCCGACTTCAGCGCTTCAACCAGCATCAGTGTGGACGGCAGTCGCCGTGACCTGCTTATCACCGGCCTGACTCCCTTGACCACCTACTACGTCCGAGTGGCAGCGTCCACCGTAAATGGCGAAGGGCCCCCGTCCGCCGCTCTGAGCGCACAGCCGCTCTCGCGGCCGGGCACTCCTGCAAACATCAGCGTAACTCCCGGCGACGGACAGCTGACGGTGACCTGGGCGGCGCCCTCGAACGGCACTACAGTGACGGGCTACCGCGTTCAGTGGAAGTCGGGCGCCGAAGAGTTTGTAGCCGATCCCCGGCAGGCGACTACGGCGGAAACGTCCTACACCATCACGGGACTGTCCAACGGCATTGCCTACGAGGTGCGCGTGTTCGCCTACAACGACATCGGCGATAGTGATGCCTCCCAGCCAGCAAGCGGAACGCCTGGACCCCAGCAAAACTAACGCAATCGTACGCAATACCAATGGTAATTGAGTTCTTAACTTATCGCGTGGGCGCACTCCAGGTGATGTTGCGTCCACGCCACGGAATAGAGGTGCAAGTCGATGCAATTCGGTAAAGTTGCGCGCACGATCGGTTTCATTTTGGCCACGTTATTCTTCGTGGTGGGAATCGCCCCGTCTTCTTCATTGGCGCAGAGTCCGGACCCGCCGCCGACTGAGAACCTTAGAGTTGTGGCTCGGCTAGTGCAAGGTCACATCGAGCTTAAGTGGGACGCGCCCTCCTCGCAGCTCCCCACCGGGTGGACGTTGAGGAACTATCAAATCTATCGGGTGGAACGGAGGCTCATCGAAAGCTTGCTCACTGAGGATGACGTCCCGGTGAGACCTATCGCGATTATTGACCCTAACGACCAGGTGTATATCGACGAAGACGTAGATCGGGTGGAGTCATACTATTACTGGGTCTCGGCACGATATGTGGATGATAATAGTACAACTCAACATTCCGTCAAGACTGGACCGGTCACTGTTTCTATGGGACCGCGACACTACCTCGCTGGCGATAACAGCCCGGAAAATGGAAATCAGCCGGTCGTCAAAGTCCCGCACAACTGGAGCTTGATCCCGGAGGGACAGGGCAGGATTGGAGACCGCTTCCGCCTGCTCTCCGTGAGCTATGGATATTACCGATGCGCGTCGAGGACCATCAGGGAGGTCAACAGACTCATCCAAAGAGACCTTTCACATAGTGGACACCAGCACATTCAGCCGTATGCCGAGCACTTCCGCGCCATCGGCAGCACCACCCACGTTGACGCCCGTGACAACATCGCTGTCGAGAACGGCGATGAAATACCAATTTACTGGCTGAACGGCGAGCGTGTGGCAACCGGCACCGACGACCTGTTCGATGGGGAGTGGGAGAACGAGGACAAGGCCACAGTATCAACCGGCAGGGAATGGCATCCGGAAAACCCCTTTATCCTAGCGGGCAGAGGTGTGGTGCTCACGGGCACCAGCCGAAATGGCTACGCAGCAAACCACAATCTATCTTATAATAGAAATGTTGTCCGTACTCTCGACAGCGGTAAAGAGCAGAATATGGGAATCTTGAACCGAACCCGCACACAAGGTCCGATTGGTACACAAGACCATCTAACCTGCAGGCCCGTTTATCCCACGATGCGTTTCCCAATGTACGCGATCTCCCCAGTGTTCGAGGTGGAAGCGGGGTCAATACCGGTTGCGAAGGTGCCCCCCGAATGGCCCGCGATACCGGCGGGAATGGGCCCGCGCGACCAATTCCGGCTGCTCTTCGTCACCTCCGAGAAGATGGAGCCCGCCTATCAGGATATCAACGAATACAACACGTTCGTTCAGAAAATGGCTAGGTCCGGTGACAAGACCATCAGGCAGTTCCACCGGGGCTTCAGGGCCGTCGGCGCCACCCGCCACTACTCCGCCGTAATCAACACCGATGCCGACTCCTCGCCGGAGAAACCCGGAGTGCCAATATACTGGCTGTGCGGGAACCGGGTTGCCGACGATTACGTGGAATTCTGGGCTGGCAGCTGGGACGACCAAGAACACCCCACTGACGAGTCCTGCGAAGTGATGTCTCTGTCATCCCTGTCGGATGGGATCGCGACGGGCGCCAGCAAGAGAAAGGGAGGCATTGGCACCGGCCCCCTGGGTGGGTCCGAGTCCGACGGGGACGCGGACGTCGATGTGGGCAAGCTCAATGACCCGAGCGACGGTGTTTTTGCAATCGGGGCCAGGGTCTCCCAGAGCGAACCGCGCCCATACTACGGTCTCTCGCAAATCTTCGAGGTGTCCGACCCGCCCGTGGTCCGGATCGTCCAACCCGACTGGAGCCTGATCCCTGAAGGTCTGGAGGAGGGCGACAGTTTTCGACTGCTGTTTGTCACTTCCACGAGACACCAGGCCAGCTCCGACAAAATTCAAGACTACAATCGGATGGTGCAGGGCCGGGCTGAGATGGGCCATACGGACTTGCTGCCCTACTCCCGAGACTTCCGGGTGGTGGGCAGCACGCGAAACGTCCACGCCCTAGACAACACTCATGCTAGCCCGGACAATCCCGGAGCGCCCATCTACTGGGTAAATGGTGGTAAGGTCGCCGACGACTACACCGAATTCTGGATGGGCTCGTTTGACGGCGACCGACTCCGGAACAACTCGTGGGACGAGGAGGCTGAGGGCCGAGACGAGTACGGCAAGGTAACGAGCTTCCCTGTCAGCGAAACGAGCTCCGTGATGACGGACGACAATCGCGAGATGTCTGCGAGGGGCATCTGGACCGGGACCGGCTACCATGGCCGCGGGCTTGCCGTAATTCATGATCAATGCGTTCCGACGCCGGACGACTGCAGAAGCCGGAAACGCACGTTTGTACATTACACACTCGGCGAGACCCGGGTCGGACTGGGGCGTCCGAACGAGGCCGGCGGCCCGGTCAACGGACGGACCCAAACGCATTCTAACCAGCACGAACTCCCCCTATACGGTCTATCGCTCGTCTTCAAGGTGGGGGCCCGGACCTCCGGGCTGTCGGTGGTGGAGTACGAGACGGCCGCACTGGTTCCCCCCGGCTGGGCCCTTGTTCCGGAGGGAGTAAAGGTCGGCGAGCGCTTCCGGCTGCTATTTGTTACCTCGACATCCCGCGACGCCACCGCCACCGCCATCGGCGACTACAACAACTTCGTGCAGGAGCGGGCCGCAGCGGGTCATGACGACGTCCGCGCCTTCAGCCCGGAATTCCGCGCCGCGGTCAGCACCGCGGACACCGACGCTCGTGATAACACCGGTGCCATCGTGTTCTCGGGCTACCCCGGCGTGCCCATTTACTGGTTGGACGGAGATCGGGCCGCCAAAGACTACCTGGAGTTTTTCAGCAACTCGTGGAACGAGGAGGCCGCCGGCCGTGACGAATCTGGCGCGGAGCTGACCCTGTCGGAGGACGACACGGTTTGGACGGGGAGCGGTAGAGACGGCCGGGAGCACACCTCCAAGGACGACCAGGGGGACAACGTCGCCCACGGGCTGGGCACCTCCACGCCGGTCTTGGGCGACCCAAACGATCACACCGAAGGCCACGGCCCCCTGCATAGCGGTTTAACCGCCGCGAACACAGAGGAGCGCCCACTCTACGCGCTGTCCAAGGTATTTGAGGTGGGCCATCCCTCCCACTACGTCCCGACGACGGCATCCAACCTGACCGCGACCCCACCCACTGACTGCCCAGTGGGTAAGGCCATCGAGCTAAATTGGGACATGCCATCCACCGACGCTGACGGAGACGACCTCATCCCGGAGTCACAGCAAGAAGTGCTTGTATCGTACGACAATGGCCGGACCTGGGAAGTGGCGGAAGCAGTCAGGGAAGAGGAAATAACCGAGGATGAAGAAACAGCCGAGGACAATGTGTCATTCTCCTTCCCTGTTGGTGAGAAACTGGCTGGGCGCACGTTGCTCTTCCGCGTGGCCGTCTCCAACATTTACGGAGACGGTCCCTCCGCCGAGGCGGCGGCGGTCGTGCCCAATCTGGACGATTGCAACAAGGTCGAGACCCTCCTGAGCGCCACAGTCACCGTCACCAGTGGCACCTCCGTATATGCTGGGAGTGTCGGCTACCAAGGCGGAGATTCCTCCGTCTATCCGAACTCGGAAATTACCGACTCGACTTTCACTTACGTAGGGGCCGAGTTCTCGCTGGGGTTAATTGCATATTCTAGTGAATACGATGTGTTCATCATAGGGTTATCCCCGACGACTGATCCTTATGCTCATGAATTCGAAAAACTGAAAGTGCGCGTCGCCCAGGAAACTGTAAGCCTTCATAGTCGGTTTATATCCGGAGAACAACTCTTCCTTCCAATGGCACTTAGCGAGCCTTTTGTCAACGGGGACGAGATTGAGCTGGAAATAACCAAGGGCGGTTTGCAGACCTTACACTTCTCCTTACCAGATGACACCGCACCTTCACTTGCGGATATGGTGATCTCCGTCGAACGTTATGACACCGACATGCCGTCGCTGCGCTTCAAGTACGTTTGGAATGAAGGTCTGGACCTAAACCTGCGCTATGGCAACCCCAGATGGGCGGTCTTTCCAGAGGGAGTTGGTGTTGTGAAACTGAATGTGGGGCATGATATTGACCGTTGGTGCAGGCGAGACGAAGTGACCTGTCCAGACACCATGTCCGAGTTTACATTCAGATTGGTGCCGTGCGAGGAGTGCGGCTATAGATTGCTTGACGCTACGACCTCGACGAGCGTCACAACGCTCACAACGCTCACAACGCTCACCATGGTCACACCGCCGCCGCCGCCGCCGCCCGAGCTTGCAGTTCGGGCGGTCCCGCTGACTGCCGAGTTCGTTCCAGACAGCATTCCGGACCACCACTTGGGACCAGGGAAGACCTTCCAGGTGCGGGTGTCCTTCAGCGAGCCGGTCGCCACCGATCCGGATACACTGGGCGGCCGAGGCATCTCAGTCAGAGAGGGTACGCTGCGCGGCGTCAGCCGAGCAAACGACTCCGGGGACGTCTGGGAAATCAATGTGGAGCCCGCCTCGGACCAGCCAGTGACGGTAGGACTTTTGCCGACCACCGACTGCGCCGCGGCCAGTGCCATCTGCACGGCGGCCGGCCAAGGGCAGTCGAGCAACATCTCTAAGATGATACTGGGTCCTCCCGAGCTTCCCGCAAGCCCGCGGGACCTGGCGGGAGCGCTGTCTGGGGAGAACATAGTGTTGACATGGCAGGCCCCGGCAGGCTCCGTGGTAACCGAGTACCGAGTGTACCGGAGCGAGCTTCCCGACGGGGAACCCGTGTTGCATGCCACCCTAACAGCCGACGCATTGACCTATACCGATGCGGAGGTTGAGCTGGGCACGCAGTACCAGTATCGGGTGGCCGCAGCCAACATCACAGGTGTGGGGACCAAGTCCGATCCTGTATCCGCGACTACGCCTGACCCGCTTCCGGCGGCTCCGGCAAACTTGGACGGAGCGCTTCAGGAGGCGAAGATAGTGCTGACTTGGGATGCGCCCCTCGGGTCCGTGGTGACCGCATACAGCGTGTACAGGCGCCTCGTCCCGGACGGAGGGTTGCGGCGTTACGCCTCCATCCCCGCCGATGGCGCGGCACTGTCCTACGACGACACGGGAATTGAGGAGGGCGCGGAGTACTTGTACCGGGTGTCGGCGAACAACGATACCGGGGAGGGACCGTTGTCCCCTGCGGTCTCCATTGCTGTTCCAGGTAATCTTCCCGGCATACCGCAAAACCTGGCGGGGACATCCTCGGCCAAGGGCATCGAACTCACTTGGGATGCTCCCGTCAATTCTAGGGTTACCGAATACAAAGTGTATCGGAGGGTGCTGCCCAACGGAGCCTGGTCGGCGCACTCCACCGTCCCCTCCTCCAGTGAGGAGATAACATACACCGACAGGGAGGTCGAACCGGGAACCGAATACGAGTACCGGATTTCAGCGACCAATACCGTGGGCGAGGGAGCTCAGTCCGCCCCGGTCTCCGTTGCCAATGCCCAGATTGTTCTTGGAAGGCCGCGGGACCTGAGAGGCGGATCCGACGGGAACATAATCTTGATTTACTGGTCGGCGCCTGCCGGTGCGACACCGGACGGATACCGGATCTACCGGCGCTCACTGCCCAGTAGAATACTATCAGCATACGCCGATATCCCAGCTAACGCAGACTCCGATGTCCAGGAATATTACGATACCGACGTTGAACCGGGCTTGCAGTACCTGTATCGGGTAGCCGGGGTCAATTCAGCAGGGGTGGGACCCAAGTCCAGTCCAGTCTGGATCACCGTGCCGGGGCAACGTCTCGAAGCGCCGGCAGACTTGGCCGCTGTATACACAGAGCGGGGGATGGAGGTGACGTGGGTCGCTCCTACTAACGCAGGGATAACCGACTACCAGGTGTACCGAGGCAAATTCCGGGGCGATGGAGGAGCCTTCGACGGACAGGCGTCGAAGTACGTTTTGATCCCCGCCGAAAGCGATCCGATGACCTACGTCGATACTGACGTTGAGCGGGGCGCGGCGTACAGGTACCGGGTGGCGGCCGTCAATGCAACCGGGGAGGGCTTCAAGACCACATGGCTGGATGTACGAGCGGCGATTTCCGAAACGGACATAAACAGTACGGCCACGGGCGCGCCCACGATCAGCGGCACGGCCCGAGTGGGTGAGACGCTGACGGCGGATGTAACGGGCATCGCTGACGGTGATGGGATGACCAGCGCCATCTTCAGCTACCAGTGGCTGGCAGACGACGTGAATATCGCCGGAGCTACCGGCTCAAGCTACACGCTGGCGGAGGGCGAGCAGGGTAAGACCATCATGGTGCGAGTGAGCTTCACCGATGATGGCAACTACGACGAAACGCTGACCAGCACCCCAACGGCGGCAGTGGCACCCCGGGCCAACTCATCGGCCACGGGCGCGCCCACGATCAGCGGCACAGCCCGAGTGGGTGAGACGCTGACGGCGGATGTAACGGGCATCGCTGACGGTGATGGGATGACCAGCGCCATCTTCAGCTACCAGTGGCTGGCAGACGACGTGAATATCGCCGGAGCTACCGGCTCAAGCTACACGCTGGCGGAGGGCGAGCAGGGTAAGACCATCATGGTGCGAGTGAGCTTCACCGATGATGGCAACTACGACGAAACGCTGACCAGCACCCCAACGGCGGCAGTGGCACCCCGGGCCAACTCATCGGCCACGGGCGCGCCCACGATCAGCGGCACGGCCCGAGTGGGTGAGACGCTGACGGCGGATGTAACGGGCATCGCTGACGGTGATGGGATGACCAGCGCCATCTTCAGCTACCAGTGGCTGGCAGACGACGTGAATATCGCCGGAGCTACCGGCTCAAGCTACACGCTGGCGGAGGGCGAGCAGGGTAAGACCATCATGGTGCGAGTGAGCTTCACCGATGATGGCAACTACGACGAAACGCTGACCAGCACTCCAACGGCGGCAGTGGCTCCCCGGCCCAACTCATCGGCCACGGGCGCGCCCACGATCAGCGGCACAGCCCGAGTGGGTGAGACGCTGACGGCGGATGTAACGGGCATCGCTGACGGTGATGGGATGACCAGCGCCATCTTCAGCTACCAGTGGCTGGCAGACGACGTGAATATCGCCGGAGCTACCGGCTCAAGCTACACGCTGGCGGAGGGCGAGCAGGGTAAGACCATCATGGTGCGAGTGAGCTTCACCGATGATGGCAACTACGACGAAACGCTGACCAGCACCCCAACGGCGGCAGTGGCACCCCGGGCCAACTCATCGGCCACGGGCGCGCCCACGATCAGCGGCACGGCCCGAGTGGGTGAGACGCTGACGGCGGATGTAACGGGCATCGCTGACGGTGATGGGATGACCAGCGCCATCTTCAGCTACCAGTGGCTGGCAGACGACGTGAATATCGCCGGAGCTACCGGCTCAAGCTACACGCTGGCGGAGGGCGAGCAGGGTAAGACCATCATGGTGCGAGTGAGCTTCACCGATGATGGCAACTACGACGAAACGCTGACCAGCACCCCAACGGCGGCAGTGGCACCCCGGGCCAACTCATCGGCCACGGGCGCGCCCACGATCAGCGGCACGGCCCGAGTGGGTGAGACGCTGACGGCGGATGTAACGGGCATCGCTGACGGTGATGGGATGACCAGCGCCATCTTCAGCTACCAGTGGCTGGCAGACGACGTGAATATCGCCGGAGCTACCGGCTCAAGCTACACGCTGGCGGAGGGCGAGCAGGGTAAGACCATCATGGTGCGAGTGAGCTTCACCGATGATGGCAACTACGACGAAACGCTGACCAGCACCCCAACGGCGGCAGTGGCACCGCTCCTGACCGCCAGCTTGCACGGCGTGCCGGAGTCCCGTGATGGCTCCTCCGAGTTCACGTTCGAGCTGAAGTTTTCTGCGGGACCACTCCTTCACGGTGGATGGCGGCATCGATTACCAAGACGAGACTCCTGGATGAGAACAAGAACATCCGGCGGGAGATACACGTATAGCCGGGCTCGGATGACGACGTGACTTTCGTCCTCCCCGTAACCACCGACTGAGCCTCCGAGGGCCCCATCTGCTCCGAAAACGGCCGGCTCCTGCTCCGCCGGCTGGAGTTACTCGCCTCCGAGCCGGGGCAGAGGCAGCATAAGACCGGGTAGGTGGTCGGGCACGGCAGTAGTCCGCCACCCACCGTCCCGGCCTCGCCGGGACAAGGGACATGAATGTAGTAGCAGGCGATTCATGGGATTGCATCTTACGCCGTTCATGCGGCCCGAGGGCCGTATCCGGAAGTTCTGGGCCTCGGTCGCTGCAGTCGTACTTGTCGCTGCGCTGGGAGGCACCCGAGAACGACGGCGGTGCAGAGGTCACTCGCTACGAATATCGCTACCGGGCAGGCGGTGCCTCGCTGCCTACAACTTGGATCTCGACGGGCACTGACACTAAGGTGACTGTCGAAGGTCTCACCAACGGGCTGGCAAACAGCTTCGAGGTGCAGGCGGCCAACGATGCTGGCACCGTATCTGCTGTCAGCGTCGGCGCAGCCGCAATCACCGGTTTCACTCTGATTGACGCCGACACTGACACCGAGTTGATGGCACTCTTCGGCGGCGAAGCCGTCTCGCTCCCCGACGGCGCCACGCGACGCTTGGCGATCAGAGCGAACGCGTCTCGGGGACCAAAGTCGGTGGTGCTCAAGCTAAGCGGTCGGCAATCGGCGCAGCGGACGGACAACTCGGAACCGTACACGCTGTTCGGCGACGCGCATCGCCGCTGCGGGGGCGA
This sequence comes from Dehalococcoidia bacterium, assembly GCA_965221045.1. Lineage (GTDB taxonomy): Bacteria > Chloroflexota > Dehalococcoidia > Lucifugimonadales > JADFKI01 > Bin90. The sequence goes on from CBDCRO010000003.1 coordinate 175,788, forward strand.
GAAATTGATGGAGGGCGATTACACGCTGTCCGCGACGGCCTACAGCGGAAAGAGTGACAGCGGTACTGTGCTGGACAGTCTGACGGTCTACTTCTTGAGAACCAACTCCGACCCTGATGCGCCGTCGGCACCGCGGAACCCCAAGGCGCACCGGAATGACAGCGAACTGACGCTCTATTGGGACGTGCCCGACGATAACGGCGGCGCCTTCATCACAGGGTACCAGCGCCGTCAGCGACGCTGACCTCGCGGACGAGGCGGCGAGCTTGACCGTCCCATCCGTGCCTGGGGTGCTCGCATCTCTGCAGGCCGAGCGCAGCCACGGCAGCGACGCGGGAGTCGACCTGTACGGGAAGATCACTCCGACTCCGACCGTCACGCCCCTGCCCACTCTCACTCCCACCGTTGCCTACCGACGACGACGATACAGGTATATTCGGCGACCTCGTTAAATTGGAATATTGCACCTGCACAACAACATGCTGGCATCTCTGCCCGAAGTGGACGTGTTCGAAGGCCCCACCAACCTGAGAGTTGTACCTGAACGACAGCGAAATGTCCGCGCTGCCCGCTGGCGACGACGACGGAGTCTTCGACAATCTCGTTAAATTGGAAGTATTGCGCTTGCATAACAACAAGCTGACCGAATTGCCTGACGGCGTCTTCGACAACCTCGCTAAATTGAAGTGGCTGACCGTGCATGACGATGAAATCGGTGCGCTGTATGAAGGCGTCCTGGACAACAACACGAAGCTGACGATTCTCACTTTATCCGGCAACATGCTGGAATCGATCCCGAACAACTTCATCCCCAGCCTGGGTTTCTCTAAGTTGCTTTTGGAAGACAGCAATCTGGAATCGCTCCCCGACGGCTTCTTTAGCGTCGAATCCCTCAAGCTGGCTCTACTGCGCCTGGACGGTAACCCTGAAACTCCGTTCGAGTTCAAAATGGAGACCGAGGTGACTAGGGTGTGTTGACAATTGTATTAAACTTGGAGCATGTCAACATCTAAACTAACTCTGGGCCAGTGGTCAAAGATTCGCGATTTCCTGAAAGAGGAGACCAACGTCTATGTCAAGTCTGAGCGGGACTGCAAACGATTCATAGAAGGGGTTCTGTGGATGAGCAGGTCAGGCGCTCCGTGGAGGATGCTTCCGGCAGAATACGGCAAGTGGTACAGCGTGTACAGGCGCTTTGCCAGATGGAGCGAGCAGGGTGTTTGGGAGAAGATGCATCTGTACTTCTCCAAAGAGCCGGATATGGAGCATCTTATAATAGACAGTACGACAGTGCGTGCGCATCCCTGTGCTGCGGGTGCCCCGCATAAAAAGGGGGACAGCAGTCGCAGGCTCTGGGAAGAAGCCGAGGCGGCTTCAGCACGAAGGTGCATGTGAGTGTTGACGCTCTGGGCAATCCACTGAGATTCACGCTCACTGGGGGTCAGGCACACGACATCACCCAGGCCTATGAACTGATAGACGGCATTGAGAGCGACTATGTGATAGCGGACCGCGGATATGACTCACAGCGATTGCGTGAGCGCATCGTTGAGATGGGAGCCACGCCTGTGATACCGCCTCGTTCCAACAGGACAGAGCCACTGCAATATGATGAGCATCTGTACGGAGAGCGTCACCTGGTTGAGTGTTACATAAATAAGATGAAGCATTATCGACATATTTTCAGCCGATTCGACAAGTTAGCGAAGATGTACCTTGGTTTCCTACACTTTGTCGGCACACTTATATGGCTGAAATGAAATGTCAACACACCCTAGTACCAAGTCCGTCTGGATTTGGCACAAGTATAAGAAATGGGTTAAGTTCGGGCACATCTTACAGCGAGGATGTTGCCGAATATGACCGCACACAAGTACAGAGTTTAGTTGACCGAGTCGCAGAAGCGCCGGCTGAGTGAAGTCGCCCACCGTGGTAGATCGCCGGCGCGCACGGTAAAGCGAGCGCTGGCGCTGCTCAAGGCCGATGAAGGACAGATTGATAACCGAATAGCCGATGCGCTGTCGATAAGCAGGCGCACGGTCATAAGGATACGCAGGCGCTTCTGCGAGGAGGGGCTCGAGAGTGCGTTGGTCGAGCGTGCGCGTCCCGGTCAGAAGCGCAAGCTGGACGAGCGTGCCGAAGCACACATTGTAGCCATAGCGTGCAGCGACCCTCCTGAGGGTCATGCGCACTGGACGCTGAAGTTGCTTGCGGACAAGGCTGTGGAGTTGGGCTATGTAGAGAGCATAGCACGGGAGACGGTGCGTCAGAGCTTGAAAAAAAACGAACTCAAGCCATGGAAGAACAAGGCGTGGTGCATTCCGGAACTGAGCGGCGAGTTCGTGGCACGGATGGAGGAGTATTGGACCTGTACGAGGGAGAGTACGACACTGAGCGACCTGTGGTCTGCTTCGATGAGACATCCAAGCAGTTGATAGAACATACGAGCACGCCGATTGAAGCCGAGCCTGGGAGATTGGAACACATAGACTACGAGTATATGTGCAACGGAACGCGCAACCTGTTTGTGTTCTGCGAGCCTAAAGGTGGCTGGAGGCACGTGGAGGTTACGGAGCGGCGCACTGCGGTGGACTTTGCTGCGCAGATGAGGTGGCTGGTGTATGAGGCTTATCCGGACGCGAAGGTTGTCAGGGTGGTGCTGGACAAACTAAATACTCATAAACTCGGCTCGCTGTATGAGGCGTATGAGCCTGTGGAGACGCGGCGTATAGCGCGACGACTGCAGTTCCATCACACGCCCAAGCACGGGAGTTGGCTGAATATGGCGGAGATAGAACTGAGCGTCTTCAGCAAGCAGTGTCTGAAGGGGCGTCTTGGCGATGAGGAGACGCTCAGGCGAAATATAGGGTGCTTGAGCGGGAGCGCAACGCCGCTGGCGTGACCATAGACTGGCGCTTTCGCTCTCAGGATGCTCGCGTGAAGCTCAATCGCATCTACCCTAATCCGAAGCTATAAATGAAAAAACCCCGAAGTGTCAACAACAAATGGACGTGGTACTAGACGTTCAGTTTGACTAAAACATTCTTAGGCAGTCGCAGCAATTGAGCGAGACGATTCAACGCCAGATACCTGCCTCTCCGATTTGTAACCGCCGCCGCTAAAATGGGCGAAATCGTGTCGCTGCACAACGACACTAAAATGCACAAAAGCAGCTCGGCGTTGACAGATCTGAAGTTTCGTCCGGCCGTGCTGAGTCTAAGCGTCTCGGCAACCTTCATCTTCTGGAAGCGCAGAATTCGAGACCGAGCGATGATAAGTCACCCTCTCTTATGCCCTGCAAGCGATTAGGAATACATCCACTTAACCGATTCCCTACAAGATGCAAAACTTCCAAGTTTGGGATACGCGTCAATTCTACGGGAATCTCCCCGTTGATCTGATTTTCCGACAGCACCAAGATATGGAGGTTAGGGAGTGCGCCAAGTTCTGGAGGGATCGCCCCACTCAGACCGTTGGAGGATAGCCATATTGTTTCCACATTGTCCAGGTTGCCAATTTCTCCCGGAATCTCACCTGTTAGATTGTTGACGGCGAGCTTGAAGAACTGAAGGCTGGAGAGGTTGCCAATCTCTGGCGGAATCTGTCCGATCAACTGGTTATGGCCAAAGTCGAGCCATCGCAGGTTGGCAAGTCTGCCAAGTTCTGGAGGAATTGATCCACTCAGCTCGTTCACATCGAGCTTCAACTCGTTCAAGTATGTGAGACTTTCCAGGTTGGGCGGTATATTGCCATTAAGGCGTTTATTGGCAAGACCCAGACCCGTTACTCGCTTAGGAGAACCACCTAGGGTGACTCCGTCCCATTTCTCAATAGACACATTGGCTGCCCAGTTAAGAAATGCGTCACCTGCCAATGCCTCTCGGCTGTCCAATAGCACACTCCAATCAAGGAAGAGGCCTGGATTGATGTTCGAATTAGCCTTCGCAAACCTCAGTGCAGCAGCAGTCTCCAACTGGCCTTTGAACTCGGTATGGTCAAGTGCCGTTAGGCCGTTATCGTCCCTCGCATCTAAATCCGCACCGACGGCCAGCAATTCTATGACCACTTCAGTGTGCCCCCAATGGGACGCAGCTTGAAGAGGGGTAATCCCAGCTGTTGCTCTAGCTTCAAGGTCAGCTCCAGCGCGCAATAACGCTACGGCGGTGGCGGCATGTCCTTGATACGCGGCTAAGTGCAACGGTGTATTGCCGTTCTTGTCGCTGACGTTGACGTCAGTTCCTCGCGCTTCAAGGTCAAGAATCAAATCTGTCTGCCCGCCAACAGCCGCCTGGAAGAGGCGGTCTTCGGCCTGTGCTTGCCGCTCCTGTTCGGCCTGTGCTTGCCGCTCCTGTTCGGCCTGTGCTTGCCGCTCCTGTTCGGCCTGTGCTTGCCGCTCCTGTTCGGCCTGTGCTTGCCGCTCCTGCTCGGCCTGTGCTTGCCGCTCCTGCTCGGCCTGTGCTTCAACGTTCGAACCGTCTACCGTGTCTGCTATACGAGCAGACACGGTAGGGATCTCCCGGGCCGCTGTCACCGGTTTGTTGCCTTGCGAGTTTCGTTCCGGGCCGCCAATCACAAGTAAGAGCACGGCAACTACCACCGCGGATATGAACAGTAAGCCCAGGCCAACGAAGAGGATTTTGTATGACCCTCCATCTGAATACGAACTCTCAGCTCCGGGAGTCTGCCAGGCTCGTTCCGTTCCCTATTCTTTGGACCCAAAAATGTCTTCTCTCTCGTTACCACTTCGATGCTGCTCTCCAGTGCGCCTTCTCGATTCTTGCCGGGGATCCGTTTCACCCTGACGCCCACCCCGTGATCGCTCTCTCCGAGGAGCACCCCTTGCGCTTTGATAGTGCCCTCGCCTCGCCTGTGCGCGTCTATCCCGCTCTGTGCGAGCAATGGCTTCTGCCAATGCGAACCGTGCTTCTGGATAACTTTCGGGTACGACGTCGAGGGGCGTCCTTTGCCATCTGTCCCTGGCCCTGAAATTTGCCCCTTGAGCCAGCAATGCATTTGCCGTCTCAACGTATCGACGATGTGCCGCCCTATGAAGTGCCGTCAGATCCCACTCATCTCTCGCATTTACATCTGCGCCCCGAGCAATCAGTGTCCGCACGCGGTCAGTATTGCCCTGGTCGGCCGCCTGTAGCAGCAGCCCATTCAAATGAGATTCTCCCTCATTATCGCTATCACTCGCTGGTTGCAGCCGGTGCGCCTCCTCCTGTCGTTCGCGGTCATATGCGGCTCGTCTTTCCGGGTTACTCAGTACCGAATAAGCATGGTTGAGCTGCACGGTCATTCGGTGTGCCTCTGTTGATGGATTCACGTCAGGGTGATGTACGCGGAGCAATCGCCTGTAGGCAGACTCAATGACATCCGGATGCGCGGATGGATGAACTTGCAGAATTTCGTAAAGATCCTCGGGATTTCGCATCCTGCTTTTCCTCCCCTAACCGAACGGGTTTAAGCTATTCCTATGTATGTGAACCAGGTCAATTCAGTCCGTCGGTCTACTGAATTGTTTGCCCTAGTCCAGATGCTGTCTCATTTCAGTCTTTCTACGGGCGACGAGTCCGGACCTGGCAGCAGCGGCCATGCTGAATGGGGGATGTTGACGAGAGGCGGAGTGTTTTCCATCCCGGCGAATCCAGGCAAAATGCCGGAGTGAGCATTCTCTGACTCCCTTTCTCGATAAACCGGCGGGCAGCGATGTGTCTTGTCGAATGTAACTTCTTCCGTCTGGCCGTTCCAAAATGCGAGATTGAGATCCACAACTGTGAGCCATTCGTAGTTTGTGCAATCCGCATTCACCATCTCAATGAGGAACATGCCGTTGAATCCAGCCAGATGAATCCAGCCGAAAGGATTTGGTGTCAATTGGTGTCCTGTTTCCGTGACAATACCTGTGATCCCTCTGTTTGGAAGCTCTGCTACGCCTGCTTCGTTCGTTTCCAGTACGAACTCCGCTGTAGCGTCGATGATATGGCCCGCTTCGGGCACCCCCAACTGGTAAAAGCGCAGCGTTAGGTGGGAAATAGGATCGCCATTTTCGTCGGTCACCCGGAGGAATGTGGTTCGGGGGGTGTCGTAAAGGTACTCTCCATAGAATCCCCTGCGGTGCCCAGAGTTGCTTCTCAGTCCTCCGGCCGTGTGTGACCCGATGAAGTGACCACCTCCGTCCATGATGTCCGAGACGATCCCAGTGAATCGAAAGCACTCATAGTCGCGGTTCCAATAGTCGGTGCCGCAACCTGCTTGGAACCCCGGTCTGTTAGCGTCAGGCAACAGAACCCTATGTGAATCAGTATGCATTTGGTAGAGGTCTATCGCTCCAAGTTGGTGCAGTAGTTCATGGAGAAGCCCATATTCAATTTCCGGTCGGTCCTTGTAACCTTGCAAATCAAACACTGAAGGGTCCGGAAGGTTGTCCCACACAGGCCACCACCCGTCCATGTACCACTGCAGAGGGTGGTTTGACCACAAGGCCCTGTCGTCCGTGATCTCGAAGATTTCTGAGCGGACTCGATCCTCAAGTCCGGCGTCAATCAGCATCTCGTTAAGTCGCGCAATGTTTTGGTGAACCCAGTGTTCCGGCGAATGAACTGTCTGCCCAGGAGTGTTTGGCAAGGTCAGCGACTCGTAGGAGACGTGGCTGAAGTAGAAGCCAATGGTGTAGCCTCTTACCCAGTCATCGAGCAGGTTGTTGTACTCCAGGAGCTCGTCCACAGTATTGTCAGGGTCGAGAGCTAGAGTGACCTTCGGGTTGTCCTCAGCATCCGGCCATTCCATCGGGAGGGAGATTCCCGTATGGCTGTTGGGTTCGAGCCCAGGGTGAAGACCCGATGCCACCGTGGAGCCACTCACACTCCAGACGTAGTTGAAGGGCCCGGACGGGGTGTCTCCAAAGTTCCACACTCTGGCTCTCAACTTGATATTTTCTCCGGGGTCCGGCCATCTCTTCAGACTTTCCTCCCCAGGGCAGAGCACAGGTCCTATGAACTCTTCGAATGGGTATGGACAAGGGCCGCGGTCTAAGTATGTCAGCTTATATCGCTGATGCCTGGGCACACGCTCTATGTAGGCGATGCCCAGGTCGATCCCACCTTCAAACTTAGCTCTTTCGTTTCCGGCATCGGCTTCACAGTTAGGGCCTGAGACCTCTTCGACCGTCTGCGTCCAGTTCTGAAAATCTAGGCTGACCGGAGCGCAGAGACCGCCATTATCCTCAAAGAAAAGGGTCTTCAGTCCTGAAAGAGCCGTGAGAGTCTGCGGCAATTCTCCCGTAAGCTGATTTCGCTGCAACCAGAGATTCTCCAGCTTCGTGAGATTACCCACTTCAGAAGGAACCTGGCCGGTGAGGAAATTTCCGCTTAACTTCAGATCCCTGAGATCTATGAGGTTACCGAGTTCAACCGGTATCCCACCGATCAGCTGATTACTGGCCAGTATCAGCGTTTCCAAGTGGGATGAACCGGCCAATCCGACAGGTATATCTCCTACAAGCTGATTGTCCCCGAGCGCCAGTTTTGTTAGTAATCTCAGGTCGCCCAGTTGCGCCGGTATCGTACCCGTAAGTTCGTTGTGGCCCAGGTCCAGAACCCTCAGATTGTTGAGATCGCCAAGCCCCGGCGGTATGGTTCCTGTCAGGTTGCTGTCACTGAGGACAAGAGCATGCAAGTTAGAGAGATTGCTCAACTGAATCGGTATAGCTCCCGTCAGCTCATTTAGACCGAGCCTCAGTTCTTGCAATTGAGTAAGCGCTCCCATTTCCTGCGGCAAAGAACCCGTCAGGCCGTTGTTCTCAAGTATGAGGGCGGTGACACGCCCCTCTGTGTCTGTTCTGACTCCGTGCCATTGGCTCAGGCTGGAGCCGGACGCCCAGTTCGAGTTTACCGTCCAGTTGGGGCCACCTGTTGCATCGTAGAATGCGACCAAGGCGTCTCTGTCGGTTTCGGAGCTGTGAATCGGCGTGGGCGATGGAACTGGAGTTGTAATTGGTGTCTGAGTAGGTGTTGGCGTTGGCACAGCCTCCGGAGGTGCCAGATTGAACGGAACTGCGCCCCAGCAGACGTGCGTATTGTCCGAGCGCAGTGCGCAACTGGAATCGTAGGCGCTTGTTATTGCGACAAAGGTGCCGCCAGTGGGTGGTGTCGACTGCCCGTGATCGTTTGCGCCCCAGCAGTCGACCGAACCGTGGTCGGCCAGAGCGCACGTGTGATTTACGCCGCTGCTGACAGCAGAGAATCTGGTGCCCGCAAGACTTGCCGGCAGCGTTGTCTGCCCGTGGTCGTTCGCACCCCAACAGGCAATCGAACCGAGGTTGGTCAGCGCGCAGGTATGATTGGCTCCACTGCTGACAGCGGAGAAAGCGGTGCCCGCGATACTTGGCGGCAACGTTGTCTGCCCGTGGTCGTCTGATCCCCAGCAATCAATAATGCCATTTGCGTCGAGAGAGCAGATGTGACCGGATCCAATACTGAGCACCTTACGAGACGTAACGGGTTGCGGTGTTGGAGTAACAGGCGCAACCGTAGGTGTCGGAGCCGGTGTTGCGACGGTAGACAGACCCTGCACGGTAAGCGTGAACTGACCTCCTTCGCCTGCGGAATAAGTGGTCGCCTCTATCGTGTAATCGCCAGCCTCAAGGCTCGTGAGTCTCATTCCTGAATCCGTGCCGGAGTTTAGACTGAAGTCGTTATTGTCGTCATCGTCGTCGGAGTCTAAAATTTCGCCATCCCTGCCATCGCCGGCTCTCAAGTAAAGATAGGTGTCTACCGAGGATTCAAGAGTAACCACCAGATCGGAATCTTCAGGCAGGTCAAGCGTGTAGAATCGGGCGTAGCTGCCTTGTCTATCAGGGTGAAGTGACACGCAGTCATCAGTCCAGAAGCCTGTGAAGACGCCGGACCCGGGAAGTGACTCAATGCAGGCCTGGGTGGGAGTCGGCACCGGAGAAGGGGTAGGATCTTCAACTTCCCCGCATAGCGGCAGACCCAGCTCATCGAGATCATTGTCCCGAACGTCTCCTAGCGAGTCCGGAATGCAGCCTATGAGTTGATTGTTTTTAAGGTGCAAGACCTCCAGAAAGGAGAGGTTACCCAACTCGGCGGGAATTTCGCCCGTGAGGTGGTTTTCATGGAGAACCAGAGATCTAAGCTCGGAAAGGTTGCCAAACTCAGGCGGTATTTCACCACTGAGCTGATTGTGCCAGAGATACAGCAGACGTAGGTTGTGTAAGTCGCCCAGGGAAGGCGGTATTTCACCGGTCAGCTGATTCTCGGACAGCCAGAGCGCGGTCAGATTTGACAAGCTGCCCAATTCGGTGGGAATGCCGCCTTCAAGCCGATTGACCGCGAGGTACAGTACCGACAAGTCTGACAGGTTGGGCAGCTCTGACGGTATCCCACTTGTCAGACTGTTGTGAGAGAGGTTAAGGCGGGTCAACTCCTTAAGATTCGCCAACTCAACCGGAATCGTGCCCGTAAGTCCCCTTGTATGAAGTATCAACTCCGTAACCCGCAGGGGAGTGCCACTGACAGCGACGCCATCCCAGTCCTCAATTGCGATGGCAGAGGACCAGTTGAGTCCTGCGGTGCCCGCCAGCGTGCTCTTGACCGCCAGCAGTGTATCGCAGTCCGCCACCAGGCCGGGATTTGCATCAGACTCCGGAACGGCAGCACTAGAAAGACAAGTGCCCTGGAGCGGCGGCTCAGGCGTAGGCAATACCGCGTCTGATGCTGTTAGCCGTGCCAAGCCGTATCCCCATTCGTTGTCACGACCTGGGGCTCCCTTGTCCTGGGCCTGGCGTCTGAGGTACTGGGCGACTTCTTGCGGACCGTAGTCGAGGAAGCGCTGCTTGACGAGAGCGGCAAGGCCTGCGACATGGGGCGACGCCTGGCTGGTTCCCGGGAAGTCTCTGCCATAAGCAGTTGAATAGACTTTGTCCGCTCCGACAATATCGGGTTTGGGTCTGCCGTCCGGTGCAGGACCCCTACTGCTGAAGTCCTCGATCTCAGAGAGATTGCCGACATCCGCCGCGCCCACGGCAAGCAGACCCGGGTTGGAGCTTTCTCCCGGATTCGTGATGCTGTGCCCAGGCGTATGACCCTCCAGGTATGGATGGGGCATCCAGACCTGCAGCTGAATCCAGGAAGGCGCCTCGCCGCTGTATCTGCTGACCCTTAGACAGTAGTGTCCGGCCAACTGTACTTCGTACTGGACGTACTCAAAAGGAATGCCAGTCTCGGATTGATAATCTGTACTCCAGTCGACGTCGGTCAGACCACGTCCGTCTGACAGGGCCAGGTACAGGTCAAGATCCGTCGACGCGCTACCCCAACTGTCATCCCATCGAAGCTGGGCGACGACGACGTTACCAGTCTCTAGTTCGCCGTATATGTAAATACATTCATCATCCGTGTCCGCACTGAACTGATGCCAGTCATTTCTTTCCGTATCTGAAAAGCTCCCAAACCATGTACCTTGGGCCCGGTTCCCTGCTGAATTAACCCAGGTAATGCCGCTTTGGACGGCGAGGTCCACCGTTCTGAGGGGGCTGTCCGAGTATGGAGGTCCTGTATCATCACTTGTGTCGTGCGGATGCTCCGACGGACCATCGAATGGGGAGGTCCCGTTACCCGGACCGTCCCATAGCCAGGAAAGCGACATGTTGATAACATCGACATCCTGCTCGATCATCCATTCCACGGCGGTCTTGAGGTCACCGAGTGACTGCGGATCGGAAACGTAGTAGGTGGCTTCCGGAGCGATATCAAAAGCCGCCTCGGTAACAGCAGTGCCGTGCCTGGCGGCATCTTCATTATCAGGGTCCGCATTCTCGCAGTCCGAGAGGTTTTCAGTGGGAATGCCCAAATCGGTGTAGCATCTTGCCCTCACGGATGCGGAGTCCGGAAGTTCGCTTCCCATGTGGATTCGAAAGTCCTCGAATACCAAGTCAATGATGCCGATCTTCACGCCTTTTCCCCTGATGCCTGCCTCGTGCCAGGCGCGCGCGCCGTGGACCGATGCAGCTTCACTGGCTAATGTACTCTGGTCAGGCTGTGGCGGAATTATTGTACGGATGCTGGCCACGCCTTCCCGCATGGAAGCCCCGGGCAGCAGGGAGATGGGGACATATGCCTCAATGTAGTCGGCGTCGATGTTGCGCGCGTCTGCGCCGTTGGATTCGAGAAACTCGACCATGGCGTTGACATGTCCATTAGCGATGTACAGAGTGACGGCGACGGACTCTTCTCTATGAATTGGGGCGTTCACTGCTGCCGCCCGCGCCGTGGTCTGCCCACTCTCCACCTGCTGGATGATGCGGTTGAGATTGGAGTCCAATTTAGGGTACTTGGGAGGATTGAGCTTGCCTTCGATGAGGGGGAGGCGCTCAACTGCGGTCTCTTCGCCCTGCGTCCCTGTGGCTTCTGTGGTGGGTGTATCGACTGTCTGCGCCTCCACAGGTGTGTAGTGCGATTCTAGAGTCAGCCCAATGAACAAGATGAGCGACGCTCCGACGCCAACAAGCAGTGCCAGTGAAAGCCTTTCACTAAGTAAAATCCCGACTTTCAATTCCAACCACCTCATATTAGCAAGCGGATTGGTTGAATAGCGGACAATGACAATGAGGCACGCAGTCTGTCGTCGCGCCTTCCCAATTCACTCGGCGAATTGCCCTGTGCTCAAGGGCGGATCTCTCCCTGCCATCAAGAACTTTCCATTGGACCTAACGCCTGAATATGCGTTGGATTCGCTGACGCACCTAGCTAGGTGCCGTCATCTGCTACGCGGACATTGATGCGCTGGGGAATGCCGTCGGTCTTCTCAGAGTCGGCCATCCGGCCGCTGCTTGGAAGAGGTGCAATGTGCCAGGCCTCACCCATCGCCTTGTGCAAGTCAGGTAAGGCTGGTCTCATTGCTGTTGCCCTTTCTGACGGTGACAGATTTCCCATCGGCATCACGTCAGAATCCGGTCTCACACGACAGCGGGACATTGCCTGCTTTGCGACCACGATTCGCGACCCTACCTAGATCTCAGACTGGTTCCTCAGTCGTGCCTGCACCAGGCCGCTCAATGGCACAATCGCGCGCATAGTTGACCATCAAATCAAAGTCATCACCCAAATGGGCCGTTAGCCACATGGCGAGTATTAGCAGTGTTACCGTGAGGTAACTGTGAGACATGCCCGTCCTTCTCACTCACCAATTGTGAGTTTATCAGAATCAGGCGCATTGGGGTAATTATAACGCATTTGGATGGACACGAAACTGAATCCTTGTGAACTTGCCGCAAGACTGACTTTTCGACCCATACCAATCAAAGCCGGATTCAATTTCCATCGATGGCCCAAGGCGTGTCTGAAAACTCAATCGGCATGATCAAGGGGCAGTCATCAGACTGCCCCTTCATAAATTCGGCAGCATCTTCACGCGCAGTGAAAATATCGTTGGCAAAGTTCAGCGCGCCACTAGTGTTGCTCCACAGCAGTCCCTCGCCGGCCCAAAGCCACAGGCACGGCATGATGCAAATGCAACGGCTGTTGAGATCAAGCCACGGTCGGGGCCACTTGTTCAAAACAGCGGACCAGACCGATGTCAGCCGTCTAGCGTAATTCGGTTCGAATTGAAAGGAATTAGGCATGGTGCTACGCTCACTCGCCCTCGGCCTCTGTTCCCAGTTCGCTCAGCTGCACCGGGGTAACAGACACTCACGCATATCCTGGAATCGTTGGGGCAGACTACCGGACTTTTTCTGCCGTTCGCATTCGGCCGTCTCCCGCGCCGATGTTTTCAAGCAGTTCCCATCCAGGAAAGTCGCCCCGTTGGATGTGTGGATTGTCTATCGTCTCATTCGTTCACGTCCGTCGGTTCCTATTCTCGGCATGATTGTCCAGCTTGATGCACTGCCTTACGTCTTAGTCGGACAACACAGTCAACTCAGCAGGTTGCGCACTGTTTTCGACCTGATCCTGCGCCTGCCGCGCTCCACCATCTCAGACGTCTCGAAGCCGGGCAGCAGTATGACATCGAAGTTGTTCACCAGAAAGCGCGCTGCCTGCCTGTGAAGCTCCTGTACCAGGTTCTCTATCCTGAGCCGCATCCTGTTAGCCGCACGGCGCATATTCCTACGCTTCCTTGATGGTCACTTCGCAGCACGGCTCAGCAGGTCGTCCAGTCTCTCGCAGAGCCTCTGTATCCTGAAGAAGGCTCCCTCGCCTATTTTCCCAACGGAGTCGGCAGAGTACCACGTCAGGAACGAGCGCACTCCCGGGTCGAGAGCCACCACCCGCGCTTGGTTCTCGCGTTCGGGCGGCAGCTTGTCGTCGTAAGGCACACTCAGGTGGTACTGTCCGTATCTCAGTGAAAGGCGGCAGATATTCCTGTTCTCAGGGACGGGCAATTTCTCGGCCATCCATATATCGCCGAGCTTGGTCCGGTAGATGCCGGCATCGGATACGCAGTTGGCCTGCACAGTGAACGTCTGACGGGGGTTCTTGCACGAGCGGAAGCGCACGCGGGCGAAGTCCTCGGCCTTACGCCTGCCCTTGCTCTTGTCTCTGGCAAGCTCGGCGTTGCGCTTCTTCACCGCACTGACCGCGCGGCATGCATCGAAGACAGCTCCTACCAGCACCTCACGCGGCGCACTCCTGTGCCACGGTGGAAGTGTAGGCAGGATGACGTCCCGAACCTTCATCTTGACAGCCTTCGGCGCATCCTCGCCGGTCAGCAGCTCCACGGTCTGGTTGTAGGCGTATCTGGCAGCGCCGAACCAACAACGCAACTCAGCCCGCTGCCCGGCGTCCGGGTAGAGTCTTATCTTCCTTGATTTCCTTACGGTAGCGACGGAGTCCGTTGACGCGAGCTCCAAAGACCGTGAGGATGGCGAGAAGGTCAGTCGTGAGCTCTTCCTCGGGGCTGAGGTCTCTCTGATTGAGAACCACGAGCTCCCCGCCGTTGCGCTCGAGCAGCGTCTCGATGAGTTCGGTTCCAAACCTTGCAAGACGGTCTTGGTAGGCGACCACAACGCGGAGCTTATCTCTCTGGTGTACTCGCTCCAGTATGGCAAGTAGACCATTGCGCTTGAAGTTGAGTCCGGAGCCAACGTCGCGGACGATCTCGGCGTCAGGGTATCGCTCCCGCATGAAGGCGACCTGTCTGTCGAGGTCGGCTGACTGCTTTTTGCTGGAGACGCGGCAGTAGTAGTCGGTCTGCGCGGGTCTGGACTGTCCAAGGTATGAATCGACATCATATCTGCGCTGGTTGCCTTCGGTCCTGATGTAGTCAATGCGACCCTCACGCGCCCACGTTCTGAGTGTCTGTGGATGCACGCCGAGTATGCGGCTTGCCTCTCTGGATGGAACGTATCTCATGAATACATTATACGATAATACTCAAGAACTATCACTGAAACTCGGTTCTGCAAGGAACCTTTAACTCGACTTTGTACATCAGAGTAATCGAAGCAAGCAGATATACAGACGCTCAGGCTGCGTAGGCAAGGGAATCCACAAGACGATTGAATAGAGGCAGAGGGACTTTCGCACATCAGACTCGGACGGGGATGTGGATAAAGTCTGAGAAGCAAACCACAGGTGCCGGCGCACCAGCGCGATCGCATCGATGAAGGTGGGCTCACACTTGGCATACCAGGCGCACGAACGCAGGGCAACCGGGCGTTCCTGCCGCAGCAACCCGGCGGCGAGAGTAACCCAGGAGAACAGTCCCAGCAGCAAAGGCGTGGTGCGAGAGATAGCCTTGTCGGACCACTGGCGCTGAGTCTCTACTCCAAGGTGGGCGCGTACCTCCTGGAAGGTGACCTCGATGCGCCAGCGCAGTAGAAACCATTGGACGATCTGAAGGGGATCGGCCTCAGTATCGGTGCAGACCAGTGCCTGAGTCCTCATCTGGCAGAGCGGGTCTCTGATCAGCACCCATCTGATGTGTACGGGAGGTCGTCCCCAGCGATACCAGACTGCGGTCTCGGATGTAATCTCCAGTGCGCGCGCCGGTCCGTCCTTCCAGGGCACAGATACCCGGGTCCAGGACACATCGGGGTTGTCCAGGAGTTCGATGGGAGAGGGCAGTCGCTGTCCCTTCAGGCGTGGTCTACCTATCTGCCCGGGCATTCTGGGTGGAGCGGGCTCGAAGAGCGCAGCATCAAGCCTGAGTCCGCTGATGAAGGTGACTGGCTGGCGCAGGGACTGGCAGCTGTGCAGGAGTTCGAGCGCTGCGTATCCCCTGTCGGCCACGACGACTATGCGCCGGTCTGGCAGCCAGCGGCGCAGTTGGATAATCATCTGTCGTGCCCAATCTGTGATCTTCTTGTGTGGGCGTCCCACCTTCTGATGATAGCTCTCTGCCGGAGCCAGTGCAGTCATAACGGGCAGTGCCCACGTGCGATTCGCCCAGGGGATATGCGCCAGCCACATCAGGCTGACCCAGCGCAGTCCGCTCGCCCTCACCAGGTGGGACTCGCTTGAGCGCACGGCGTCTCGGAACACTCCCTTGGCGCTGATGCGACTGCCGCGTCTGCGTTCCAGCGTCTCGTCTATCCCGAACACCAGTGGTTCCCCATCCTGTGCAAGATGCTCGATGAGCAGCATAAGCAAGACACGGCTCATCTGCGGCGGGGACCAGACAGCTCGGTTGAGCACCTGATGATACTTCGCGAAGCCGGCATCGTCGCTGAGACCCATTACGCGCAGGGCTGACGTGACGGTGCGCTTGCGCGGGGCGAGGATGGCGCCGACGAGCAGTAGTTGCGCCTTTGACCAGGTTCTATCTCGAAAGAGAGTTGAGAATGGTCGGAGTACGGATATAATGGCATCGGGCAGGGTGAGCATAACCGGACCTTCTTGATGGGGTGGTTCGGTCATCTTACCCTGTTCTTATATCTTGTCTATACTCCGTATGAAATGTGCAAAGTCGAGTTTAAGTAAAGTGGCGAAATAATCGCTTGCGAATGGCTTTGTGTGCCCTTTCAACTTGCATGACCGTCTACAGACTCTTCAGACGGGCAGAGTATGCGGTTTCCAAGCAGTATGTCTGTCGGCGGTCTTCCGTCGGCATACGTAGCCCCAGGGAGTCACGACGTAGACGAAACCTGAGTTGTGAAGGCTTTGAATGCCGATGCACACCTTCTGGCGCCTATTTCCACATCGAATTCACGCACGCGCAGTATTATTTGTGCCACTGATTTACTCACAGGGTTCTACATACGCAGAGGCTGCTGGCGTATACCGGGAGAAAGGTGAATTGGGGATCAGGCCTCGTATCGCCCAGCGCTACGTTATCCACTCTGTTCGAGGACAAATCAGCCCACGTAGCCAAAGTCTCTGTCGTTCATATCTCCAAACTCCGAAGTGCTCGTTTAGTAGAGAAACAAGCAAAATATCCATTCCTTGATTTCAGGACTCACGGGGGCGCACCGCGTCTACCTAGTTACTCTGTTCTTCGTGATTACAGCAAGGGACGGTACAGAGTTCGATGTTTTGTAGTTCGCAGCCGCGCCAGTGTCTGTGGAGCAAAGGCAACCGACATGAGGCAATTCCACCACATTGACCCATAGTTCGTATTCTACCGCCATGTCAGCCCTGGTCGGGCTTATCAACACGATTCTTGCTCTTTGGGAGGATCTGCCGTATGCCCCCTTGAATCCATCCATCGGTATGGCCAAGTCCCAAGTGGATCGCGCAGGTGCAGTGCCCACTGGGATGGCCGCCATATTAACAGTGATTTCGCCAACCTCTTAAGGGTAGGTCTGGTCGAATTCGTCGCTATCTAATCCGTCGCCGGTGCCCCCGCACGAGATGGGTTGAAATGGCAACTTCGGGAAGGAAGGCAACAATTTTGAAGAATAAGCTCACGGTTGCAGCTACGAGCCTCTTTACGGCGTTGGTTCTTACGCTTGGCTACAACCTGTTTCCGCTTCCGCACCTACCAAGTAAAGCGCTGGCACAAGAGTCTGAGGCAGTTCCCGAGGAGTTGTTCTTCGACAGGGAGGAAGTGACAGATGAGGGGATAGAACTGAGATGGAGGTCGAATTCCGATTCCACCGAGACCGAGTACGTGTTGTACCGCCGCGTACTCCCCCACGAAAAGCTGTCCGAATACGCCACTGTCCCCAGGTCCGGCAATTCGACAAGCTTTACAGATGCCAACGTTGAGCCGGGCTTGAAGTACCTGTACCGGTTTGCCGGGGTCAATTCAGCGGGGGAGGGACCCAAGTCCGATCCGGTCAAGCTCATCGTGCCGGGGGAACGCCTCGAAGCGCCGGCAGACCTCGCCGCCGTATATACGGAGCAGGGGATGGAGGTAACGTGGGGCGCTCCTACCAACGCAGGGATAACCGACTACCAGGTGTACCGGGGCAAATTCCTGGGCGATGGCGGAGCCTTCGACGGACAGGTGTCCAAGTACGTTTTGATCCCCGCCGAAAGCGATCCGATGACCTTCGTCGATACCGACGTTGAGCAGGGTGCGGCGTACAGGTACCGAGTGGCGGCGGTGAATGCAACCGGTGAAGGCTTCAGAACCACATGGCTTGATGTAGTGGCGACGATTTCCGAGGCGGACGTAACCACTTCTGCCACTGGCGCGCCTACAATCGCCGGCATCGCACGAGTGGGCGAGACCCTGACGGCGGACGTAACGGGCATTGCTGACGAGGACGGACTGACCGATGTCGTGTTCAGCTACCAGTGGGTCAGGATCGACGGAGGCTCGGACACGAACATTCAGGACGCCACCGGCTCCAGCTACACGCTGGTCAAGGACGACGGGGGCAAGACCATTAAGGTGGAGGTGAGCTTCACCGACAACGCGGGCAACGAGGAGACGCTGACCAGCGCGGCCACCGGGAGCGTGGTGTGGGACGCGCCTCCCGAGGAGGTGCTTTTCTACAGGGAGGAAGTGACGGATGAGGGGATAGAGCTGACATGGACGTCGAATTCCGATTCCACCGAGACCGAGTACGTGTTGTACCGCCGCGTACTCCCCCACGAAAAGCTGTCCGAATACGCCACTGTCCCCAGGTCCGGCAATTCGACGAGCTTTACCGATACCAACGTTGAACCGGGCTTGAAGTACCTGTACCGGTTAGCCGGGGTCAATTCAGCAGGGGAGGGACCCAAGTCCGATCCGGTCAGGCTCGTAGTGCCGGGGGAACGTCTCGAAGCGCCGGCAGACCTGTCCGCTGTCTACACAGAGCGGGGGATGGAGGTGACGTGGAGCGCTCCTACCAACGCAGGGATAACCGACTACCAGGTGTACCGGGGCAAATTCCTGGGCGATGGCGGAGCCTTCGACGGACAGGTGTCCAAGTACGCCTTGATCCCCGCCGATAGCGACCCGATGACCTACGTCGATACCGACGTTGAGCAGGGCGCGACGTACCGGTACCGTGTGGCGGCGGTCAATGCAACCGGTGAAGGCTTCAGAACCACATGGCTGGATATACAGGCGACGATTTCCGGAGCGGACGCAGACACTTCTGCCACGGGCGCACCCACAATCGCCGGCATCGCACGAGTGGGCGAGACGCTGGCGGCGGACGTAACGGGCATTGCTGACGAGGACGGACTGACCGATGTCGTGTTCAGCTACCAGTGGGTCAGGATCGACGGAGGCGAGGACACGAACATTCAGGACGCCACCGGGGTTGCCTACACACTCGCCTCCGACGACGGGGGCAAGACCATTAAGGTGGAGGTGAGCTTCACCGACAACGCGGGCAACGAGGAGACGCTGGCAAGTGATCCGACCGAGGCGGTCGTACAGCCGAACCGACGCGCCACTGGCGTTCCCACGATCAGCGGCGAACCTGGGATCTACGCAAACCTTACTGCCGATACCTCGGACATCGAGGACGAGGATGGGATGAGCCGGGCGACGTTTGCATACCAATGGCTCATTGGCACGGACGACGATGGGTGGGTCGCGGGAGATACGGACTCGCTGTACTTAGTACATGCGATCGATGTGGGTCACACGATCCGGGTGCGGGTCACTTTCACGGACGACCGCAGCAATGAGGAGACCTTGACAAGTGATCCGACCGAACCGGCTTTCCGTCCCAACAATTCAGCCATCGGCCTTCCCACGATCAGTGGGACGCTGCTGGTGGGCGAGGAGTTGAGGGCGGACACGTCCGGGATCGAAGACGAGGATGGTCTGGGCGCAACGACCTTCAGCTACCAGTGGCTGCGTAACGACGTGAAGATAGCAGGCGCGACCGAGTCCAGCTACTGGCTAACAGCCGAGGACGAGGGCGGGACCATTCGCGTCCGGGTGTCGTTCACCGACTACGGCGGTTCTGTCGAGACCCTGGCAAGTGAGCCGAGTGAGCCAGTGGTACAACAGCCGAACCGTATGCCCAGTGGCGAGCCGACCATCATTGGAACCGCGAAGGTGGGCGAGGAGTTGACGGCGGACACGTCGGCTATTGAGGACGAAAACGGTCTGAGCCGAGTGAAATTCAGCTACCAGTGGCTGCGTAACGAGGCGGAGATAGCAGGCGCTACCGAGGCCAGCTATAGGCTAGCAGCCGATGATGAGAACCGGACCATTCGCGTCCGGGTGTCGTTCACCGACGACCGCGGCTATGAGGAGACTCGGACAAGTGATCCGACTGCGGTAGTCGTACAGCCGAACCGACGTGCCACGGGCGCGCCCACTATCGTTGGAACGCTGCTGGTGGGTGAGACGCTTGAGGCGGACACGTCCGGGATCGAGGACGAGGACGGTCTGAGCGGAGCGAGGTTCCACTACAAGTGGTTCCGCGGCCGGTACATTCCTCAATTGAAGGATTACTTGTTCGTCTATATCGAAGGCACGACGGAGTCCACCTATACACTGACGGCAGAGGACGTGGCTTGGGTGATCCGGGTCCAGGTGCGCTTCAAGGACGACAGCAGCCACGCAGAGATACTGAAGAGTGATCCGACGGCGGTGGTCGTACAGCCGAACCGACGTGCCACGGGCGCGCCCACGATCGGTGGGACGCTGCTGGTGGGCGAGGAGTTGACGGCGGACACGTCCGGGATCGAGGACGAGGACGGTCTGAGTCGAGCGAACTTCAGCTACCAGTGGCTGCGTAACGAGGCGGAGATAGCAGGCGCGACCGAGTCCAACTATACGTTGACGGACGAGGACGAAGGTCGGACGATCCAGGTGCGTGTGTCGTTCACCGACGACCGTGGCAATGAGCAGACGCTGGCAAGTGATCCGGCGGCAGTAGTCGTACAGCCGAACCGACGTGCCACGGGCGCGCCCACGATCGTTGGGACGCTGCTGGTGGGTGAGGAGTTGACGGCGGACACATCCGGGATCGAGGACGAGGACGGTCTGAGCGCAACGACCTTCAGCTACCAGTGGCTGCGTAACGAGGCGGAGATAGCAGGCGCTACCGAGGCCAGCTATAGGCTAACAGCCGATGATGAGAACCGGACCATTCGCGTCCGGGTGTCGTTCACGGACGACCGCGGCTATGAGGAGACTCTGACAAGTGATCCGACTGCGGTAGTCGTACAGCCGAACCGACGTGCCACGGGCGCGCCCACTATCGTTGGGACGCTGCTGGTGGGCGAGACGCTTGAGGCGGACACGTCCGGAATCGAGGACGAGGACGGTCTGAGCGCAACGACCTACAGCTACCAGTGGCTGCGTAACGAGGCGGAGATAGCAGGCGCTACCGAGTCCAACTATACGTTGACGGACGAGGACGAAGGTCGGACGATCCAGGTGCGGGTGTCGTTCACCGACGACCGTGGTAACGAGGAGACGCTGGCAAGTGATCCGACGGCAGTAGTCGTACAGCCGAACCGACGTGCCACGGGCGCGCCCACTATCGTTGGGACGCTGCTGGTGGGCGAGACGCTTGAGGCGGACACGTCCGGAATCGAGGACGAGGACGGTCTGAGCGCATCGACCTTCAGCTACCAGTGGCTGCGTAGCGAGGCGGAGATAGCAGGCGCGACCGAGTCCAACTATACGTTGACGGACGAGGACGAGGATCGGACGATCCAGGTGCGAGTGTCGTTCACCGACGACCGCGGCAATGAGGAGACTCGTACAAGTGACCCGACGGCGGTAGTCGTACAGCCGAACCGACGTGCCACGGGCGCGCCCACTATCGTTGGGACGCTGCTGGTGGGCGAGACGCTTGAGGCGGACACGTCCGGGATCGAGGACGAGGACGGTCTGAGCGCAACGACCTTCAGCTACCAGTGGCTGCGTAACGAGGCGGAGATAGCAGGCGCTACCGAGGCCAGCTATAGGCTAACAGCCGATGATGAGAACCGGACCATTCGCGTCCGGGTGTCGTTCACGGACGACCGCGGCTATGAGGAGACTCTGACAAGTGATCCGACTGCGGTAGTCGTACAGCCGAACCGACGCGCCACTGGCGTTCCCACGATCAGTGGGGCGCTGCTGGTGGGTGAGGAGTTGACGGCGGACACATCTGGGATCGAGGACGAGGACGGTCTGAGCCGAGCGACCTTCAGCTACCAGTGGCTGCGTAGCGAGGCGGAGATAGCAGGCGCGACCGAGTCCAACTATACGTTGACGGACGAGGACGAAGGTCGGACGATCCAGGTGCGGGTGTCGTTCACGGACCACCGCGGCTATGAGGAGACTCGGACAAGTGATCCGACGGCGGTGGTCGTACAGCCGAACCGACGTGCCACGGGCGCGCCCACGATCAGTGGGGCGCTGCTGGTGGGTGAGGAGTTGACGGCGGACACATCTGGGATCGAGGACGAGGACGGTCTGAGCCGAGCGAACTTCAGCTACCAGTGGCTGCGTAACGATGCGGAGATAGCAGGCGCGACCGAGCCCGGCTATACGCTGACCGAGGACGACGAGGGCAAGACCGTAAAGGTGCGAGTGTCGTTCACGGACGACCGCGGCTATGAGGAGACTCGTACAAGTGACCCGACGGCGGTAGTCGTACAGCCGAACCGGCGTGCCACGGGCGCGCCCACGATCAGTGGGGCGCTGCTGGTGGGTGAGGAGTTGACGGCGGACACATCTGGGATCGAGGACGAGGACGGTCTGAGCCGAGCGAACTTCAGCTACCAGTGGCTGCGTAACGAGGCGGAGATAGCAGGCGCGACCGAGCCCGGCTATACGCTGACCGAGGACGACGAGGGCAAGACCGTAAAGGTGCGTGTGTCGTTCACGGACCACCGCGGCTATGAGGAGACTCTGACAAGTGATCCGACGGCAGTAGTCGTACAGCCGAACCGACGCGCCACTGGCGTTCCCACGATCAGTGGGGCGCTGCTGGTGGGCGAGACGCTTGAGGCGGACACGTCCGGGATCGAGGACGAGGACGGTCTGAGCGCATCGACCTTCAGCTACCAGTGGCTGCGTAGCGATGCGGAGATAGCAGGCGCGACCGAGTCCAACTATACGTTGACGGACGAGGACGAAGGTCGGACGATCCAGGTGCGTGTGTCGTTCACCGACGACCGTGGCAATGAGCAGACGCTGGCAAGTGATCCGACGGCAGTAGTCGTACAGCCGAACCGACGTGCAACGGGCGCGCCCACGATCAGTGGGGCGCTGCTGGTGGGTGAGGAGTTGACGGCGGACACGTCCGGGATCGAGGACGAGGACGGTCTGAGCGGAGCGACCTTCAGCTACCAGTGGCTGCGTAGCGAGGCGGAGATAGCAGGCGCGACCGAGCCCGACTATACGCTGACCGAGGACGACGAGGGCAAGACCGTAAAGGTGCGTGTGTCGTTCACGGACCACCGCGGCTATGAGGAGACTCGTACAAGTGACCCGACGGCGGTAGTCGTACAGCCGAACCGACGTGCCACGGGCGCGCCCACGATCAGTGGGGCGCTGCTGGTGGGCGAGACGCTTGAGGCGGACACGTCCGGAATCGAGGACGAGGACGGTCTGAGCGCAACGACCTACAGCTACCAGTGGCTGCGTAACGAGGCGGAGATAGCAGGCGCTACCGAGTCCAACTATACGTTGACGGACGAGGACGAAGGTCGGACGATCCAGGTGCGGGTGTCGTTCACGGACGACCGTGGTAACGAGGAGACGCTGGCAAGTGATCCGACGGCAGTAGTCGTACAGCCGAACCGACGTGCCACGGGCGCGCCCACTATCGTTGGAACGCTGCTGGTGGGTGAGGAGTTGACGGCGGACACATCCGGGATCGAGGACGAGGACGGTCTGAGCCGAGCGAACTTCAGCTACCAGTGGCTGCGCAACGATGCGGAGATAGCAGGCGCGACCGAGTCCGGCCACACGCTGACCGAGGACGACGAGGGTCGGACGATCCAGGTGCGAGTGTCGTTCACGGACCACCGCGGCTATGAGGAGACTCTGACAAGTGATCCGACTGCGGCGGTCTCGACTGCGGCAACTCCATCTACCGATCCAATTTGGAGGGCAACCTTCACGGTGGGCCAGAGCGGGGACATCTATGGATATAGCCTGCCACTCAAGATGGGGGACATCTCGCGCCGCGAATTCACTCTCGACGAGACCAACTACTCTGTCCACGGCTTGGCCGAAAGAGGCGGGATTCTGTACCTAGTGTTGGACCGGCCGCTTCCAATCAGCTTCGCGCTGTATATGGGCATTTTTGGCGAATTAATGTTCGCTTCTGTGGATGCCACTCTTCTGACGACCGACCTTGCCTATGTGTACCACTGGCCTGTAGAGACATCTAATTGGACGGTGGGAGAGATTGTGCCAGTGAGCTTACGAGAAGTTGACGACGCGCCCGGCAGCAACAACGAGCCGCTGACAGCCCAAATCGAGGATGCACCTGAGATCCACGATGGCGGACGGTCTTTCACTTTCAAGCTACGGTTCAGCGAAGAGGTCGTGACAAGCTACAAAACGCTCAGGGACAGGTCCTTCGAAGTAACGGGCGGTACGGTGGTGAAAGCGCAGCGCATGTTCAAGCCGAGCAACATCCTTTGGACGATTACGGTAACACCCGACTCCAACGCCGATGTATCCATAACCCTGTCCGCCGACCGGGCATGTGGTTTGGAAGGCGCTATATGTACGTCTTACGACAAGCGGTTGACCAGCAGGCTGGAGTTGAACGTTTCCGGCCCGGGCGAATAACTTTGGCTGAATACCGGGCGGCGGTAAAGTGCTCGGTGGCAAAGCTAGGTAGCGGCTCATTTTGAATCTGCCTAAATCCGTTGCAACAATAACATGCTATCCGTCTTGGCAATCCAATCGTGCGGCTACACCACGAAAGCCGGCTATTCTGGCATCGACGAGGTGCTGGTCGGACTTGCCGCGCTGCAAAATTCGGCGCTTCAGCTCAGTCGCGAACAAGCTAACCCTGAACGGCTGCTTGCAGAACCACTTTTAATTTATAGTCATTGAGTATTATTGTATAATATATGCATGAGATACGTTCCCTCCAGAGAGGCAAGCCGAATTCTCGGCGTGCATCCACAGACACTCAGAACGTGGGCGCGCGAAGGCCGTATTGACTACATCAGGACCGAAGGCGGCCAGCGCAGATATGACGTCGAATCTTACATCGGTAACTCCAGACCAGCGCGGACCGTCTGCTACTGCCGCGTCTCGTCCAAGAAGCAGTCGGCAGACCTCGAGCGGCAGGTCGCCTTCATGCGAGAACGATACCCTGACGCCGAGATCGTCAGCGACGTCGGCTCCGGACTCAACTTCAAGCGCAAAGGACTTCTTACCATACTGGAGCGAGTACACCAGGGAGATAAGCTCTGCGTTGTGGTCGCCTACCGAGACCGTCTTGCGCGCTTTGGAACGGAACTCATCGAGACCTTGCTCGAACGCAACGGCGGGGAACTCGTGGTTCTCAATCAGCGGGACCTCAGCCCCGAAGAAGAGCTCACGACTGACCTTCTCGCCATCCTCACGGTCTTTGGCGCTCGCGTCAACGGACTGCGGCGATACCGTAAGGAAATCAAGGAAGATACGTCTCTACCCGGACGCACGCCAGAGGGCTGAGCTGCGCCGCTGGTTCGGTGCTGCTCGGTACACCTACAATCAGACAGTAGAGTTGCTGTCATCAGAGGACGCTCCACCTGCCGTCAAGACGAAGATTCGAGACCTCGTACTGCCGACGCTGCCGTCCTGGCACAGGAGCGCTCCGCGCGAGGTGCTGGTGGGTGCTATCTTCGATGCCTGCGGGGCCGTGAGCGCGGCGTAGAAGCGAAACGCGCAGCTCGCGAGGGATAAAAGCAGGGGCCATCGCCAGGACGAAGACTTCGGACGTGTGCGCTTCCGCTCCCGGAAGAACCCCCGACAGACCTTCACGGTGCAGGCCAACTCGGGTCGATTCCGGTAGGGGGCAGAATCGTACGCTAAGGCCGCTATCTACGTTTTGGCCACCGGTATTCGCCGGTGAGCAGGATGTGGGCCCACCCAAGGGGTGAGATGTGGGCCAGGAGCTCGGGCTCGACGGTCAGGCCGGCGTGTTTCCGCTGTCCGACCGCTTCTCCAAGATGGGCGGTATTCCAGTAAATGACGATGGCGGCGAGCAGGTTGAGCCCGGCCATGCGGTAGTGCTGTCCTTCGCTGGAGCGGTCGCGGATTTCGCCCTGGCGCCCGATGCGGAGCGCGTTCTTGAGCGCGTGATGAGCCTCGCCCCTGTTCAGGCCGGTGTTGGCTCGGCGCTGCATATCGGCGTCAAGCAGCCAGTCGACGATGAAGAGGGTTCGTTCGACCCGTCCGATTTCGCGGAGAGCGACGGCCAGTTCGTGCTGGCGCGGATAGGCTGCGAACTTTCGCAGCAGCTGGCTGGGCGGAAGGACGCCACTGGCCAGGGTGGCAGCAACCCGCAGGATGTCCGGCCAGTTCCGCACGATGACGTCCTCCCGGATCTTGTTGCCGGTCAGTCCCATCAGGGGTTTCGGAACGCGTCTGGGCTCGAAGACATGCAGCCGTTTCGATGGCAGGTCCCGGATGCGGGGGATGAACCGATAGCCGAGCAGGGATGTGACGGCGAAGACATGGTCGGTGAAACCACCGGAGTCGGCGTATTGCTCGCGGATGCGCCGCCCCGCCCGGGTCATCAGCAGCCCGTCGAGGATGTAGGGCGCTTCGTTGACCGTGGCCGGGATGGTCTGGGTTGCGAAGGGTCCGAACCGGTCCGAGACATGGGTGTAGGCCTTGAGGCCGGGTTCGCTGCCATAGCGGGCGTTGACGAGGTTCATCGCTTCGCCCTGGCGTGCGGCCGGGAAGAACTGGCCGTCGCTGGAGGCGGTGAGGCCCAGACCCCAGAGGCTGGCCATGGGCAGTTGCGCCTGTGCCTCGATCACCATGGCCAGGGCCCGGTCTATCGCCTCGCTTTCGATATGCCAGCGCGAGAGGCGCGAGAGCTGGAAGAAGTCATGGGTGTTGGAGGCCTCGGCCATCTTGCTGAGACCCAGATTGAGCCCCTCGGCGAGGAGGACGTTCAGGAGTCCGATCCGGTCCTGGCATGGTGCGCCCGTGCGCAGGTGGGTGAAAGCGTCGGTGAAACCTGTGGCGGCGTCCACCTCCAGCAGGATATCGGTGATCCGCACCTCGGGCAGGCGACGATAGAGGTCGAGCACCAGCTCATCGACGTCCTCCGGCATGGCGGTGGCGGGCCGGCTGATCCTGAGTTCGCCATTCTCGATGGCGCCTCCCGGTATTCTGTCGTGGTGCGCGGCATCGGCGAGGTGATCCAGGCCCTCGACCAGACTCCCCTTGCGCTCGGTCAACCACTCCCGTGGTTCGAAGGGGACCGCCAGCCGGGCCGTTGCGTGCGCGGCTTCGATGGGCACCAGGGCGCGCTTCACATCGCCATAGCGCCGGGAGTGCGCAAGCCAGACGTCGCCGGAGCGGAAGGCGTCCCGCATATGGAAAAGCGCGGCGACTTCCCAGAGCCGGCGATCACCGGGCGGGCGAGCGTTGAGATGCTGATGCCACCTGGAATTGCGGCGCAGGAAGGTCCGGGGCATGTCGTGGGAGCGGGCTCCGATGGCTCTCAACGCGGCAAGGATGGGTTCGCCAGCGCCGGAAGCCTGGATGTCGAGCGCGCGCAACATGCGCGGCGCATAACGCCGGAACCGGAGCCAGCCTTGAACAACGTGCGCCAGGGGATCGGCAGACATGGTGTCGCTCAGCTGCTCAGCCGCAGCGACAACGCCTTCGAGCTTCTGCCAGCCGCCGGCAGTTGCGACGGCCTCTTCAAGCGGCGCGCCGTCCCCTTTTGCCTCGAGAAGCGCCGCTCCAAGGGTCCTGAAGGAGGCCAGAATATCGCGCAGTACTGTCCTCGAATCCTGAATGCGCGCATCGCTGCGCCGCTGCGCACTCCGAAAGGTCTGGCCGACGATCCGGTCGTGGGTCTCGACCACGGCATCGGCGATGGCGCCGCGCCACTCCACAGCACAGACGGCACAGATGGCGAGACGGCGATCACCAGAAATGTCGCGCAACCCGTCGGTGAAGTAGCGCTCCCCCTGGCGACGAAGACGGGCAATGCGATGCGGAGGAACGGTCTCCAGCAGATCGGAGGGAAGATCGAAGCCCTGCAGGAATTCCAGGCGATCGAGAAGAGCGTTGATGTCGGCTGAGTTCTGGCCCACCTCGAACCGGCGCAACCAGACGAACCGGCTCACGCCCCCGTCGACTTCCTCGGCAAGCAGCCGGTCGAGACGCATGCGCATGGCATCGTCCAAGCCCGCGGCGATGCGCGTCTCTATCCGGCGCTCTGCGGCAACGAGTGCATCCGCGCAAAGACGCTCCAGGACCGATGATCCCGGCAGGATCACCTGCCGGCGCCGGCACTCCTCCACGAACCGCCGCGCAAGCCCCTCATTCGAACGCGCCGCTTCCGCCTCGTTCTCAAGCCAGACCTTCAGGTCCCGGGCGCAACGCCCCGAGAACATCCGGTAGCCGTAGATGCGCCGGAGCTCGGCCAGGTGTTCCCGCCGGGTCTCCTCCCGCACTGCATAGCCATATAGGTCTTCGGCGCGCATGCCCAACTGAGCGGCGATGAAGCGAAGGACATTCAGCGGAATGCCCTCCCCCACCGCCAGGAGCCGTCCGGGATATCGAAAGGCGCAAAGCTGAAGCGCGAAGCCCAGCCGGTTGTGTCCCCCGCGCCGCGCCCGGATCTGCTCGATGTCGTCGTCGGACAGCGTATAATGGCGCAGCAGGGCGGCTTCGTCCGTGGGCAGGTCGAACAGGACGGCGCGCTGGCGCGCGCTCCAGATGCTCCGTCTCGGCATGTTTCATCTCTCCGTTATCCGTTCACACCGGCATGCGCGGCGCTGTCCGTAAGGGGTACGTCCAGCGTACGGCCCAGCCCGTCGCCTCGAGCACCGTCAGACCGGCACCAGGAGCATCTCATATGATTGGTACGGAAACATTTGCGGATGCGGGCCCTTATTCGTACACTTCCCCCATGACCGCAACCCTCATCGGATACGCGCGCTGCTCCACCGACCGGCAGGATCTGGCCGCCCAGCGCCAGGCCCTCCTGGAACTCGGAGTCGCCGAGGATCGCATCTACGCCGATCACGGACTCACCGGCACGAACCGCGCCCGCCCCGGCCTCGACCAGGCCCTCGCCGCCGTGCGCCAGGGCGACACTCTGGTCGTGCCCAAACTCGACCGCCTCGCCAGGTCCGTTCCGGATGCCCGCGCCATCGCCGATCAGCTTCAGGAACGCGGCGTGAAACTGGCCCTCGGACGGGCGCTCTACGACCCGGACGATCCCATGGGCAAGATGTTCTTCAACATCCTCGCAACCTTCGCCGAGTTCGAGGCCGATCTCATCCGCATGCGCACCCGCGAGGGCATGGCCATCGCCCGCGCCAAAGGAAAATTGCGCGGCAAGCAGCCCAAACTGTCCGACCGTCAACAGCGGGAACTCTGCCGCATGCACGCCACCGGCGAGTATTCCATCAGCGATCTCGCCGAGATCTTCTCCGTCTCAAGACCAACCGTCTATCGCACACTCAACCGATGCCATTCCTCTTAGCGTACGATTCTGCCCCCTACCGGAATCGACCCGATGAGGGTTACGTCCAACTCTCGGTTCGGGAAGTGTGCGGCTTCCGTCAAAGCAGTCGTAGACCCATTCACGAAGCTCGTCTGGGATTGGATCTCCACCTCGTCGTAGGTAGCGGAAAGCCATTTTTGCAGCCTTGGCATCGAGGGAACTTGACTGTGCGGCTTCGATCAGATCACGTAGGCGGTCATCGCGCAAGGCTCCCATTGCCCGAAGCTCGTAGTCGTAGAACGTGTGCAGGTCGGCTTCGTCAGAGCCTCTATCGCCTTCGTACGGAACTCGAAACAACATGAGTCCAACAGCCAGGCGCACGGCTTGATTGAACGGAATTGTAGTTCCATCCTCTTCGTAACGCCTTCGCCAAGCCTCTACTAGTCCGTCTGCGGCCAGCATTTCCAAGGCGAACACAATCGCCCGAAATGTATCTCGGTTGTCCTCAATCCACTGGGCTACCGCAGTTATGAATGGGGTGACTACCCGCGCTAGTTCGTTAGCCAGCGTTGTCAGAGTTGTTAAGACCCGAGTAGCCCCTACTTCTAGCTCCTGAGCTAAGGCGGGGTTGTTGATGCGCCATTCCTCAATAAGAGGGGTCACAACCTCGTTAAAGTCTATTTTGGACGAGTCTGACGACGCCAGAGAATGGAGCAATTCGTGAACGTCGTAGAACCTTTCTCTGACCGCCCCGCCTTTTCGGTGCAACTCAGAACGCAGATAGTCTCGTACTTCTTCAGCAGTTTCAAACTGCGTAATGTCCGCCATTGCGATTTACCTCCTGGAACTCTGCTTTGTATCTGATACAAAGGTTACACAGGAGAGGCGACACTTGCATACGACGCCTTTATAAGAATTCTTTCCAACAGCACGGGGCAATCACGGCACAGCCGCCATGCTCCCAGGCGGATCCGACACAAGCTCTAGGTAGATGAGCGTCGTCTGAATCGACATGCGCCCCAGCCAGCGCGACGGTAGTTAGCGTATAGCTCGTTTACAACAGGATGAACGGCTTAGTTCCCCAGAGCATCATCTGTACAGTCAATAGTCTCTCCGCGAAAGTTTAAGCCATTTGATTGATTCCAATTTCGTGAAGATATTGTTGTAGCCTGAGTCAATCAGGATTACATCAGGGTACAAGTCTGTAAAGAACGCACTTCGCACATTGATGCCAATCCATCTTCGCAAATTCTATGGTCGCTACCGGCAAAAGCAATCGTCGCGTATCAGGTATGAATCACGACAGTGCGATACAGTGTCTAGATTGAACGCTCAACTCTGGCAAGGCCTGCCACGCCATACTAGGAGTTTCCCTGATTCAATATCAACAGTGCCGGTTGCTATTCTGGGTGGGTTATCAGGGTCTGCGCAGGCCTCATCGAGTTGTATTTGAGTCAATCGAGCAAAGACCTTTTCTGAAATCGGGGGCACCGAACCAGTTGTCCTTGTGCCAGTCCCGAAGACCGCGCCTGATACGTTTGCATCTTCCAGTTTCGCATTAGAAAGGTTTGAGATACCGATGTTCATCCTAGATAGGTTTGCCCAGTGTAGTAATGCGTCTGACAGGTTTGCGCCCACACAATTTGCGTCCGAAAAATCCGCACCCTGGGCAATCACGCCACTTAGATCCGCGCTTCCAATGTGCGCACCAGAGAGATTCACATTGATCAAATTAGCACGGTTTAACTTAGCACCTTGTAGATATACCTTAGAAAGGTCGCCATCACAGAAATAAGCGCCGCGCATATCCGCCCCTCCGAGGTTCGCCCGTGCTAGGTTCGCACTCGGAAGATGTGCCCTGCTTATGTCCGCCCTGTGAAGTTCCAGTCGGAAATTCTCCGTCTTCTTCTCAAGCTCAAGCCCCAATCCGCTCCGATCACCAATGGAAGTGAGGACGACCTGAACGTCTTCTCGCAGTGGTGGTGACGTCTGGGCTGATCCGGCTAGGACATGCCCGTTTTCTCTCTCATCCTTTTCTCCTCCGGTCGGATTCCTTACGAAGGCGCAAAATAACTCCATGACCTGAATATGGTACTGCTCTGGGTGTTCTTCAGCGAGACGCTTCAGGGCATAGATCCCACCCAAGCGGACTGAGAGAACGTCACGGCCAAGCATCTCAGCACCCCGTTCGAAGCGCTCGTTCAGCAGCCTTTGCTGTGCGGTGTCAGCTTGGCGTTGAGCCGCAACTGCCTGACGTTCGGCCACCCAACCACGCCAGACGGCGAACACAAGTGCGAGCACGCCTCCGATTAGAAGTCCAATGTTCCGGACTGTTGTGCTCCGCGATGCCTCCTCCGTTGTTTCGGGGTGCAACCAGCCCCAGAACACTATAGAAAGCACTACACCACTCGTTAACAGCGCTACTGCTAGAACAGTGAACCAGAGGGTGCCCGACTTAAGTAAGCGGATCATATCGCCGTCACCAGCAACAGGTTCGCCGCGATACGCCGTGCCGTGTCAACGAAGTGGTGCACCTCCGCGGGAAACAGCGGCCTATCCAAGACAGCGCGTTCGCGGTGCGATAGCCACTTCTTGAGAACCGGATAACTGCCGAGCTTGTAGCTCCACATAGAGGCGCAGACGTTTTGCCAGCAAGCGCGGTTGATCAAGTATATGTCGAGCGTCGTTCCGCTGACCGTGAACACGACCCCGCTGATGGCGTTAATCTCGTATGCTTCGAGGTGCTGAAAAAGTGGCTTCTGCTGAATCTCCTGTTTTGTCTTATTGGGATAGCGTCCGCGGGGCCTGCGCCAGCGGGCGACTGCCGTAGTGGTCATTTATCCTGATTGCCTCGCTACGTCATTTAGCGGAAGTTGAGGGCTGACACGTTTGGACAGGTCGCTGTCCTATCCTTTGAGCAAGTTGCACGACACGCAGGTCGCCTGCAGATTGTCAAATGACTTACCACTGCCATCAGTAACCGATACTCTGTGATCGATGTTCCACTCAACTTGCCACAAGTCCGCACCACAATATATACACCTCCAGCCATCGCGCTGTAAAACCAGTGTCTTAACATATGCCCGAACCCGTCTTTTTCTTTTGATGTCGGACCGATTGCACAGCTGGCATACGCCGTTTTCACAATTGCCGGGACATGACTTGCAGAGCTTGCACACGTCAGGTTTCGTGTAAGGACGACCGCATGCGTAGCACTCTAGCCGAGACATTAGCAACGTGGCGCTACAAATCCAGCAATTGGCTCAGTTGGAATTCTCCATATCCAAATGGAATCTGCCGCAATACTCTTTCCGATACATGTTTGCAAATCAGAGGTAGGTTGTCCAGTTTAAGGAGGTGGCTCAGCTACGGGGCGTGGGCGTGAATGCAAGCTTTTACGGTAAATTGTTGCATCTAGAAACTGGGTGGTACTTAAGGTAAGTTGAGGACGGACTCAAGCTTCTGCCTCACTACCATGTCCGGAGTAATCAGCTTAGCAAGTACATCTGCTGAGAATTCCGAGGCGTTTTCTCCGAGTCCGTCGGTGTTGGCCAGAATAGTCTTCGCAGCAGTGAACACGGTGCCTATGGCTCCTTTCGCTGATCCGTTCTGGCGGATCGCCCCATCACGCGCTTCTTTGAGTTTACCGACTGCATCATCCACGCGAGTGCCGCGGTCGTCCACCAGCGCTTGGAGAACTTCGCCGTCTAGAAGGTATGATTCCAATGAATGGCATTTTAGCACTCTCAGGTTCGGATCGGTTTCGAGAAGGCGAGTACGACCCTCTGGACTGAGGTCGTCACGGTCTCGCAGTTTCAGAATATGCGTCCCGGGCGCGATCACAGAAGCAATCGCGGCAGCTCGTTCGAGTTCGCTCTTGCCACCGCTAGATTTGAACTCAACCCGTGGATGCCGGTCACGGAAGATCTGCCGGTATATTCTCTCGTCCCATGCGAATTTTCGGTCGCTGGCTTGGCTCCCTTCGCATATGACAAGAATCTCTGGAGCTAGCAACTCAGCCAGATCGTCTAACGCAATTGACATCGCGTTGCGTAAGAGTTGACTTGAAGGCAGTGACGGCTTGAGCTGGACATTTGGGGCTGGACCCTTAACCTGTCCGAAGTCCAAGAAGGCAACTCGCTCAGGGGTACCGCCGGAGATGTCGAACGCTCTACGAATCATCCCAACGGAGTGAGTGGCGATCCATAACTGCGATCCACGCGGAAGCAAGCGCAAGAGTTCAGTTAGAACGGCGGCTTGCACGGCGGGGTTGAGATGAATCTCTGGCTCGTCTAGGCAAATAAGTGGGGTGCCAAGTTCTGTTGCTGCAACATGGACATCCAGTAGCAGGTCAAATACCGCCTTCTCCCCACCAGAGAGGCTCTCGTAGCGAAAATGTCGGGTGTCCTCTCTGGAAAAGTAGAAGGAACCGGCTGATGTCACATCCCCCAGTCCCGTGAAACGCAAGTGCGGTAATACACGCGTGAGAGAATCTTGCACTGGTCTCAGTCCCGACCTAACGGCCTCAAGGTCGCCGGCGGCATCATCGTTATCCAAATTCGATAATAGCGGAAGAAACCTCGCGACGAGTCGTTGATAGTGCTCGCCGAGAGTTGCGTCCGTCTCGGTCATTCGGTCGAAGGGAAAGCGTTGGCGAAAATCATTTTGCTTTTGGACGGAATCCGTCAATACATCTGGGGTGTTCCTGTGGGCAGTACGTACATGAACTAACTGACCCATAAGTTCTGAAGATCCAGAATCGTTGCCGTCGTGCAGTATGACCTCCGGCCTGCTAACGGTGCCCGTCTCAAAATCGAAGTAGTCATTGGAAAAGTTACTTCCCTGAATTCGTCCTTGGCGCCTAGCCCATTCAAGAAACGCGTCGAAGACGGAGGATTTACCTGATCCGTTTGGGCCGAGCATTACCACGAGTTCAACATCGGCACCTAGCTCTTGAATCTCCAAAGACCCGAAGCGCTTGAACTTACCGGGGATCTTCACATCAGATACACGCATGATGCGAAGATGTTTGACTTGTGAAGCATCTCGTCCATTTTCGGAGATGACCAAAACTTCCCCGTGAACTTCTGGTGGTTTATTATCCGTCCATTCTTCCGAAGTGAATGAATAAGACCTCCCATCGTCGCCTTCGATTTCCCCTCGTTGAGACACCTCGTCCCAACTCTTGATCTGTCCAGTTAATTCCTTCATTGACGTCTCTTCCTACAGTGATCTGCTGTAATTATTGCATACCGGAAGTAGTCTCCCAGCAACCGTTTGCTTCGAGGTCGAACTATAGGTAGATCAAGTCTGGTCTGATGGGTCTATTTTGATGATAGGCAGTACCATTTTCGAGATGTGTCTGGGTGCCTGTAACTCAAAGCCCTTAACAGCCCGACTATTGCGCCCCCGGAATTGGTCCGAATGCATTAGCACTCATCATTGATGAACATCCGTGGATTGCTAAAGGCACGAACCGCATCTATAGAAACTAGTTGGAAATGTTGCAAGAGAGAATTTGCTCCAATAACTTGAACGGGACAAATACTCTCGTGCCCTACCGTTCGGCTGATAACACAGTGTCACTACGAGGAATACCGATCACTTCTCCTCCTGATTGCTCAACGGCATCCTCAATTATTGTGGTGATTTGCTTGAAGAACTCCCTCATCCATGCGTCCATTGCCGAAGAAATAGAAGGTGCCGCCAAGTCATAGATGTTACCCATTACGTGTGCTCTTTCAAAACTAGAGCCAGTGCCGCTAAAACCATAAGCAGTTTGCCACTCGCCTAAACGAGCGGAAATTAGGCGTTCCGTCACCAGGGTGTGTACACGTGTGAAGACAATTCGCCGTATCTCATTGATGGCGGCCTGCTCCTCTTCTTGGTCTTTCGGCGATGTTGTCCAAGAAGAGGGATTGTCGAGCCATCGAGATATGTTTACTTGCAACTGCCCAACAAGATCAGCGGAAGGCCTTAGACCGTCATACTCGTTTTTATTCCATCCATTGGCGATTCTCCGGCACAGTGCCTTTACCCGTCCCCAATGTTCCTTTTGGGTGTTTGCGTGGTAGCCAAGGCCAAGACGCCCGCGCCATGGGTTCTTGAAGCCATCCGTAGCGTCGCGCAACGCTAACTCTAGCTGGGCTATGCTGTAAATTGGTGCGAGTTGTATGGGCTCTGGTGGCTCTGCGAACTTCTGCATGCGGTCCAGCAGATCTCGTATTCCCATTTTGCCACTAATGAACCCAAGCGGAATCCTGTCAGTGGGCCGGTCCAACCCGCCAAGGTAGAAGTCGTTGCCGGTAAGTTGGCGCTCTAATACTTCTGTGACTGCTACTCCAAGTGAGTCGCGAAGACTGTCAATGGCATTTCCTATGGAAGCTCTCACGTGATTCAGTTTCTGGGAATAGCTGCTGAGGTTGTCACCCTTCACTTGATCAAAGTGTGTGAATACTACGCCTAGCTTGTGCGCGTGCCCGCTACTGCCAACGGAGCGTAGCAACTCCAGAGGAGCAGCCTGCATTGGCGACTGTGCATTGTCCACAAGCAGTATCATTTCTACTTCAGAAAACTTTTCGGTAACTCTTGTGGATACACTGGTAGCTTCCTTAGCCGAATGTCCCAGGCCTTCTCCGTCGATAAATACTAATCGCCGATTGTCATCGTATAGGCTACCTATCGACGGGTGGAAAGGGCCGCTTACTCGAATACCATCCACGAGAGGCGTCAGCAATCGCCCAAATTGTTGGTCGTGATTACTGCTGAACCAGCGTACTTGTCGCAAGAAAGTGTCGCGGTCTTGTTCTGTGAAGTACCACAGAATGGGCCAATCTGTTGGGCTACGCTCAAAAGCTCCCACTTCAATAAGGTCGAATCGTTCTATAATGGCGTCCATGATATCGAGGGAGAGCCTTGAAAACTCTGGGTTGTCATATAGAGCATCTATGAAAGTGTCGAGCCATTCTTGGCGCTGATTGGCATTACCCATCTCAGCAAAATCTTTATTGTTTCGGAGTATGTCCTCACGCACTTTTCCAGAGGCCTTCTTGATGCGTTCGATAAATTCGGCTAACCGTTTAGCGTTATCAGCGCGTTCAGTGGAATCTACGGCTTCGTTGTCGTCCAGAGTCACCACATCGGACGGCTCGTCTTCGTACTCGTACTCCAGTTCTTGCTGTGTATCTGTCGTATGCGCTGTTTCAGGTTGCCAAGAGCCAAGCACGTAAGA
This sequence comes from Dehalococcoidia bacterium, assembly GCA_965221045.1. Classification (GTDB taxonomy): domain Bacteria; phylum Chloroflexota; class Dehalococcoidia; order Lucifugimonadales; family JADFKI01; genus Bin90. Next base: position 211,970 of record CBDCRO010000003.1, read on the forward strand.
AAGGCGGAAACGTTGTTCGCTGTGTTCCAGAAGCGCTCCGGCGATGCCCGAATTGCCCTGTCCACGGATCACGCTTTTGCAGGCTTCCTCCAAGCATTCGTCAACTGCGCAACGTACTTCGTGCTCACTCATGAAGGTCGCAACTGCTTCTAATTCAGTGGCAGAGGTGATGATTTCTATATCCGCTATTGTCGTTTTCGCCGTCGATGTGGAAGGGAAGCGATCTCGCGTATGACTTGAGCCGATGAATTGACGCAATAGAGTGGTTTTGCCCGCTCCTGTGGAGCCAGCCAACAATACCCTTGCATATCCATCTTCCGGAGTGGGTAAAGGAATGAAAATTTCACGTAAGTCTCTTGAATTTTCCTTGCCAACCTCAATGCCGTCATAGAAAGCAGAGACTATGACTTCATCAAAGTGGCGTGTAGCCTCATCCCGGCGGTCAAGGCTCCACCATGACTGGTCCGCGAGCAGCACATTGAGCTGACTGACGAGTCTGTCGGCTTCGGCGTCATCTCTTGTACCCAAGCCTTTCCTTACCTTTAGACCATACCTGTTTCGTGCGTGGCTTCGTCGTGGATGATTAAATATGACGCTCCATCCTGGACGATTTGAACGAGTCTTGGTAGCAGTATAGGTCTGTGCAGCCATCTTTACCTCCATGCATAACGTTGTTCTTTGTTGTATCCATTGAATCGTAACAGGCGCTATACATCTTGTCAAGAACTACGGAGAACAACGTTAACTCGAAGGGGTTAAAGCTAGCCTGTTAAACCCGAAACCTGCTTAAAGCATGTGATGGCTACAAGCAGGCTCTTTCAAAAGATCATAAGATGACTGGCAAACGAACCTCACAAGTATGGCTTGTCTCAGAGGACCTCCAGCGCATTCTCTCCCCTGGTGTACCTCAGAAGACAGGGAGGACACCGCATCGAGGTGTCCTCCTCTTTGATGTAGCCGCCTAGCGGCCCGCGCTGACCGGCTCCGGCCCCGCTGCCCGCTTGGGGGCGAGCGCCACTCGTACAGCGACAGGGATCCTGGTCGTTCTGCGTCGGTGGGGGAAACAGTCCGTACAAACCGAATGTTGTGCGGTGTCGGAAGGACGAGATTCGGAATCAGGACCAATTGGACTTCAGCTTATTCAGCGGGTTGTCTATGCCGGCAACAACAGCGCTACCCGCTTTCTTGCGGGTAGCCGTTGACGGTAAGTGTAATCGGGCGCAATTTGACACAGGCGGCAAGCTGTCCGGATGCAACAAATCATAGTATTTCCTTGCACCGGCTTCTGAGGGGAATTTGCGGACGAATGAACGCGTCCGGCTGGCGACGGACGAGAGGGAGACCGCCGGTTGCGGAATGCCCTACTCGCCCCGGAGTCGGCGAATTTCCTCTTCCAGCTCCGCCATACGAGCTTCGGCGGTACCGGCGCGGGCCTGTGCAGCCAGACGACCGGTTCTCTCTTCTTCAGCACGGGCTTCGGCACTGGCGGCGCGGTCCACGTCCTCATCGTGAGAGCGGAGGTAGCTCTCGGTCCCGGGGTCGAAGAAGCGCAGCATCCCTTCCTCCCAACATACATACAGCCCCAGCGCATCGCTGTATCCTCGGAGACGACCTTCGCCCAACACCTGTATCTCTATCGGCTCATACACGCCGTCCACCAGCCTGTCCCCGGCAAGCGCCGCATCGTGATACTCGCCACCACTCGGGTCGAAACGCCAGTATTCGCCCACACCAAAGCGCTCATAGTCTGCGCGCTTGTCCGTGTAGTCCGCTCTCCCGGTCGTTGGTGACGCCACCTCAAGCACGAAATCAGGCGCCTTCCCCTGCCGGTATATCGCGTATCCCCTCTGCTCTTCCATCAATTCGCGGTCGCCGTCACGCACCATCATCAGGTCTGGTATGCGCGCGTCATTCCGCACAGGCAGAGTAGGCCCCACAGGAACCTCGCTCGCCACCGTGACGTTCGGCTCGCCAGCGTAGTGGATCGCAAGTGTGGTTACCACCGCGGTCTCGTAGAGATAGAGCCAATTCTGCATGTCGTCTCGCGGTGGATATTCGGGGAAGCGTTCTATCTTCCCTTCTCTGTGTATGAGCGTGGTCGTCTTGCTGGTCATCGCGGGCCTCTCGGTACCAACTGAGTAGAGCGATTGCCGACTGCCGCCATTATACCACCTGCCAAGACTGGACTTCAGGAGTATGGCCGTGTGTTGTGGCACTGTTTCGACGCACCGACAACAAATAGCGGTATTTCCTTGCATCCGGAGATCAGCCAGTGGTTAAATGTTTGATAGTCGGACCACGAGTGGTTCGAATCCCGTCAGGTGGGCCTACGTGGACGGTAGATGGCACCGTCTTCGAGATGTGGTTGGGTGCTTTGTAAGCCCGCTGAGGAACTCTACCCTTGGTGGGCAACTATGCGCGTAACGGATAGAATGTAGCGGTGCCTGGGGCGATTGGCTGGAAAGTTGCCGATAATTTGGGAGAGTGAGTCGGCGCATGAGCAGAGCGTGAAGAAACATCAAGACCTTCCGTGCCATTCCAGCGGCTTGCCGGTCTTGGCGTCAAGGGCGTTGCGCAACTTCGGTGGGTTGTTAGGGTCGGCGCGGCCCGAATTGAGTGTATACTGCTCCAACCCGGTAACTTCGGATAGGTCAGCACCGGTCAAGTTTGCTCTCTGTAGGACTACGCCAGACAGGTTTGCCCCTCGCAGAACTGCGCCGGAGAGGTCTGCTAGAAAGAGGTTGGCATCAGACAGGTTTGCGTTCGTGAGGTCCGTGTTCGACAGGGTTGCATTTTGAGAGACATCTGCTTTAGACAGATTTGCCTTCCAAAGCCTCGCGTGCGACAGATTTGCCTTCCAGAGACTCGCGTGGGACAGGTTCGCTTCTAAGAGGGTCGCATTGGACAAATCTGCGTCATTGAGGTTTGCCCCGGACAGTCTTGCTTCCAAGAGGTCCACGTATTTCAAATCGGCTCCCCTTAAATCCAACCAAAAGAGACCTGCCCTTCGGACCGTGACGCCCTCCCCGACGGAATCGGTAACCTCGATTAGAAATCCTCTTGTCGCCCTTTCGTAGCCAAGGCCCGCTTCGCTACGTCCGCTGATTGCCGTCATAGCAGCCTGAACATCCTGACGCAATTCATGCTGGATGTCGCTCTTTTGCCGATCGATTTGTTCGGTTTCGTCCTTCTTGCCCTCTTCGGGCGGTCGGCGCACGAAGGTGCAAAGCAACTGGAAGATCGGGACATGGTACTGATCTGGATGATCTTCGGCCAAACTTGCAAGGCCGTAGATGCCGCCTAAGCGAACCGATAGAACAGCGCTACCGAGCATCTCCGCGCCCTTCTGATAGCGTTCGTTCAGCAGACCTTGCTGAGCGATGGTAGTTTGGTGTTGTGCAGATGACGCCTGCTTGTCGGCTACTACGGCGCGCCAAATCGCCAGTGGAATTGCCAGCGAGCCAGCAATGACCAATCCGATGTTGCGTATGGTCGCACTTCCAGACTCGTCTTTGGCTAGCCAGTCCCACCACACGACCACGAGCAGGACCTCCACAACAATGACAACCACTGACATGGTGATCCAGAACGCGGCGGTGTGCGTTACCCGAAAATACCTCCGGAGGCTACGCATCCGTTCAAGGAAGGCCACTCGTTCAGGCGGCTTACTAGGTTCGCCATTGCTCGGGTCATCGGACTCAGCGTTAGCTACTGGCTTATAGCCGGTGATCAGTCGGACTCTCTGACGTAGAAACCTGAACAAGGAGGTCAGTGTACGTCTGAACCCTATGAACAGGAACATCACGAACCCTCCAAGGAATAGAACTGGTGTCCACCATTGGTCATCGGGGAGTTCCAAGGTTGAAGATAGCCAACTGAAGATGAAGGAAACCCATACGATGGGGAGCATGATGGGCGCAACCGAGAAGGTTGTAGCAAGTCCCCGACGCTGAAGTGGCCTTACCATCGACGCCGTAGCCAGAAACAGCGACAAGACGAAAAAGCTGGCCATGAAGGCCAAGATCACCAACCCCGAATAGTCGGGCACCGTGAATACAAGCAGCTTTGCGGTGCGCTGCGACCCTTCCCACATGCCCCACGCTTGGCCCATGAGAAGCGAACCAAGGAAGGCGGCTACCGCGAAGTTTGCAAGCCTGTCCTCCTTCATTTCCGCCAATTCTGACTTGTTCATTCTCTCCTCCTAGATAGGTACAGTACGTAAGTCACAATCAACAACCGCTGGGTTGCATCGCCAGCGCTATGACAGGACGGCACGGGTTGCAGCAAGCGTCTCTCATGCCTTCACCGCCCTCGAATCCCCTTCACGTATTGTAGGATATATCGTACAATAAGGCCATGTACACGATCCTGCGCAGCGCGACGTTCGACCGGTGGCTGGGCAGGCTGCGGGACCGTCAGGCAGTGAACCGCATCGTCGCCAGACTACTGACAGCCGAGGATGGACATCTCGGAGACGTGAGACCTGTTGGCGATGGCGTGTCCGAGATGAGGATTCAGCACGGACCTGGGTACCGGGTCTACTTCATCACGCGAGGCGCTGAGCTGATCGTCCTACTCTGCGGCGGCGACAAGGACAGCCAACGTCGAGACATCGAGCGGGCCAAGAGAATGGCGACAGAATGGAGGATCTGATGTCTGAGGAATATCGAAGGTTTGACCCAGCGGACTACGTAAAGGGCGAAGAGGATGTCCGAGGGCTTCTCAAGGCAGCTGCGGATGAGGACGATGGGGACGGGGCCGTGATTCGAGCTGTATTGAAGCACGTCGCCCGGACGCAGAATATGAGCGCCCTCGCCCGCGACACCGGACTAAACCGAGGCAACCTGTACGAAGCGTTCTCTGAAGACAGCAACCCCACTCTGGCGACGCTGCTGAAGATCACCAACGCCTTGGGGCTGAGGCTGCGCCTTGAGTCCGTGGAGAGCCCACAACCAGTCAGCGCCAGAATCTCCCAACAGGAATCGACTTCGACTTAGCCTTCGCCCCTACCTGCCTTCACGCGGTGCTGACACCCTTGGCCGAGGTGCGAGATTGATAACAGGCCAACAGACAATTCTGCTGAGACAAGAGCTGATGGGGAAAGGCATGACAGGCAGCGGCGGTGGACGTCACGAGCGAAAGATCGGCAAGATAGTGTCTGTGCAGGGATTGCTACTATCCAAGAGGAGTTAGTGGACTAACGTTGCCAGTAGATACCGCCGTCTTCGAGATGTGGCTTGGTAGCCTGTCAGCGCACGGTGGCCTAGCGATTCCTGTATCGTGACGCGTCTGGGCAGAAGAATGTGAGGAGCGTCGCGCTGGCTTTCTTGAGCCGGGCAGACACCGACATGAACAGGACTAACCGGGTGAGGGTGAAGCTTAAGGGCAACACAACCAACCTTGAATCGTTATTCAACGGACTCAATCGACACGGAAAGCTTAAGTACTCGTGGGAGGTCGGTTTGAGTCCATTCAAGCCAGGGCGGCATACCAGACAATACCATGTCGCACGAGAATTCGGGAGAGCATGAGGCCGCTGGGAACGGGAGTGGCGCGCGCCCGAGGGATGCCGAGCCCGGTTAGGTGTGCCGGAGCCGAGCTAGACGAGCAGGGACGGACGAGTGGTCTCCTCCATGACCAGTCCGTCCCTGTCAACAGTTGAGGACCCGCCCAGATCGGGGAAAGCCTATCTCCCGTCAGCTGAACCACTCCAGTTCGTAGCGGCCTGGTTCCCCGTCGATCTCCCCGTAGGTGAGTACCTGTTATAGCTCCGTCGCCGAATAGACCAATCCCCACCAGTTCGGAAGATGGGGCAAGTAATGCTTGGTCCAGCAATACAGAGATTTCTTTCATAGCGCTGGCTCCTCATTTAGCTCCGTCTCTTCCTGCGTCTCCCTCCTGGACATCCGGTAGCCAACGCGGGGCTCAGTAGAGATGTACTTGGGGCTGCCCGCGTCGTCGCCCAGCTTGCGGCGGAGGTTCTTCACGGCAGTGCGCAGCGGCCGCGAGTCGCCGGAGCTTCCCAGGCCCCAGACCTGTTGCAGCAGATGGTCGTGGGTCAGCACGAGACCGGCGTGGACCGATAGCTCGACGAGCAGCTGGTGCTCGATGGCGGTCAACCGGACCGGACGTCCGGCAAGGCTCACCCTGCGCTCGGCGTAGTCGATGGTCAACTCGCCCTGCACATAGGGTACCGTGGGCTCGGGCCGGGCGGCGGCCTCCTGCCGGCGCAGGGCCGCTCGGATCCGCGCCGCCAGCTCCGTGGGCGAGAAGGGCTTGACCACGTAGTCGGCGGCCCCGGTATCGAAGGCCCGGGCGATGACCTCGTCCTGGCCGTACACCGACAGGAAGATGACCGGCACGTCGGCAATATCCAAAATGCCCTGCATCAGCTCGATGCCGTCGATCCCCGGCAGCATCAGGTCCAGCAGCACCAGGTTGGGCTTCTCCTCCTCCATGAGGCGGTGCACCTCCTCCCAGTCGGCGGTCACAATTGGCGCGTAGCCCAACTTGGAGAGCGCGTCGCGGACGTGCCTGAGCGCCTGCGGGTCGTCGTCCACGACGAGAATGCGCTTCCGCCCACGCTCCGACCGCCGCGAGGGGGCGGAGAGCCGGGCGGGTCCGGCTGCGGCGTCAATCCCGGCCTCCACGAGCACCGGAATCGTGAAAGTGAACCGCGCCCCCAGACCTTCTCCATCGCTCTCGGCCCAGATGCGGCCCCCGTGGGCCTCCACGATCCCCTTGCAGATGGCCAGGCCCAGCCCCGAACCCCCTAGACCACGCCCCTGGTCCTCGTCGCCGCTCCGGGAGAACTTCCGGAACAGGTGGGGCAGGCGCTCGGCCGACACGCCCCTGCCCTCGTCGGCCACGGAGACCGCGACGTGGAAGTCCTCCCGCACGGCGGTCACCCGGATGGAGGACGACTTCGGCGAGTGCCGGGCGGCGTTGGAGAGGAGGTTGCCCAGCACCTGGACGATGCGCCGCCGGTCCGCCATGATCCAGGGCAGGTCCTGCGGCAGGTCGATGAGGAGCTGGTTCCTGCCCCCTGCGCTCAGGAAGGCGTTCCTGGCCTCGTCCACCAGGACGGCCACCTCCGCCGGTCCGGGAGCGACCGGCAGCGTGCCCGTCTCGATGCGCGCCACGTCCAGCAGGTCGCTGATCAGGCCCCGCATCCGGCTGGCCTCCCGTTCGATGATCCGGTGGAACTGGCGCATCTCGGCGGGGTCCAGGTCGGGCTCGTCGTCCAGTAGAGTGGTCGCCGAGCCCCGTATGGAAGCCAGCGGCGTTTGCAGCTCGTGGCTGACCATGCCCAGGAACTCGGCCCGCAGCCGTTCCAGGTCCTCCAGGGGCGTCATGTCCTGTAGGGTCACGACCACGGAATCGACCTGACCCTCCTCCGAGTGGATGGGCGTAGCGTTGATGATGGTGGTGACGCTCCGCCCGTCGGGGATTTGAATGACGATCTCCTCGGCGCGCACCGTCTCACCGGTGCTCAGCGCCTTGGCCAGGGGGAACTCCTCCAGGGAAATCTCCCGTCCATCGGCGCGCCGGAAGGTCAGCACGCCCAGGAGCTGCTCCAGGGGGTGGCCCGGCGTATGCAGGTCGTTGAAGATCCTTCTCGCCTCCCGGTTCAGCGACGCCAAGGCCCCGGTCGTGGCGTCGAACACCAGGACGCCCACGGGCGACGTGTTGATCAGGGTCTCCAGGTCGGCCCTGGCCCGCTGTTCGTCCCGGTGCCTGCGGGCGTTGACCACGACCATCGTCGCCTGGGACGCGAACATCACCAGCGTCTCTTCATCTTCCCGGGTGAACTCCCGGCCGCCTTCCTTCTCGGCCACGTAGAGATTGCCCACGTGCTCGCCCCGGTGACGCATCGGCGCTCCCAGCAGGGTCTTGATCGGCAGGTCGGGAAAGCCCAGCGACCTCATTTGGCTGGCGACGTCCCCGAATCTCAGGGAGCCTTGAATCGAGCTGAAGTACTCGAAGAGCGCCGGACCCTCCGGCAGGTCCAACATCCGCTGCTGCTCTTCGGCAGGCAGACCAGAGGTGATGAACTCCAGCAGCCGGCCCGATTCGTCGAAGGTCGTAATCCCGCCGAACCGGGCGTCAGTCAGCGACCGGGCGCTGTCCATGACCTCTTGCAGCACCGTGTCCGGGTCCAGGCTCTCGTTGACGCGGAGGCTGGCCTCGCTCAACCTGGTCAGGCGCTCCCGCAGCGCCTCCATCTCCCGCCGGTGCTCGTCGGCTTCCTTCATCTTACCTCCCTGACCGTACTGCGGACGCCCGCGGCTAGCCAGCATCAATTGTACCGGATTGGCCAAATGCTCACAATAACGTCACGGAAACAGGGGTTGTTAATCACACTAGACTCACATCGATAGTCTACAATATCTGCTGGGCTTGAGTGCCGTCCGGTTTCACTTGCCCGTAGCGCTTGGTCTATACCTGCTATTAGAGGGGTCGTATTGTCTTGGCTTCCGCGTAGGATGCAAGTTGCAGCAGCGTCAGAGAGCGCACCGGCGGTATCCGCCGTCGTGAGCGCGCGCCTCGACGAGCGCAATCTCTCTACCCCCCCCCGACGAATTCCGTCACCGGATAGCCCCAGAACTCCGTTCGATAGGTTCGGCCAGACTTGCTTCACCTGCACCTCTCAGCGTCCGGATGCTGGCGGTTTTCATTTCCTATGCCTATCCCTTGGGCTACCTCCTCCCCAAGATGACTTCACATCTTCCCAGATCCCGACCGTCCGGATAGCGGGTGGCGAAATGCCTCCCAGCCGGGCGGCAGAAACCGTCCGGCTCCGCGAACCGTCCCCCAACGGGCGCGAGCGGCGGAGTCACCACAGACTACCAATGCTTAGGAGAGTGTACGAACAATGATGGCGTTCCAATCGACCACCGGGAGTTTAACGCTGCGGGCTGCAGCAGTCTTGCTGATTCTGGCGGGGTTTGCCGCTCTGCTCGCCGGCACCTCAATCGCATCCGCTCAGGGCGCCGCGCCGGACAAACCCACCGGAACGGCAGTCTTCCGGGGCGGCGTGAACCTGGAGTGGAACGAGGTGCCGGAGGCCACGTCCTACGACGTCCAGTTGTACCGGAACGACCAGTGGATCGACCTGCCGGGCGACGGCGTTGAAATCGCGTTCTACGGGGCGGGAGCCATCATCAGCCAACTGAATCACCAAGGTGGATCGTACTTTTTCCAGGTGCGGGCCAACAACCGGCACGGGTCTTCGGACTGGTCCGACTACCTTTCCATGAACCCCACCTCGAATCATGAATCAGGTAGACGGGACAGGCCGGACAACGTTTCAGCCACGGGCGCTCCCACAGTCAGCGGCACCCCGCAGGTGGGAGCGACAATCACGGCGTCCATCTCGGACATCGCGGACGGGAACGGCCTGGACCGGGTGAAGTTCAGCTACCAGTGGATTTCCAACGACGGAAGCACCGATACCGAGATTCAGGATGCCAACGACGACGCCTACACGCTCCAGCCTGCCGACGTGGGCAAGACCATCAAGGTGCGTGTGTCCTTCACCGACAGGGGCGGCTACGCGGAAGCCCTCACCAGCGTAGCGACGGAGGCAGTGGCGGTTGGCCCTAGCGTGGCTTCCCTCACTGTGAAGAAGGCCGGATTACTGACGGCCTCCGTCACTGTGAATGTTACCGCGGCCGACGGCAGTGAAGTCTACCTGCGGTACCGCGATGGCATTAGGGACCGTCCCCTCGAAGTATTGGGACGGTCCCTATGGACCACCCAGTCGAAGGCAGTGGCCCCGGGTGAGTCATCGGTAGAGTTCGGGTGGAGCGATGTGGCTGGCACCAGGAGCTACACGGTAGAAGCGTCCTACGACAGCACCTTCGCCACGGGAACGAAGACTATCCGCTTCACCAACCCACAGCCGGAGGTAGGCGGACCACCCATATGGGTAAGCGCAGATGAGACCACCACCACCTTCACTTTTCTTGTGTCTCTTAGCAACGATGACTACGCTTATCTACCGAGCGCGACCGAGTTAAGAAACGCCTCCTTTAGCGGTCGCCTTCTCAGTAAATGGCCCGTCGACGCACATATACGTTACCGCACCGGCGGCGGCGCCTGGACGAGCACCTCGATCGGCCTCGAGAACGAGAGAATCAGATACTTATACCCCATAGACGGGGCCAGCAAACTCGGGTTTGTCGTCAAGCTAACCGGGCTGACCGCGTCCACTGACTATGAGATGCAGGTGTCCTTCGATAGCGCTTTCCCTGAGGCGGCTACGGAGACCTTTTCCATTACCACCCGTGGCCTCACCATCAGCGTGCACAGCATCAAGCGGACCGAGGCCGTCGTCACGTTGGACTTAATTTCAGCCATAACCAACACCACCACCTATCTGCGCTACCGCACTGGCAACGACGACTGGACTCGTTTCGATGGACCTCGAGCCTGGGGTTCCAAACAATACTGGCTGACCGGACTGACGTCCGGCACTACCTACGAGGTGGAGGCTTCTTACGACTGGGACTTCCAGCCGACGTCCACAAGGTCCACCACGTTCACGACTTTGCCGATCACCGCTGCGTCGGACGCCACCCTGAGGGGGCTGGCGTTGAGTGACGTTGACTTCGGCACATTCGACTCGGCCACTACTGAATACACCGCCGACGTGGACAGAGACGTGACGGAGACCACCGTCACCCCGACGGTGAACCACGACGGGGCGACCTACGTGATCAAGCTGGACGGCGTGGCCGATAGCGACGGAACCGTTGCACTGGCCCCTGGCAGCAGCGTCATCACCATCGAGGTCACCTCAGGGGATAGGGAGACCATCAAGACCTACACCGTTGCGGCAACCAGGACTGCATCCAGCGACGCCACTCTGGCCGACCTGGCATTCAGTTACCCTGGCTTCGCCCCCATCCCTCTTTATTTACTCAATGACTCGCAGAGGGTGCTCGAACTTGCGAACGACGTTGATTTTGGCACGTTCGACCCGGCCACCACCGAATACACCGGCGACGTGGACAGCAACGAGGAGAAGATCCGCGTCACCCCGACAGTGAACCACGGCGGGGCTACCTACACGGTCAAGTACGACGCTTCATATGTGAACTACTGCGGGCGCTACCTGTACGGTGGGCTGTCCGAAGCCGACGGGATATTCACCCTGGCCTCGGGAAGCAATGTCATCACCATAGAGGTCACTGCCGAGGACGGTCAGACCATCAAGACTTACACCGTCACGTTAACCAGCGCTGCATCCGCTGATGCCACCTTGTATAGCCTCGATCTAACAATAGCCTTGCCCGGAGAGCGCATCTGGTTCTTCGTCGACGGACAGTACGGCGACCGCGCCGTTGACATAGGTGAGTTCTCTCCGTCTACTACGGAGTACACCGCCGACGTGGAGAACGACATTTCGAAGGTCGTTCTATGGGTAGTACCGACCCACCACCGGGCGACCTGCATAACAAAGCTGGACGGGGTTGACGCCAGAGTAGAATACCCGCTGTCCGTGGGCGACAACGTCATCACCGTAGATGTCACCGCCGACGACGGGGAGACGACGAAGACCTACACCGTGACGGTCACCCGCGCCGAGCTGCCCTCCACAGACGCCGCGCTTAGCGGGCTGACGCTGAGCGGCATAGACTTCGCCGCGTTCGACGCGGCCACAATCACGTACACGGCCAGCGTCGGCAACGATGTTTCCGAAACCACCGTCACGCCGACGACGAACGACGATGGGGCAACCTACGCGATCAAGCTCGACGGAACAGCGGATGAGGATGGGACGGTGGCCTTGGCCGTAGGCGAGAACGTCATCACCGTCGAGGTGACCGCCGAGGACGGTCAGACCACCAAGACCTACACCATCACCGTGACACGCGCCACATCGGGATCGAACACTCAACAGCCGGAGGAGAAAGAGGAACCGGGGCCTGAGGTGACGGTTGCGCTGTCGCCTCCCACGGCGCCGGCGGGCACGGCGGTCGACGTAACCATGTCCTTCGCCAACCTGGAGTCCGACTCCGACGCCAGCACCAAGGATTACGTCTTCCGGGCCGACGTGAAGGACTCCAACGACGGAGACGTTGACCAGTGCGAGGATCATGCCAACGGCTATGGTCTCGGCGTGGACCGCTACATGTACAAGGTGGACCAGGACCCTGAGGTCCGCACCGGAACCATCTCCGCAGACTGCCCGGTGGGGGCATACACCCTTCGGGTGAGCATCTCCACCGCCGACAACGTGGAACTGGCATCGGAGAGCGCGGCCTTCACGGTGGTCAATCCGGGTCCTACGCTGTCCAACGACGCAACTCTGAGCGGACTGACGCTCAGCGGCGTGGATTTCGGCACGTTTGCATCAGCAACCACGGGGTACACCGCCAGCGTCACCAACGATGTAGCGGAAACCACGGTAACGCCCACCGTCAACGATGACGGAGCTTCCTACGTAATCAAGCTCGACGGCATGACGGATGGCGATGGGAGTGTCTCGCTCGCCGTGGGCAGCAACGTCATCACCATCGAGGTGACCGCAGAGGACAGCCAGACCACCAGGACCTACACCGTGACGGTCACCCGCGCCGCACGGCCGCTCTCCGCCGATGCCACGCTGAAGGGCCTGACGCTGAGCGGAGTGGACATCGGCACGTTCGCCTCATCTACCTTCGGGTACGGTGCCAGCGTCGCCAACAACGTGGTGGAGACCACTGTCACACCCACTACGAACGACGACGGGGCGACCTACGTGGTCAAGCTGGGCGGAGTTGTCGATAACGACGGAGCCATCACCCTAGCTTTGGGGGGCAATATCATTGCGATAGAGGTCACCGCTGAGGACGGCCAGACCACCAAGACCTACACCGTCACCGTGACCAGGGCGGCGTCCGGCCCAGCGGTGACGGTTACCCTCTCCCCCTCCGACTCGGTGGAACCTGGCACGGAAATCACCGTCACTATGTCCTTCGACGGCCTGGAAGCCGACTCAGACACCAGTACCATCGATTACATATTTCGGACCGACGTAAAGAATTCGGACAACGGAGATGCCGACGCCTGCGAGGATCGGGCCAACGGCTACGGCCTGGGAGTGGATCGCTACATGCACAAGGTGGACGAGGACCCGGAGATCCGCGCCGGGAGCATTTCCGCCGACTGTCCGCCAGGGGACTACACCGTCCGAGCCAGCATCTCCTCCCAAGAAAACGTCGAATTGGCATCGGCCACGGCTGACTTCTCGATCACGGAACCGGAAACTGCGCCTTCCAACGACGCCACGTTGAGTGGGCTGACGCTGAGCGGCGTTGACTTCGGGGTCTTCGACCCGGATGTCACCGGGTACACCGCCGACGTGGGCAACGACGTGACCGAGACCACGGTGACGCCCACGACCAACGACGACGGGGCGAGCTACGCGGTCAAGCTGGACGGTGTCGCCGACGACGACGGGACCGTCTCCCTGGCCGTGGGCAGCAACGTCATAACCATCGAGGTCACCGCAGAGGACGGGCAGACGACGAAGACCTACACCGTCACCGTGACCAAAGCCGAAGCGCCGGCGTCCAACACGCCGGCCAGCGGCGCGCCCGCCATCAATGGCACGGCGCAGGTGGGCGAGACGCTGACGGCGGACACGTCGAGTATCAAGGACGCGGACGGGCTGAACGGCGCGACCTTCAGCTACCAGTGGATTTCCAACGACGGAACCACCGACACCGAGATTCAGGACGCCACCGACTCCACCTACACGCTCTCAGCCGCCGACGAGGGCAAGACCATCAAGGTGCGGGTGACTTTCACCGACGACGCCAATAATGAAGAGACGCTGACCAGCACTGCCACGGCGTCGGTGGCGGCTGAACCCAGCGTGGCCTCGCTCACTCTAAATAGTGACCCCTGGGTCGTCACGGCCGCTGTCACTGTGAACGTTACCGGGGCCAACGGCAGCGAAGTCCACCTGCGGTACCGCAAGGGCAGCGATGACTGGACCACCGAGTCCAAGGCGGTGGCCTCCGGAGATTCATCGGTAGAGTTCGTGTGGAGCTATCTGACTGGCGCCAGGACCTACACGGTAGAGGCGTCCTACGACAGCACCTTCGCCACGGGTGTGCGGATGGTCACCTTCACCACCGCCCCGCCGGAGATACAAATCACGCACGCGAGAAAGGTAAGGGAGACCACCGCCACCATAGATATTACTGTTGTGCTGAGCAACGGTGACGACATCTACCTACGGTACCGCACCGGCGGCGGCGCGTGGACCACCACCTCGAAGGCGGCCAACCCCGACCCCGTGTACCACTCCAACTATGTTCCCCCTTTGTTGACCTGGTTTGGCATCCCGATAACCGGGCTTACCGCCTCCACCGAATACGAGGTGCAGGTGTCCTGGGACAGCACTTTCCCGGCGGGGGCCACGAAAACATTCACCTTCACCACCCTGGGGCTCACCGTCAGCGTGGACAGCATCGAGCAGACCACGGCCATGGTCACGGTGACAGGGACCGGGCTCGACAGCGGCGGCGCAAACGTCCATCTGCGCTTCCGGACCGGCAGCGGCGCCTGGACCGTTGATAGAGTACTGATCCCCGTGAACAGAGATTCTGTACGTTTCCAGCTGGCCGAACTGACTCCCGGAACTACCTGGGAGTTGGAGGTTTCCTACGACAGCGACTTCCGGGCGACGTCCACCAAGTCCACCACCTTCACGACTGAGCCACCCACCACTGTATCGGACGCCACCCTGCGCGGCCTGGTGTTGAGTAATGTTGACTTCGGCGCGTTCGACCCGGCCGTCACCGGGTACGCCGCCGACGTGGGCAACAACGTGACCGAGACCACGGTGACGGCGACGACCAGCGACGACGGGGCCAGCTACGTGGTCAAGCTGGACGGGATTGCCGATAGCGACGGGGTGGTCTCCCTGGCCGAGGGAAGCAACGTCATCACCGTCGAGGTCACCGCCGAGGACGGGGAGACGACAAAGACCTATACCGTCACGGTGACCAGGGCCGAAGCCGCCGCGCCGTCCGAGCCGGTCACCGTCACGCTAATCCCGCCGTCGGAGCGAGACTCCACCGGCACCGACATAACCATCGAGTGGGCCGACTCCGGCTCCTGCGGTGGTGAGTACTTCGTGGCGGCATACAGCGACGAGGAGCTTTGGGTTGTCGTTAGAGACCTGGGGTTCCATCCCGCCCCGGCGACTACCACGCTCAGCGCAGATCTGGGCTTGTCCTGGGACAGGATTTCCAGCTACGACTGGTGGGTGGGGGTGACCTGCACCTCGGAGTGGACGTTGGTCGGAAAGGCCTCGCTCCAATCGGGCTTGCCCGGCGGCTCGTGAACCCGGGCACGGGAGAGGTCGAGGACAGACACTTCCGGGTTGTCCAGCGCGACGGGCCGGTGTTCGGCTCAGGCCGTCGCTCGGCTTCCCGGCCAACAAGAGGCAAGCCGATATGGATGTTCGGGCGAGGCCGCCGCTCTCGCCCAAGGTGATTCTCCCAGGCTGAGAGTGGGCAGACGGCTGGCGCCAGCGCTTCGGATGCCGGGCAACTTGTCGTTCCCCTTGGGGACAGGGCTTCCAATTGTCCTGCGGAAGGACCGGCTCGATGCCGAGACAGCGAGTTGACTACTACATACAAACCTACGAGTTCCCCGACGACTTCCCGGAGCGCCTCAAGCGGTTCCAGAAGGAGTCCGGCCTGTCCTGGTCGGAGATTGCGCGGCGCATCGGAACCTACCGCTACACCGTATGGCGCTGGAAGGAGGGCAGGGGCCGCCCCAACATGGAGCACATGATGGCCCTGCTCGATCTGGCCGAAAGCCTGGGCCTCCGCCATATCTTCACGGACTGAGGCGGCGCGACCGCAGGGGCCGGAAACGCAAAAAAGGCCCCATTTTCAGGTGCCGGGGGAAGCCGTAGCGTTAACTGCGACCTCCCCCTGCTTCTGTGCCCGGGCGTTACCTGCCGGCGAGCGAGATGCGGCTCGTCTCACCAGTGACCTGCGCGATCGGCGTGTCCTGAGCGATGCCCAGCCACTCATAGAGTCCATTAAGCTTCCTGCGGTCTTCCTCATAGCGCTCGGCCCACCTTATGGCATGACCGGTCGTGACGTTCCTCTCCATCTTCGTGGGCTCTCCCGGTCTCGCTACCATGGTGTCCTCCATATCCAGCCAGTACCAGTACACGGCTGGGTCGTCCGTGTTCATGACATCCAGTGCTTCCATGTCCACGACCGACTTGTTCTCGCGGCTGGCGTACCTGCCCGCGACCTCCTCGGGTCGATTCCGGTAGGGGGCAGAATCGTACGCTAAGGCCGCTATCTACGTTTTGGCCACCGGTATTCGCCGGTGAGCAGGATGTGGGCCCACCCAAGGGGTGAGATGTGGGCCAGGAGCTCGGGCTCGACGGTCAGGCCGGCGTGTTTCCGATGTCCGACCGCTTCGCCGAGATGGGCGGTATTCCAGTAAATGACGATGGCGGCGAGCAGGTTGAGCCCGGCCATGCGGTAGTGCTGTCCTTCGCTGGAGCGGTCGCGGATTTCGCCCTGGCGCCCAGCGCCAGGCCCTCCTGGAACTCGGCGTCGCCGAGGGTCGCATCTACACCGATCACGGACTCACCGGCACGAACCGTGCCCGCCCCGGCCTCGACCAGGCCCTCGCCGCCGTGCGCCAGGGCGACACTCTGGTCGTGCCCAAACTCGACCGCCTCGCCAGGTCCGTTCCGGATGCCCGCGCCATCGCCGATCAGCTTCAGGAACGCGGCGTGAAACTGGCACTCGGACGGGCGCTCTACGACCCGGACGATCCCATGGGCAAGATGTTCTTCAACATCCTCGCAACCTTCGCCGAGTTCGAGGCCGATCTCATCCGCATGCGCACCCGCGAGGGCATGGCCATCGCCCGCGCCAAAGGAAAATTGCGCGGCAAGCAGCCCAAACTGTCCGACCGTCAGCAGCGGGAACTCTGCCGCATGCACGCCACCGGCGAGTATTCCATCAGCGATCTCGCCGAGATCTTCTCCGTCTCAAGACCAACCGTCTATCGCACACTCAACCGATGCCATTCCCCTTAGCGTACGATTCTGCCCCCTACCGGAATCGACCCGTATCTCCTTGTTCAACCTCTCCTGGGGATTGTTCGACCAGATCTTCTTCCAGTGCTCCATCGGGAAGTGTGTGAACGCCAGTATGTCCGCTCCGGCCTCGTCAAGCATCAAGGCTGCTTGCGGAAAGCGCTCGGCAAGCTGCTCGGCAAGCTGCTCGACTACCTTCTCGTGCTGGATGTGTACCTCCTCGGCAGACGGCTGCTGGTAGATGCTGCGCACCATCGTCGCAACCCACGGCTGTGTTCTCTTCGGCACTCTCGTCAGCAAGTTAGTCATAAAGTGCGTGCGACATCGCTGCCAGCTCGCACCGCCGAACACCGTTGCTATGGCGTCCTTCAGTCCCTGGTGAGCGTCCGAGACGACCAACTCCACGCCGGCCAGGCCCCGCGCTACCAGCGAGCGCAAAAAGCTCAGCCAGAAGGCTCCATCCTCACTGGTGCCCACGTCCAGCCCCACTAACTCACGCTTGCCCTCGGCGTTCACGGCAGTACCAACCACAACGCTCACGTTGACTATCCTGCCGTCCTCTCTCACCTTCTGTGTCAGCGCGTCCAGCCATAGATACGCATACGGTCCTCCATCGAGGGGCCGGTTCAGAAACTTCTCCACCACCTCGTCCAACCCACGGCAGATGCGCGATACCTGGCTCTTTGAGATGCCTTCGCATCCCAGCGCCTTCACCAGATCGTCAACTCTCCTGGTGGACACTCCCTCTACGTACGCCTGCTGTATCACTGCCAGCAACGCCTTCTCACTCCGACGCCGCGGCTCCAGCAGACTGGGGAAGTAGCTTCCGTCCCTCAGCTTCGGTATGCGCAGTTCCATCGTGACCACTCTCGTGTCCCAGCTCCTGCTGCGGTATCCGTTGCGCTGGGTGACTCGGTCCGGACTACGCTCGCCATATCCGGCTCCCGCCTTCACGGACGCCTCACCGTCCATTATCCCATCGACCAGAACCCCCAGCGCCTCGCGCAGAAAGTCCACATCTCCGTCCATCCCTCTATTGCGCAACAACTCCAATAAGTCCATACTTTCTCTTGCCATCGTCGTCCTCCTTGTATCAGGCTTCTACTTCCTAAAGGATGACGCGGTGGCTTCATTTATTCCAGTCCACCTACTCTGTTACACCACTCTACGGGACACTACTGTGTGAGGTGGACCCAATAAATCGGACAGGTGGTTAAGAGAGAGCCCCGCTCCTAGAATGAAGTGAAAAGAGGAGCAGGAAAGTGAAGCAGAGCAGGAAGAAGCACAGTCCGGGGTTCAAGGCCAAGGTGGCGTTGGCCGCGCTCCGTGGAGAAGAGACCGTTGCTCAGTTGGCCAGCCGGTTTGAAGTTCATCCCACGCAGATTAATACCTGGAAGAAGGCCCTGATCGAGGGAGCGCCCGAGGTCTTCGGCAAGAATACCGCAAAGGCGGAGAGGGACCAAGAAGCGCTAACTGCGCATTTATACCAGCAGATTGGGCAGCTCACGGTGGAGCGGGATTTTCTGTCGCGCAAGTCCGGGCTATGAGTCGGCGCAGGCGTCTGGCTATGGTGGACCGAGGTCGCCCCTGGTCCTGTTGCCTCACCGGCCATTATAAATGTCGTTGTTCAGGCCGCCATGTAAACCGGAGCATCAGAGGTGGTATGCACCATTTCGAGTGAGGGATGGCTGAGCAGGCGCCCGATACAATCTTCCGAGGCACTGCAATCCCTCGCCAAAAGCTCACCAACAGCACAGGAAACACTGATGGGCTGGCTGCTTTGAAACGCCTTACTTCCCTCGTTTCGCAGCGAGAGAGTCAGGTCAACGTCTGCCGTGCCATCCGACCAATAACCCGTGACTGACGCACCCGCATCAAGGACTAGAATGGATGCGGGAGTAGTGCTCTGCGTTATTGCAATTGGCAACCGCGTTGCAGTCGCCGCCAAGGTCAAAGGCGGCGGCGGATGGTGCGATGGTGGTTGCCTCCTTTGGGCTGACGATGATGTGTATGGAACGACCAGTCGTGAAATGGCTGTAGGACATCCGCGTAAAACTCGCCTACGTTGCTTCCGATGAGCACAATATTCTAATCCGGAGCGGAGAATTGCGCCAAACCGAGAACCGCCGCCTGACCGCGCCGGTTCAGTCCCAGCTTTTGCAGAATATGACTCACATGGTTCCGCGCCGTATTCTGGCTGATATAGAGTCGCTCTCCTATCTCCCTATTCGTGCATCCCTCCACAATCAGCGAGAATACCTCACTCTCCCGCTTCGATAGATTATCTCTGCCAGGCGGCGGGTCCGGCGCGGATACTTCATAAGGGGTTGTCATAGACTTGAACCTGTCCAGCACGCCCCGCGTTATCGCAGGATCCAGAAGCGACCCGCCGCCCGCAACCGTTCTCACTGCCCTGAGCAATCGATCAACGTTCGTGTTCTTCAGTAGATAGCCCGCCGCGCCCGCCATAATCGACGCCATAACCGTCTCTTCGTCACTGTGCGATGTCAGCATGATGACCTTTACATCCGGAAGCATGTTCCGAAGGTGACGGCAGGCGTGAACGCCATCCATTCCCGTCATTTCGACACCCATCAGAACGACATCCGGCTTCAGCCTTTCAAATGCCTTTAACGCAGACTCCGCATTCTCGTAACTGCCTGCCACCTCTATATCATCGACTCCATCGACCACTGCTCTTACGCCAACACGCACCAACACATGATCGTCAACTATCGCCAGTTTAAGTAGATTCATCTAGCTCTCACAGACCGCGCCGTCGTCATCCTGGTCATCCATTTACGCGTATTCTGGGTGGGCGGCGAAAATCCTACAATTCGGCGCAGTTGACCAGACCTTGCCGTTCTCTTTTTCGTCCAGCCTTAGAAGGCAGTGTACATTGCTGATTGAAATCATTTTCGTCTTCTCTTCTTTCGACCGTTCTTCTTAAAGACCAGGACCTGAAGCTTCGCCGTCGGAGCGGTTCGTCCGACTCCCGTAACTCAGCTTCGGTAAGGCGCGCGACGCGCGGCAGGTATTATACAGCATAGTCTCCATGAACTAGGAATTGATCAGTAATACACGAGTATGGATTGTCGCGTATCACGTGCGTCCCTGGAATACAGCTGCCGCCACGGTCAGTGGCGTAACCGGGTCGCAACGGTCTTGCCTTTGCCTTGGTTCGCCACCGAGATTGCAAGAGTTCCATCAATTTGAGGTGGGATGTAAGTTTGGCGGCAAAACCGTCACTCCGAGGCCTAATACCGCCTCGCAATAGTGCACATGAACTATGACTTATAGTTCATGTGCACTATTCGGCATAGTACGCTACGCCGCAAATAAATGGTACATAATTGGTTCGTTTGTCGGATATACAGAACCTCACACCTCGCTTACGCTTGCCCGCAGCGATTGCGGATTGTAGTAATATAAGGAGGTATCGAGATGTTTAAGCGATTGATGGCAGTAATGCTGATGGCGGTGCTGATTGTAGCCGTCGCTTCTGTCGGAGGGGTGGCAAGGGCCGACGAACCCACGCCTGTTCCGGCAAACACACCAGAGGGTGATCTGGCGGATGCCCGCCAGCAAACGTATGAAAATGGCAGTTACGGTGGTGGGCCTGATGGAAACAGCGACGGTCTTATGTACATGGTTTCAGATACCAGTGCAGCAGAGACGGCAGATGATGCAGGAACGGCCATGAACATTCAACCTAACCCTTGGGGTTGCCGCATAAGAGCTGACAACCCTCACGAACCGCACGATTCCCCTGGACCAGGGAACATTCGGGGCAAAGCCGCGATTAATTGCACCACTCTTCCGCCATCTCACGTAGCTACAATCTGGCAGGAGCTCTCAAGATGGGAAGGCTCGGATTACGCCATTCAAGAGGTAAATTACAGCGTCTGCCCTTCTGGGCAGGGTGATCCTGACTGCTACCCCACTAGGCTACGAAATGGAGTGCTTATGAGAGGATACGTAGTAACATCCTGCGAGATCGGCACCACGTACGTTTGGGTCCAACTGGCTGAAGCAACGTTAACCGTAGAAGGCGTCACATATTCCGGCTTATCGGGTAATTCGGAGACAGTGGAATGCACAGAGCCGGAGGATTAGGGTTAGTAGGATGACAAACACTGATGCACGAGTAGAAGACCTTCTGAACTCTCTTGTTGGCTGTGATTTTCTGATTACGCTAGTCGAGAGCGGGCTATCGCCGGAAGACTTGGCAGACCCGAAGGTTAGTCTATGGTTAGCGACAGTGACTGCTGAGTCCGTGTCCATACATAATCCTGACCACAAACTGCTCGCGTCTGAGCTACCGGCTCTCGCAAGGGAGAAGACAGCTCAGGCGCGAGCAGTTATCGAGCATCCGGGCACAGCGTGGTGGTTCGATGACATAGACCTCAACGCTCAGGCATGGGTCTCGATACACTGGACTACTCCTCCTTTGAAGTTCATCTACGGCACTCCGCCGGATACTCTGGGGTGGCAGCGACCGAAAAACCCATCGAGACGCTGGGAGCGCTACGCACAGAAGCCTCTTAGCAACCAGATTACATCAACGCTGTATGGACCCCACTTGACATCCAAACTCGTAGGTTATGATGAACGGGTTGGAGATTACATGTGCGAGTTTCCACTTGCGTGGTGGTCGATGCGCTTCCCAGAAGACGTGCGGGTGCTTGAGATTCACGGACCTTCCGACTGGCATGATCTGTGCGTCAAGTATCCCGCGAAGGGTACGAAGGACGACCGACTTGTGCCGAATTGGGGAGCGGTGGCGCAAGAGTGGAACGGTGTCCACCTGAGCCTCGGAGGTCTGCTGACCACGGAGCAGAACCGGTACGAGTCACCCGCCGGGTGGTCTATGCTTAATTCGTGGCACGCTGAGCAGACCTATTGGCTGCGCGCGCTGAAGACGGAAACCGAGCGTCAACCGGACTTCCACAGAGGGATGGGACCTCCTCAGATCGAAGGTCTTCGATCTCATGACATTGGCTGGGAAACCGGGACGTTACTCATGAGTGATGAGCCTTTCTGACGGAGCAATCTTCCTGTTGTCGCGACATCCGGTGTGGTTTCAGACCCTCGCCAACGATTGCGTTTACGTAAAAGGTTACGCTCGTATCTAGCGTGTACAGCTCGCGCAGGCGCTTTTGAGACCGTTTCTAAGTGCGGTATAAGGGCAATTATATCGCACTTAGAAGGGTGCAAAAATAGCCTCATGTCAAGTCATTTGTTCGTGGGGAAACGGGAAGTGACTCCTGTGGAACTGTTCCAAAAAAGGAGCAGTGGCGAACTGGTCTGCGTGTCTCCGGTGCGCTCACGCTTGAAGTTGCGGACCTTATGCTCGACACCGACAGACCCACGCTCAGAGTGCGCTCAGACAAAGGAAGAAAAGCAGAAGGGGCAGGCTTCCAAAACCTGCCCCTCTTGAAACCTATCCGTTGTGCCAGTTCGGTTTCAAATTGCTCGCGCACGGCTCTCGCCTCCCCACACGCTCCGCCGGCGCCTTCAGTGCGCCGCGTCGAGCATTCAGCCATCACATCCGCTCAAGCGATAGCTTGTAGGATCCCGTGTTGCCGCTGCTGGAGTAGCGAGTGCCTACCTCAACATAGTAGGTGCCGGGACTGTAGTCATCCTCAAGCGACGCCACAGGCACATTCCTGTCGTAGTTTAATGCATGGCCTGTGCCATCCACGGTCTTCCAGATGCCAACATCCTCTGGTCCGTCGCTTACCGACAGCAGGTATGTGCCTTCTTCAGATATCTCGAACCGGAATACATCGCGGTCATCCAGCGACTCCAGCCCCCAGATCGGTACGGCTTCACCATTACCTGCTTCCAGCCAGTCCCAGGAGTTCAGGCCGGGATCGTCACTCGGAACATCGGAATCGATCACGGCGGTCACCGAGTCGCCCGGACGAAGTACCAGGCCCGACTCAACATTGTCGTCGTCAGCGTGGTCATCCGCGCGTACCGATAGCTCGTAGTAGCCAAGGGCGCTACGGTCCTGTGCGCCTGCCCCAATTGCAATGTAGTACGTTCCGTCCTCGTCAGATGTGAAGAACGTCCGCGCGAAGTTCCGTATGAACCCTCCCTGGTCGCGCTCCCCAAGCACCTGGTCACCCTCTTCGTCCACAATCTCCAGTATGCTTGGGTCCACCAGGTGCCCCGGCACGTATTGTATGCTGGGGCCGCCGCCGCCTGTCCCATCGAATCCGGTGATGATCATCTTGTTCTTCACCTCTATTATGTAACTCTCGCCGCCCTCAGCATCGAAGCTGAACCAGTCCCGTCCGTCGTCCTCCTCCGTTAGCTCACCGTCCGTCAGCCCTCGCAGGTTGGACTCGATTGACAGAGAACTCACAAGCCACTCCTCCGGCTCAGGCGTGGGAATGGGAGGCGTGATGGTGTTATCTATTGGCGGTACCGTTGGCGGTACTGTTGGCGGCTCATCATCGACAGGTTCTTCATCGACGGGTTCCTCGGCAGGCACCCTCACGACTACATGGTCAGGATCGTCGTCAAGGCCGTCGAAGAATCGATTCATCCCGTCAGAACTAGACGATGACGGCCACAGGCCTATGTCGCCCGTGTCCTGATTGAAGTAGAACCCGATAACTCTCCTGCTGAGGCTGCCTGCCTCCACCCTGATCCCGTCCGCGTCATCATCATCATCCTGCACCGTGTAGCCGAACGCGAGAGTATCCGTGCCTTCGCCTCGCAGCAGGTTGGCAACTCTGCGGTTCTCTTCCACCTTTATGTGTATCCCGGCGTAGTCGGCACGCTCACCGGTCTCCGTGTTGAGATTGGTGACTCCCTCATTGAAGTGAGCGGTTATCTCGATGACGTCTCCAGTGCTGTATCCCACTAGAGTTTCACCGCCCTCGGACGCGCCTGGAATCTCCCTCGGCTCGGAAGTGATCTCAAGATCCATGATTCCTGCACCGTCGTCGTCCACGATGGTGATGGTGCACTCACCGTCGTGGACGTGGTCAAACGAATTGTTGAACCGGACCTTGAAGGTTTCGGCGGTCTCGGAATAGAAATCCTCCGTAGTATGGAAGTTGCGTCCCATCACGCCTGACTCGGACTGAGAGCCGTTGCTTGACTGCCGCTCGGCATAGAGATGTTCGTAGTCTGATTCGTCAGCGGTGATGGACTCCATGTACCAGAACACCCGCATGGTTGGATGTGGCCAGTCAGAGTCGTGCTTCTTGCGCATCTCGAGCCTGAAGTCTTCTCCCTCCTCAACAAGGGGTTCCAGGCACTTGATCTTCAGCCACGGTTCATTCGACCGGTGAGGCGCCGCATACACTGTTCGGCCCGGCGAGAAGAGCGGACCACTAAGCAGTATCCCCAGCGACACCATCGCAACCACCGCCATCCAGGCTATGATGCCGATGCTCCATGTATTTTCGTTTCCCAGTTTTCTGCCAGTTTTCTGTGTGACTGCCATTTCCCAACTCTCCTTCCTTTTCTCTGATGGCTGCCAGCGCCGGAACCGTCTAAAGATCCGCAAGGCAGGCATCCGCTGTGTAATGCTCAGCTATAATGCTGGCTTATCTGAAACCACTTTAACATATAGTAACATATATGTAAAGTAACCCACCATAAACCCGCCCGTATTAGCTCAGAGATGACAGCAGGGTGAGGCAAGAGCGGCAAGTCACGGCTGGTGCCGGTGCATCCGGAGTTGCACGGGGCGTTGAACAGCGCACTGGCTTACGGGGACATCGGCCAGGGCAGAATCATCGAGGTTCATCCCACGACAGCGTGGCACTGGGTGCAGGCAGCGGTGAAACGTGCTGAGGAACTGGGCGCAATCGCGCCGGGCAAGCGGATTGGGGCCCACGCGCTGCGCCACAGCTTCGCCCGGCACCTGCTGATGAACGGCATATCGATCAATTACCTGAGCCGCTGGCTGGGGTACTCGTTGATTCAGACGACGCTGATCTACCTGGTGCTTGTGCCTGACCCGACGGGGAACTTGGCGAGGGAGCCGTAGGCCAAGTTTAGCTTGACATCCCTCGCATTAGCCATAATACTAAAAGTGTTATATATTCCATAAATAGGGGTGTGCAGTGTATTGACTATTACAACTCCATCACCCAGAGGTATATCTACCAGAAACCGGCAGCTACTTGCGCTGCTCAATCAGGAATTCGACGGACCGTTTTCGGTCAGAGAAGCCGCCCTCGCCCTCGGCTATACCATCGAGGGATCCCATCGCTTCCTCGCATATCTTGCGGCACGGGGCTGGCTGGTGCGCGTTAGTCGCGGATACTACGCGACAGTCCCGCTGGATGCTATCGTACCCACCGAATGGCGGGAAGACCCGTGGCTTATCGCTTACAAGGTTTACGGCCCCTCCTGCTATATTGGCGGATGGACTGCCTGTGAATACTGGAATCTGACGGACCAGCTTTTCAATGCGACGGTGTTGTTCACCACACGAAGAGTAAGAAACACGGAAACCGATGTCCAGGGATCTCCGCTTCGGATCAGACACACGAGGCACGACAACCTCTTTGGAACCCAGCCTGTCTGGAGAGGACGGAGTAAAGTGGACATCTCCGACCCATCCCGCACCTTGGTTGATATTCTTGACGCACCTGAACTTGGCGCTGGTATTCGGCATGTTGCAGAAGTGTTGGACTCCTACTTCGACAGTGAACACCTTGATGAGTCCCTTCTGCTGGAATACGCAGGACGCCTGGGAAATCGAACGGTCTTCAAGCGCCTTGGATACCTTCTGGAAACTCTGGGCATCGAGGCTCCCGAGCTTGTACAGGCATGCCGAGAGCAAATGAGCTCCGGCATCAGCCTCCTGGACCCCAGCATGCCAGGTCGGGGACCGACCAGGCGGCGCTGGAACCTGCGGTTGAACGCGACCATCCTGTCGGAGAGGATCGAGTCTTGATCAGCAGGGCGATACTTAACGAAAGAGTCCGCCAATGGCGCGTGCGAGAAGATGTGGTCGAGAAGGACTACGTCATCGGATGGGCTCTGTGGGCTATTGGATCCGAACCTCGTGTTGCAGATTCGTGGGCGTTCAAAGGAGGGACTTGCCTGAAGAAATGCTACATTGACACTCCCCGCTTCTCCGAAGACCTGGACTTCACCGTTCTACCGGAAGGTCCGTCGGAACCGGATGAAGTCCAGGCAATACTCGAAGAATTGGTGGGAAGGCTTCAGGGGGAGTCTGGCATAGATTTCACTGGAAGGTCTCCTCGAGTCCGCACTCGGCCCAATGGGCGATCCGCAGAAGGCAGTATCTATTACAGGGGTCCCAGGAATTCGCCAGCGTACGCGAGAATAAGCCTTGACCTGACGACTGCTGAAGAAGTGATGCGACCCACTGTACTGCGTCAGATAGAGCACGATTATCCGGACGCTCTTCCGTCGCCGGCTAGAGTGCGGTGTTATGCTTTTGAGGAAGTTTTCGCCGAGAAGCTGCGGGCTTTGGGCGAGCGCACCAGGCCGCATGACCTTTACGACATTATCACGCTTTTCAGGCAGAAGGACTTGCTCCCGTCGCCCGAGTCGGTCCGGTCGGTCTTCAAGAGGAAGTGTGAGGCGAAGGGGTTGAGAGAATTTACGCTTGAGTCACTTCATGCTTCGCCGTTTCTGGCTGAACTTGAATCAGAATGGTCGAACATGCTGGCACATCAGCTCTCCGAACTTCCTTCTCTTGCAGAGTTCTGGGAAGAGTTGCCGTTGCTGTTCGACTGGCTGCATAGTTGACAAGTCTGGCAACGAGGAGAATAGGCAGTACGCGATGAGATACAGGATAGAGTTTGAGGGAAACGATGAGATCGGGTATTCGGCGTATCTGCCGGAATTGCCGGGCTGTGTAGCTGCGGGCGAGACATTCAAGGAGACCGTGGAATTGATCGCCGAAGCCGTGATGCTTCACCTGGAACTCATGGAACAGGAAGGACTGCCCATTCCCGAACCGGCTTCGTAAGCAGATTCCAAATGGCGCTCTACCCAATAGTTCCAAAGATATGCTGCATCATACAATCAGAAATATGATGTCATGATTTATCAGTATTTTATGCGAAGTCAGATATCACCTAATTCCGCACATATTTCTGCCGCATCCGCTACGGTGGCGTCCGGCACGGTCAACAGGAGGTCGGCATGACTATTCATGAAGTTAAGAGCTCAGATACGGGAGTTCGACATTTCGTCTCACATCCCCTGGACCCGCTAACGGCGGAGGAGATTGCGACAGCCTCGAGGATCCTGAAGTCGCAGCGCAACCTCGGCCCAAGGATACGATTCGAGACCATAGTCCTGAAGGAACCGGACAAGGAGGAAGCCCTTAACTTCCAGCAAGGACATCCCGTTAGCCGCCGCGCGTTCCTTGTGGTTCTGGACAATGATGATGGAGCGACGTACGAAGCGACTGTCTCCCTCAATGAAGGACGAGTAACTGACTGGAGGCGGATCGAAGGTGTGCAGCCCCGGATAATGTTTGAGGAGTTCTTCGAGTGTGAAACCGTAGTCAAGGCCAATCCCGACTACCGAGACGCCCTCGCAAAACGCGGAATTTCCGATCCTGACCTGGTCATGGTCGACCCCTGGTCGGCGGGCCACTACGGATTCGCCGACGAGGAGGGACGGCGCTTAGCCCTTGCACGTAGTTTCCTGCGCTCCAGCCCTACGGATAACGGCTACGCCCGACCGATCGAGGGCCTCAGCGTCCTTGTGGACCTGAACGCGATGGAAGTGATGCGAATTGACGATTACGGAGTGATCCCGTTGCCGCCCAACCCCGGAAACTACGCCGCAGAGTTCGTCGGCGAGTTCCGCCAGGACCTGAAACCCCTTGAAATCACCCAGCCGGAAGGTACCAGCTTCAAGGTGGACGGCCACGGTGTCTCCTGGCAGAAGTGGCATCTTCGGATAGGATTTACACCTAGAGAAGGGCTGGTACTCTACACGGTCGGCTACGAGGACCAGGGGCGAGTCCGGCCCATTCTGTACAGAGCCTCCTTGTCCGACATGGTTGTGCCTTATGGCGATCCCAGCAAAGACCATTACCGCAAGAATGCCTTCGACGCCGGCGAGTTCGGCATTGGCTCGCTGGCCAACTCCCTTACTCTAGGCTGTGACTGTCTTGGCGAGATTTACTATTTCGATGCACACCTGAATAACGGCCATGGGGAGGCATTCACCATACCAAACGCTGTGTGTATGCACGAGGAGGACTACGGCATACTGTGGAAGCACACGGATTTCCGCACTGGCCAGGTCGAGGTGCGCCGGTCCAGGAGACTGGTCATCTCCAGCATCTCTACGGTGGGCAACTACGAATACGGCTTCTTCTGGTATTTCTACCAGGACGGCACAATTCAGATGGAAGTGAAGCTGACAGGCATATTAAACACTGCTGGCATGGCCGAGAGTGAGACACCCAGGCACGGCATCCTGGTGGCGCCTGGGCTGAACGCACATCTCCATCAGCACTTCTTCAACTTCCGACTAGATCTGAGTGTGGACGGTGAATCTAACTCTGTCCATGAGGTGAACACTGTGTCCGAACCCTTGGGTCCGGACAATCCTCACGGCAACGCATTCTACGCCGAAGCCACACTCCTGAAGACCGAAGTGGAAGCCCAGAGGGTTGTGGACCCCATGCGTGGCCGCTACTGGGTCGTATCCAATCCATCGGTCGGGAACGAACTGGGGAGGCCAGTGAGCTACAAGTTGATGCCAGGCGAAAACATCCTCCCATTCGCTCACCCCAGCGCTAGCATCATCCAGCGGGCCGGGTTCATGACCAAGCACCTGTGGGTTACGCCGTATACTCCGGAGGAAATGTCGGCAACCGGTCCCTATCCCAACCAGCACCCCGGTGGGGCCGGACTACCCGATTACACCAAGAACAATCGCAGCGTGGAGGACACCGACGTGGTTCTGTGGTACACGCTCGGCTACCATCACGTTCCGCGTCCGGAGGACTGGCCCATCTCCCCGGTGGCCTACTGCGGGTTCAGCCTCAAGCCGGTGGGCTTCTTTGACACTAATCCGGTGCTGGACGTGCCGCCCACCGCACACGACAACTGCGCCTGCCATGCTTGAGCCGCTTACCCTTCCCTGCTGCAGGCGCATCCCAATCAATGACTTATCATATCTTTGTGGAGATAGATCATCAAAAATATGATTTTATGATTCATCAGCATGCTGTGAGAAGCCAGACATCGACTAATTGCGCGCATTGCCTGCCGTATCAGTGACAACGGCGGTCGGAGCTGTCGGGCCTCGTGCCAGTAAAGAACAGGCATCAGCCGGGGATACTCTGCCTCTGCCGCGGAGAAGGCTCCAGGTTGCACGGCAGCAGAAATGACAGCGCCCACCTGCGGTTCTGATTGAGCAACCGTCGCGCGCTGTGCCAGTCCAGGGAGCAGGCCGTAAGGAACTTCGCTAGCCGCCACTTTTTGTGCAAACCTGAGATTTACAAAGCCGCCCTGGATATCGAGCTGCCACCTTGTTTCAACGCAGAGCCTCATGATTGCACAAGTGAAAGATTAGGAGCACGCCGTTACGCAGTGGTCCCTCACCGACCGGAGGCCTGCGCAGGAGACCGTCATTCACTCTCGCTATTTGCATCGAGCACACAGCGCAAAAGATTTCACGTTTGTGTCCGAACATTTTCATTAGATAGTCAAGGACTTCGCGCTCGCGAGATCTCGAGGGCGATTCGACATCCTCAATGAGTTCCTCAGGTGCCGGCCCGTTGCAGTGTTGAGGGCAGAGCGCGACTATGATTCTGCCCAGATCCCGGTAGTGGAGGAAGCAGGGACGGCAGTATTCACCGCCGTCCCTACCATAATAAAGGTTGGCCGCAATCGCGAGCAGATCAGCTATCGTAGCAACCGTGGCAGCAGCACGGCGGGCAAATGCCAGCTTGCATGGGTCCACCTCCTGACCTGCAGTGAGATCGGCTAGAAGATCGGGCAAAGAGTCGGCGGCCCTGAGAACCGACACATCAATCTCGCCAAGCATGTCTTCATATGGCATCGTCTTCCTCTTTGTGAGCAGTCGGTGAATGACTCTCAACTCATTCCCGAATTATACCACTGAACGCCTGTAATACCGCGTAAAATGGGTATGCCGTGGTATTACTGCCCTCAAAATAATCGCTCTACGGCGATTCTCGCGGGGTGCATTTCCGCTGAAGGTCGCATTTTCAGCGATAACCCGCCTTTTCGAGCGAAAACCTGCGCTGGGCCCAGCAGTTCGGGTGATGAATGGCACCCTGCCCGAATGCTGGTGCATCCAAAATATTTACTTATCATATCTTTGATAATATGTAACATCAAAGATATGATTTACTGAGAATCAGGTACGAAGTCAGACATCGCCTGATTCGTAGGAAACCTCAGCCCTGGGCGCAGCAGCTCGAGTGATGACCGTCGTGACTGGCGTACCCTCTTTCGCATCTAGTCATGGAGGACAGGCAATGGCAAGACCGGTGGAAACCCAGATGACTATCTCCTGTCTGCAGTGCGATTGGTCAGTTGAAGCTGTGAACACATCCGTCCAGGCGTCTTCGGCGTTCCTTGAGGCCGCGTACGCCCACGCGAGCGAACATGAGCAGCACGCGATTGAGGTCGTCCAACGGCTCAGGCTGTATAGCGAGAACTATGTCGAGTCTACGCCACCTCCTCAGGACGCTCGACCTGCTACCAGTCCCGATACGGGAATCCAGACCGGCTTTATGGATAGAACCCGACGCCTGGACCATTGAGGAGAGCTACTAGCAAGACAGCGAATGAAAGGAGCTTACGATGACGGGATACTGCCTGAAGTGCAGAGAGAGCCGAGAGATGCAGGAGGCCGAGCAGGTGACGATGAAGAACGGCCGGCCAGCGACCCGCGGCAAGTGCGCCGAGTGCGGAGCCGCGATGTTCAGGATAGGTACAGCTTCCTGAGGCACTGAGAGGCTCCAACAGAGACTCGATTATGAAGCGCCATAGACCTCGTGTCACAGAATGCATGGACTGCTGGCAGCGCAAACATTGCTTCCTCTTCTATGAGAATTGGAGAGACGGCAATCCGCGCGGAATCTGGCTGTGCAGTGATTGCATCGACAGGCGCCCTACGGCGATTCTGCGATGACGAGGTAATCGTCAACTATCTGAAAGCCGCGCTCGAGGAGAATGACCCTGCATTCTTCGTGAAGGCTACCGGGAATGTGGCACGAGCCAAGTCGCTCATGGCTTTCCAGAACTACCAGCTCCGGCGCGTAGGCCCAGCCGCTCCCACGTCAGCGCAACGAACTGCCTCTGCGATTGTCCAAAGATATGCTGCTCCTTGTATCTTTGACATGTAGTGGGATAATCCCTTAGCGAAGCAGTATCCGTGTTGGAAGTCAAGCCGATCCGGCCTGATAAGATGGGCAGTTGCTCTCGTACTGTTTCATCCAGGGAGTGCCTCGGCGCGCTACGGCGTTAAGTTGCATGAGTAGCTTGCGTGCCACTGCAATCACGGCTACCTTGCCGGGTTTACCCCTATCCCGAAGACGCCGATAGAAGTCACGCAGGTCGCCATCTGCCCTGAGTACCGCCAATGCGCAGATATACAGAGCCCGGCGCACCGTAGCACGACCGCCTCGAATAGACCGGCTGCCGCGCTTTTTACCGCTGTCTCGCGACCAGGGAGCCAAGCCCACCAACGATGTCAGCGACCGACCGTCCCACCGCCCAAGTTCCGGAAGATACGCGGCCAGCGTGGCCGCGGTCAGCTGCCCCACGCCGGGTACGGTCTGGTACAGTTCGGCTGTCTCACTGAGGCTGACGCTGTGCTTCAACAGTTCCTTGTACTCCTCATCCAACCGCTCTATCTCCCTGTCAAGCCAGCGGACGTTCCGCCTGATCGACTTTCCGACGCTCCCACTTACGCCCTTATCCAGTCGGTTGCGCTCCCGCACCCGCTGCTCCACAAGCTGGCGACGCCTGCCCAGCAGCTGCCGCAGCTCCTCGCGATCAGGATCCGCTTCCGGTTGCGCCGTGTCCGACTCAGTGAACACCACGCCGTAGCGGGACAGTACCTGGGCATCAAGAGTGTCGGTCTTCGCCTCGTAGCCGCACGCACGGGCGAAAGCGCGCACCCTGACAGGATGCGCCACATCTACGCCGATCGTCGTCTCCCTCAGTCTGCCGACCACAAGACGTTCATACCCACCGGTGGACTCGCATACCGCCCTGGTCACACCCGCACGCTCCAGATGCCTGAGTAGTTTACGAATGAGCTTGTGTCAAGAGTTGTGGAAATTCCTTCCAGGCGACTTAGCTCATCAGGCGGCGACCGCCTCCTCGACGCTCACCGGCAACTCGGTTAATATGCCGTCCTCGAACCTCGCTCCGTCCACCAGCAAGCCCATCAGGTTCCTCCCTCCGTTCAGCGGGCGCCAGCGTTCACTCAGCCTCAGCGCCACCTTGAACACCAGGTACAACGCGCTGTCTCGTCTCTTCATCCGCCGAGTGACATCCGTCCTCAACCTCACTGCGCTGAACACCGACTCCAGCGGGTTAGTCGTCCGCGGATGCACCCAATGCTCCACGGGGAAGTCGTAGAAGCTCACGAACGACTCCCAGTCCCGTACCACCGTCTCAGCAGCATCGATGCGACCTTCAGCGCTCAGATCGACCACGTACTCGTCGCGCAAGCGCTCGCACTCCGACCGCGTCGGCGCGTACGACATCTCCCTAAGCCGCTTGCGGACCTCAGAGTGCAGCGCCTTCGGCAGCTTGCTCTGCACGTTCAGCGCGCGGTGGTTCCAGCAGCGCTGGTGAGCCGTCGTAGGGAAGACCGCATCGAGCGCAGCCCACAACCCTAAAGCTCCGTCTCCCACTGCCAGCAGCGGCGCATCCATCCCACGATCACGCAAGCTCCTCAGCACTCCGGACCAACTCTCCGTGCTCTCCCGATAGCCCAATTCCATTCCGAGCAACTCCTTCACTCCGTCCTCCCTAGCTCCCACCACGCACAGTAGCGCAGTCTTCTCCCTGTCCACTCCAGCACCCAGATACACGCCGTCAGCCCAGATGTAAGCGTACCTGTACTCATTTAGCATCCTGCCGCACCACGCCCGATAGTCGGACTCCCAGCGCTGCTTCAGCCTCACGATCGCGTTCGGACTCAGCGCAGCTGTCTCTCCCACCAACTCCCGAAACACAGGCTCGAAGTCCCCGGTGGACAACCCCTCCAGGTACAACTTCCGAAACAGATCCTGCGTCTGACGGCTCGTGCGCTCGTACCGTTTCACTATCTTCGACTCGAAGCCGTTAGCGGATACCTCAGCAGGCACGTCCGACACCCTCGGAACCTTCACCTCCACTGCCGAAACTCCCACCGTCAGCTCACGACTCGGGTGGTAGCCGTTCCTGTATCCGCGGAACTCACCACCTCGCTCGTAGCGCTCCCTGCCCAGAAATATGCTCACCTCCTCTTCGAGTCCGGCCGCCAGCATCCTTCTCGCTCCCTCCCTCACGATCGCATCCAGCGTGTCGCCAACTACGTTCGCGTCTTCTTCGTTCTGATATAATTCCTTCACGGCGTGTCCCTCCAGTCTGTCTTTTTGACTTCTTTCAATACCTGGAAGGATACGCCCTTTCCTTTACTCACGCTTTTTCAATTTCCACAACATCTGATATTAGCTCTTTACGAATGCCTGTCGTGCTGTTCTCAAAACTGAGCACAGGACCTTCTGAAACAGAAACGTCCAGAGTTGCCTTCGACACGTCTATGCCAGCTACGACGATCATGTTCTGACCTCCCCATGTACTAAGCGTCTGTCACTGTCCTCCGCACTTGCAGATGCGGGCCTTGTGCCCTTGTATCCGTCCGGAGCAACATTTGCAGAGGGAGGGGTGCCATACTGTTCGACGGTGCAGCTCAGTACAGTTGCCTGACTCACCCAGTTGCCAACGACGCGCCCCTCACCTCCGTACCTCCAAACTGCCATATTTGAAGGTCTCTGACAACATACAAGTTGCCTGGGCCGACCGAGCCCGCATCTTGCAAGGACGGGCCAGTATTCACAGGAGTTGCTCATGGAACGGAAAGAGACCTATGTAGGCATTGATGTAGCTAAGGCCGGGATGGACATCGCGGTCTGTCCCACGGACGAAAGTTGGGCGATCTCAAATGACGAGGCAGGGATCCGACGACTTGTATCCCGCTTAAAGACCCTGGAACCTGACCTCGTTCTGCTGGAGGCGTCCGGAGGCTTGGAACTGCCCATTGTGGCAGCTCTGGCGGTCGAGGAGTTGCCGGTAGTCGTAGTCAACCCACGCCAGGTGCGCGACTTCGCCAGGGCAACTGGGAAGCTGGCCAAGACCGACACCCTGGACGCGGCAGTGCTGGCCCACTTCGGCGAAGCGGTCCGGCCTCCGGTGCGCCCTCTACGGGACTCAGAGAGTCAGTTGCTCCACTCCCTGGTCGCTCGCAGACACCAGTTGGTGACGATACTGGTCGCGGAGAAGAACCGCCTGAACACCGCCACCACCGTCGCCGTACGCCCCAGCATCGAGTCCCACATCGATTGGTTGGAGCGGGAACTGAAGGACCTGGACACAGACTTGCGACAGACCATTCGCCGCAGTCCCGTATGGCGGGAGAAGGATGATCTCCTGCGCACCGTTCCGGGAGTCGGAGAGCAAGTCTCACTCACTCTGCTAGCCTACCTGCCTGAGCTGGGCACGCTGGGCCACCGGCAAATCGCCGCGCTGGTCGGGGTGGCTCCCTTCAACCGCGACAGCGGCACGATGAGAGGCAGGCGAACTGTCTGGGGTGGGCGCGCCAGAGTTCGTGCTTCCCTCTACATGGGAGCGTTAACGGCCAGTCGCTGTAACCCCGTCATCAGGGACTTCTACCAGCGACTGCTAGCAGCTGGCAAGCCGAAGAAAGTTGCTCTCACAGCCTGTATGCGAAAACTACTCGTGATCCTCAACTCCATCCTCAGGCATCGCTCGCCCTGGTATGACGTGACTCTGAAGGCGACCGACCATTCTCCTTGACTTTGGACACAGTTACTATAAGGTCACTAACTCACCGAAGCCTCTGACACTTTATGGGCCACCCCGGGAACGGATCGACAGATCGTCCGGAAGGAATCTGAGCCAGTTACCCCATGGGTCAGATCCAATCCCGGATGGCCCATAAGGTATCATCGCAGTTACCCCAAAACACAGGACGGCGCAGCTCCCAAGCGCGAGAAGCGTATACCTGAATACCTCGAAGCCGACGAGGTGAACGCGGTCATCAGGGCCGCGCCCAGCCCGAAGGCGAAGCTGCTGATGTTGCAACAGTGGGGAGTAGGTCTTCGTGTCTCCGAGGCGCTGGACCTCGAAGTGCGTGACCTGTCGCTGGATACGCCCAGCCCCACGCTCAGAGTGCGTTCAGGCAAGGGCGGCAAGACAAGGCTTGTGCCGGTGCATCCGGAGCTGCACGCCGCTCTGAGCAGCGCACTTGCCTACGGGGACATCAGCCAGGGCAGAATCATCGAGGCGCATACCACGACCGCCTGGCGCTGGGTGAAGGCGGCGGTGAAACACGCTACGGTATGCCTTCCCTGTAACGCTATGAGCGCAACACTTTTCAATGGCCGTTTTCTGGTCACTCTTGGACTTGCCGTGATCACGGGCGCGACCTTGGCGCTGATGTTCACGGTCTTTAGCGACGCTAAACCCACCCTGCTTCTAATCGTGGTTGCGGTGATTATTCTGGGCGTATCCCCTATCCTTGCGGGCTGGCTTTCTCAAGAGTTTCTGAGCGCCTTTCTTTTTCCGGTCTGTATCTTGGTTAGTCTTTCGGTTGCGTCGTTCATCGACGGGCCACTTTCTTATGATTCAGACCCAATATGGTTCGTCCTTCTGCTCACCCTGATATATGGTAGAATTGCATACATTGCGTTCTCCGTTAGCTGGACGGCTCGGCAGTCGGTCAGACGGCGACGAGGAGAGAGGACGAAGTGAGGTACAGAGATTGTCGCTCGATACGACCGCCTGGCGCTGGGTGAAGACGGCGGTGAGACGTGCTGAGGAACTGGGCGCGATCTCGCCGGGGAAGCATATCAGCACTCACACGCTGCGCCACAGCTACGCCCGCCACCTGCTGATGAACGGCATCCCCATCAACTACTTGTCGCGCTGGCTTGGACACTCTTCAATACAGACGACACTGATATACTTGGAGCTTGTGCCCGACCCGACAGGCAGCCTTGCGATGGTGCCGTGAGCGTACGGAAGTAGGAAAAAGGAGAACAAATGGATGTACATAGCCGGCGGCGAAAGATGAGCATTGGCATTAGTTTCATCGAGGATGTCTTTGCTGACGTTCTCCGCGAAGCGAAGGAAAAGGGAGACGGCTGGCTCACTACGTCCGAAATCAGAGACAGTGTGAATCCCGCGGGTCACGACGACCGCCCCGCCTGGACTTTCTGCCAGGACAGTCTCTACTTGATGAAGACCAACGGTGAAGTGGAAAGCAAGGAGACCCACCCGCGCAGGTGGAGACTAGTGGACTAGTGATTGGCGTCAGTTACTTTTGCCGCCTGTCAATACCCTTACAGCATCCGTGCGATTCGACCACTGGCTATTCAGGGTTACTGTGCCTGCACACCTCCATGATTGCGAGCGCTACAATTCAATACCGCGCGCCGTTGTGGTTTGGTATCGATGCAGGGCCGAAGAGCGTCTAGTCAAATATGTAGACCTTTGGTGGCCGCGACTCGTCCGGGGAGAGGGGTCGCCCATTCTCATCCGTGACCAGTGCTTCCGCTGGGGAAGTTGCGCCCCCGATGGTATTATGCGTTTCAACTGGCGCGCTATTATGCTGGAGCCTGCCCTATTTGAGTATATCGTAGTTCATGAATTGGTCCACCTTACTTTTAGGAACCACTCCTGAGAGTTTTAGCAACTGGCAACCAGCGTCTTGCCGACCGCGCGGCATGGACGACAGCGATTGAAAGATGCCAGGCGAACACTTCCAATGTGAGGTTTTCGATGAATGATCGTTAGGGTCCGGGGGCAACAGCCTATTCGGGCGCGACGGCCCTCAACAAGCTTACATATCGAGGAGGTTTCTTACTTGCGGGCGTAATTCCTTGATTACAAGATCATATGGGGGTAGATCTCGCAACAGACGCCCGAGGTGGGTTTCCCAGGTTTCTTCCACCTGTGTGAGTATAGCCTCCGGAAAGAAATCCTCAAAACAGTTGTAATGCACATTCCTCACAGCACACTTCTTATCTAGAAGGGAAGAAAACCCGGCCAATTCCATCTGGTCCCGGTATCTACCCAGAATACGCCAGATATCGTAGTAATCACGAGCCCTTGACCTGGTCCATCCCCTTTCCCGCAATCTCTCCGTTTGCTGAAGAACAGCTCTCAGTTTCTCCGCGATAATCTCTTCGAGGGAGTAGACCTTGATTTCCGCATCGAGCGACTCCTCGTAGTCGTGGATGATAGTTCGGCTTTCAACTGGTCCAATAACCGGTTCGTCCATAGTGACTTCGATCTTGACCTTCGTTTGAGGCTGTCGCTGCCAGGGGTACCTCGCAAGAATGTCAAATGCCTCCTGCCCTCCTGGATGAGCTTCCCTCTCTGTATGGCGCCTGTAAGTGATTTCCACAGGAGCATGTTCTTCCACAAGTCGATTTGCAAACTCACACACCTGTCCGACACACCGTTCCATGTCGGTATTGGAAGGTGTCCCCGGCCGACCCGAAAAGTCCAGGTCCTCCGAGAAACGATAATCTCCGAAGTAGCATTTCTTGAGAGCTGTACCGCCCTTGAACACCAACGAGTCACTTAGAGCCGGCACCTGGCTAACACCTGCTAGTATCCACGACAATAGGTAGTCCTGCTCGATAACGAACGATGTCAGCCCTGTGCGGTCACGCGCTTCCTGGAGTCGCGTGCGAAGCGGCCTCATGTAAGAGTTACTCCCGGCAGGTTCTCGATAAGCATCCAGCGTTTGTTCTGCCGTCCCTTTTTCGGACCAGATGGGTCCAGCTTGCGCCATCCCTTAACCGGAAGCGAAGCGAGTCTGTCAGTATTATTGTCATCAATTCCGTGACTTTCTAATAGCCAGCCCAGGCGCTTGGCGGTAGACGTGTCCATCCGAGAGGCGTAATCGGTTATCTGCTCTACGTCCACCCGTTCCATCCCTACATCGAAACTATGGAGAATCTCGGCGAAGCCCCCAAAGTATCGGGGCATAGTAAGACCATCTATTAGTGTGCGCTCCAGGTCAGTGATCCAGATCCGAGCATCAGATATCCAGACTCTCTCTGTACCGAAAAAGCGATGCGGCTTTACTTGGATAAATCTATAGTGAGTGTCTCCCACCTCATAACCATCCCGTGAAAAGCCATGTCCAGAACTACGGACCCTTGGGACAGACGCTTCCGTCGTCGTGAGAACAAATATCGTCGTTGGAAGCTGCTCAGTCAGTCCATGGTGATATAATGCCGACCAATAGGATATGGCTGCGGGATGGACAAGAGACATTGCAATCTCGTACTCATGAGCGTCAGGAATTCCCGGGGTAGTCGAAGACAGCGCATAGAGCCCGCGCCGTAGCGGAACTATCCAATCGTTCCTATGTAGGTGGTGGAGGGCTTCCAGAAGATAAGACTCCTTGAGCCCCACGCGAGGCGCCAGTTCACGCGCTCTTTCCGTCGTGAAGACACGGTCGCCTTCCCGGGCCAATAGTCTGGAAAGCTCAATCCCGACTAAGGTTCTCTTTGGTCTGGTTACAGTAGCCATTTGATCTGATCCGATTGTCCATACCCTTAATTTGTGTATAAAAGATATGGTATAACTTGGATATTGTCAAATAAACAGCAAATGATAATGCTGAGCTAACGGACTATTGGTGTATTTCGGTTCCATCAGAGAGCGCTAAGACCGTGTCGGTCAGCGCTCTCACTATTAGGCCGTTGCCATCATCGCAGGGGTAGATGGTCACAAACCACAAATAAGCCATCGCCGCCCTTGACAACCGTGCCAGGGTGAGCGCACGATCCAGGATGTCCAGGCTGCCCCGCACACACGGGGATAGACCTGTGAGATGTGTCAGGCGGTTCCCAAGCAATGTGGCTGCCCCGCGTCAACCTTTTGCGCCGGCCACGTTAATTGATCTTGCCGGTCTGAAGCCGTCACCCTCTGCCCAAGCCGAACGGCCATCGAGTCGGCTTCCTGACGGGGGCTTTCAGGAACTCCTCTAGCTCTCCGTGGTCCAGCACTATCTGGTCCGACACGCTCGCCGCGTCGTCTATCACCCAGTTCGGTATGTCCTCGCGCAGGTCACGCAGCGAGCGTGTATCAATGCCTATCAGCACATGCCTGCCGGAAACGGTCCACTGCCCTGTCGGTGGATGCCGCACCTTCGTGTACCGGTCTGCGCTGAGCAGTCCCCGCAGCACCTTCTCCGAACGCTCATATGCCCTGCTCTGTACCCCGCTCAGCGTCACGGGTTCAAGCCAGACCGGCGCCGATTCTCCTTCAGGGATGCTGCGCTCGAAAAGCCGGCACAGCAGGTTCGACGAAATCTGAAGCACATCCACGCTTCTGTAAGACTCCTCCGGCATAGTCTCCAGTATGGTGGACATGTCCTTCAGGTACTGCCGGTAGAACGATGTGGTCAGCGTGTCCTGAATCCTCGACACCGACGCCTGCAGCCTCTCCCGCGCAGCGGGTCTGTTGCCTGGTAGCGACGTCTGCGTGTATATCATCATGCTGCGCTTGATTATCTCGGCCTTGAATCGCCTTGTGTCCATGTTCATAAGCAGCGCGATGCACGGGTACTCGTCTCCGTGCGAGATCTCGCCGTCCTTCACCACTTCGTCGGCGTATTGCCGGAATCGGTTGTTAGACACATCGTCAAAGACCACAGGATGCCGCCTGAACTCCTGCCGTAGACCCCTGACCCGCGATGGCGTGAACAGGTTATTCGGCACAAAGCCCTTCTTGCCGTAGCCGAACATCGAGATCATCAGGGTGTTCGTCAGGCTACTCTTGCCACAGTCGCTCCGCCCGTAGAGGATGGCGAACATCGGCTGCAGGAACTCCAGCCCCTGCCGTATATTGGCGTTCCGGAGGTCACACATGAATGGCGCAAAGTAGAGCCAGGACATGAACCCGAAGTAATCCCGTTGCAGTCTCTCAACATCGCCAACGAAGTCGTCGCGGTAGTTGTTGAAGAACTTCAGCAGCAGTTGCGCGTCCCGTCCGACATCCTCGGATTTCACTTCCAAATCCAGTTCCTTGCCCTGCAGCGTGAAAGCGCCGCGCCTGTTGTACGAGAGCGACGGCAGTATGCCGCTCTCGTCTTCCTCTTCGGAGCGCGCTACAGGCATGCGCCGAGCCTGCCGGACGACAGCCGGCGTCAGGGTGACATTCGGCGAGCCGTTTCTGCCACGTTCCAGATCTGGCATAGCCGCACGCTGCACATTGGGCACGTTGTTGACATTCACGAGGATTTTGGCTGAGCCGTACTCCGCTTCCTGCTCGGTCTCAGGCGGCACATACATCGTTACATCGCGCCCCGTCAACTCGACCTCCCTGAATA
This sequence comes from Dehalococcoidia bacterium, assembly GCA_965221045.1. Taxonomy (GTDB): domain Bacteria; phylum Chloroflexota; class Dehalococcoidia; order Lucifugimonadales; family JADFKI01; genus Bin90. The sequence goes on from CBDCRO010000003.1 coordinate 252,645, forward strand.
TGGGAGCTTCATCAATAGGCATAACGCCTGCGACCTGCGGCTTGTCCCTTATTGGTATGCTGCTGACTGCGGTCTCAAGCACGTCCTCGTACTGGCCGCAGTAGTGCTCCCACGCCCTGTCATCATTATCATAAACAACCAGCGTCTCCGCCTGCCGACCGGAGAATGCGGTCTCGGACAGGTTGGCGGAGCCGACGACAACCCTCCGCAGCCCGTCACGCTCAAGCAGGTATATCTTGGCGTGGGCGATGGCGTCCTTGACCACGAAGAAGCGCGCTCTGCCGTCAGCCACTCGATCGTGCAGAACCTCCCGCCTGTCAGGGCTCACGCCCGCGATGGCGACGAACCCCCTGCTGAGTCGCTCGTCTATCTGCTGCTGGAAGTGGATTATCTCACGCGGCTCCCGTCCCAGTATGCCGCCGTGGCCAAATATGCATTCGAAGCGTTGGTAGTCGTAGTCGCGCAGCAGGCCCATAATCATTGGGATGCTTGCGCTGTAGGTGAGTGCCCTCATCGTATCGAAGCCACCAAACAAGCTGTCGCGGTCGAACAGGCCGGTATCTTCAGAGCGGGCGTACAGCACACTCAGAACGTCGCTCTTGGTCTTGGAGTCGGGATCGTCGAGCAGCAGGCTGCGCTGCGCCATCGAGCCGTTGGTTCGGTTCATCATCGGAAATGTCCTAAGGTACGATTTTGGTGGATTTTATCATGTGGAGTCCGACAAGGTTTGCCAGGCACTTGAAAGTCGGAAGGTTTAGGCTTGAAGCTACCGTCCATTCACGGTCACCACTGCCCAAACCTCGGAATCCTTGTCTCACCTCGCTAATTGTCTGAGCTTCTGTATCTTGACACACGAAGGCGCATAAGCGAATATCCTCACCACTTACGCAATCCTGAGAATCACACACTGCAATGCCCTCCGTAGCTGCCGTAGTCGCCACATACAACCGGCCCGGTCTCCTCGCCAGCCGAGCCCTCACATCCATCGCCGGACAGACACGTCCGCCCGACATACTGATTGTGGTGGACGATTCCGCCGCCGACATCCGCCCCGCCAACAGAGTGGTAGTCGACGGATTCACGTGCGAGGGCGTCCAGGTGATTTGCCTCGAGAACCGGCGCACTCCGGGCGCGAGCGGCGCCTGGAACACCGCACTTAGCGAACTCTGGCATATCGCTCCATCTTCTTTCGTCGCCATTCTCGACGATGACGACATGTGGGAACCCGATTACCTGGAACAATGCGAGAATGAGGCGCTAGGACGACATCTGGACATGGTCGCCTCCGGCATCGTGTTCAACCGCTCTGGGGAACAGAACTCCATTCTGCTGAGAAGCCCCGAGAGTCTTGACGTGAACGAACTGCTGGTTCGCAATCCTCACATACAGGGCTCCAACCTGTTCGTGAGGCTGCACAAGCTGCTTGAAGCCGGCGGATTCGACGAGGAGCTCCGCAGCACCACGGACAGGGACATCTGCATAAGGCTCGCCGACCTGGGCACGCTCAGGTACGGCAGGATCGAGAATTGTCTCGTGCAGCACTTCGCGGAGAGCGATCGTCCGCGGTTGTCCACACCCGGAAGCGACGCGAAGTGCGCCGGATTGAGAGGCTTCTTTCGCAAGTACCGGGCGCGGATGACCGCCGAGCAGAAAGAGGCATTCATCCGCAGAAGCCTGGAGGTTTTCGGCTGCGACCCGACTGCGGTCGAGACTACCGAGTCACCAGCCAAGCCTTCACCTGAACCTTCGACTGCGGACGGACACCTGAACCTGGTTGTGGGCGCCATCACCTCGCCCGATGTTCGTGGGGTCGTTTCGCTTCTGAATTCACTCCTTGAGAAGACGAGCGGCAGGGATGACGTTACCCTGAGAGGAGTCCTGCTGGAGAACGGTCGCCAAGACTCCGGTTCCCGGGCAGAACTGACCGATGCGGTCAGCAGAGCGTGCAGGCAGGGACTTGACGTCAGCGTAATGACCCTGGAGCGGCAGGCGCGAGACGTGGATGCCGGAGTATTCGACGCGTCGCCCGGGCAGATTTCCGGGCGAAAGAGCATCGCTCTGAGCCGAACGATGCTCCAGCACTACCTGTTCGAAATTGCCAGGCCGCTTCCGGCCGCGGTCGTGTGGGCGCTGGACGATGACGTGGTTTTCGAAGGGCTCAGCGGCGGACCCGCCGGCGGCAGTCACATCGAGAAAATGGACTACATTTCGGCGATCAAAAGCCTCAAGCAGACAGGCAACGGCGTTGTGCTCGGCGAGGTCGTGGGCGCCCCGCCGCTTCCAGTCCTGAACTGCGTACGCACACAGCTTGTCGATCTGTACCACAACTTGCTGCAACTTGCGTCGCTGAACCCAGACGACTCGTATCCCGACAGGCTGGAAGAGAACAAGCAGCAGCGACTCGGAGCGCCCGACTACTACTATGACTTGTCAGGAGCGCACACCAATCACCTGGAATCACCATTCTGGTACGAGCCCATAGATAGCTGCGCGAGCGTCAGATCAGCACTGCAGGAGATGGTAAGTCGGTTGGCCGAAATTCTGCGCGGCGGACAGGTCTTCAGGCCACTCGTTGCAGCCGCGTCTCACGACCCGGGCTTCGAAGACCGACCATCCCTCAACCGCGGGGCCAACACCCTGGTATTTGACCTGCAGGCGCTGCGCGATTTCCCCAACGTCGTGCCTACGATCGAGGGTTCGGACATCCGATGGAGCGATATGGTGTGGAGCCTGCTGAATCGCTTCGTCGCGGGCCGCGGCGTGGCACAGGCAACCTTGCCGATGCGACAAGAGAGAGAAGCGGACATCGAGGCAAACCAGCACTTGGACGCGCTCGTCAACGACATTCGCGGCCATGCGCTGTTCTCATCGCTGCACGACCTGCTTCTGCGCAAGTCGGAAGAGAGGCAATCGCAAGGGCTGATTGTGCACAGTCCAGAACTCCTGGAATTCGACGAAGCCGAGACAGATGAGGCTGTAGCGCGCTACGCGCATTGCCTGGAGGAATGTACACACACATACGAAATGAACTTCGTCAGAGTAAAAGGGCTGCTGTCTGCGCTCCGGCCCTTCTACGACGAAGGCGATACCACGCACATGCGGCCATGGTGGCTCGACTCATCCGAACGCATGGAAGTCGCCCACCGGCTCAGGGAATTCAGCGAGAGCGTGGAATCGCTTTACACGCAAGAGAATCTTGACCATATCAGGTGGCACGTGCTCCAAGGCGAGATTGAATCGGTCGGGGACTTCCTCCGTAAGCTGCCCGATACGATCGCTCGGTACCGTCTCCATACGCCGCTGCCCACAGAGGAGCTCCGGCTGGCGGCCGTATCGTATGTGAAGACCGAGTGCAGGACTGGAAACCTCAACTGCCTAGGAATGGGAGAGGAAGGCGTCGTTCTGACCGACGGGCGAATGGTGTACAAGTACTTCCACTACTGGCAGCACAGAGCCAGCGAAGGCCGCCTCGACTTCCTGAGATCTCTTGCCGGGAAGCTGGCAGGTTACAGTACGTTGCCAGATATCAGGGAAGTACGACTGAGCGGAGAGTGCCTTGTTGCCGCATATCCGTACGAGCCCGGCCGACGATACGTTGGAGGGCGCCTCGATGAACTGCTGACTCTCCTGCGCGAGTGCCAAGAGGCCGGAATTGCCTGCCGCAAAATACATCCCGACAACCTTATAGTCACTCAGTCCGGGCTGAAGCTAATCGACTTCGGACTGGACATCGTTCCCCACACCGAAGACGACTTTGAGCAGATGTGCCGGCGAGCGTACCTCACATACCGCTTTCACTATCGCTCCGACCTCAAGCGGCTCATGACAAGGTCACTGACCGATCCAGCGATGCCCGAGTTGACCGGATTCGATCTGTTCTTGAGAGCGCTGCAACCTCGAGGCATGAACGAGCTCTTCTACCGTCCGATGGCGTAGCTTATCGGCGGCGAAGGTATACGCTCGGTATTGGACTACGGCTGCGGTGACGGGAAGCTATCGGAAGTGCTTGCCGATGAGGGCATTGCCCCTACCTCTTACGACCCTGATGAAGCGGCCACTAGGGCGTGCAACAAGCGTGACAGCTCGGTTGAGTACGGCGGGCACGAGTTGCTCGACAGGCTGCTCGCCGACGCCGTTAAATTCGACAAGGTCGTCTGCAGCCAAGCGCTATGCACCACTCCTTACGAAACGGAATTAGACACCGTTCTGCGCAACATCCGCAGGCTCGTGTCCGACAGCGGCGAGGCGCTTGTGGCGATATGCAATCCCCTGCACCTGCATACCCAACGTACGCAACTGCGCAGGAAATATATTCCTGAAGGGAAGAACCACGAGGACACGTTCGTCTACACCAAGTCGATCTCCATAAGCGTCAATCTAAGGGATGAAGTGCATCGAAGTCTCTGCGCTTACCGACGGTCCTTTTCCGGAGCCGGTTTCAGAATGAAGGAAGTCCTGGAATACGACGGCGCCGACACTGAAGAGCTGTTGCCCATCTCGGATCACCTGGTATTCAGGCTTGCGCCGACGCCCTGTGACGCACCGCGAGTGTCGCTGCTCATCAAGACCTGCCTGATGGAGTGGCGGATTATCGAGCGGCTGGTGCGCCACCAGGTCAGGCAGCTGGAGGAGCCGCTCGGTTTCTATGAGAAGGTTGTGATTGTCGATCCGTCCGATGGTCCCTTCTCCCGGCAGTACGATTTGCCCGACGCGACTGCGCATCGGAGGACATTGCAGCGCAGAGTGCGCCAGTGGCGACGCGTGATGACGAGCAAGTTAGTGTATGCTTCTGCCCGGCGGAGTGCGGAGGTCGGGGCTAACCCCGGTGACATTGGGACTACGAGCGACAATTAGAAGCCGCAGATATTCTGGTAACTCTTCTTAATGAGGCAACAGGTCCGGCCATTTTAACTGTCGTTACTCAACGACACAGAAGAATCGCCATGATCGTCTCGTCTCAGGATGTCGGGAATCAGGTTCATAGAGCCTATCGGTCAGGTTATGTTCAGCCGTCCAGTTCTCAATAAACTACAGAAAGACCCCGGAGTTCACAAGGGGCACAAACTATTCACAGAGAGGACTTTAGCCACTATGCAGCATCTGCACTTCGTTAGTCGACGGGTCGGCGACTGAAACAGGGATGCGTAGCTGTCTGGCATACCTAGTCTCGAGGGTCACGCCGACACTGTCCTCCCAGCCGTCCAGTGCGAGAATTCGTAGCTCGGCGCGACGCGACAGCATCTGGAGTCCGAGCGCATACCAGGCGCTGTTCGAGATTGCGTCCTCGTCGAGCGACGCACCGAGAGACAGTGGCGAGAAGATGAGCTCGTGTTGGCGGATCAGGTATCCGCAGTACCTGTTGACACTGTCGAACCTCTCCTGCCGGATGGAAGGGTCCGGATGCCCCAGAGGAGCAGCCAGGTAAATGAGAGGGCCGTCGAATTTCTTGAAGTCGTCCATGGCGTCGGCGGGCAGGAATCTTGGCAGCGGAACTGTGGTCACTGTAATTCCTCTCTGACAGAGATATCGTCATACATACTCATCGTTTCACAGAATGTCGCGCGCAAATAGGTGCTATAGGTACCATTGCGGCCAGCATACCGTGAAACGGCAGCAGTATGTGCCGGATGATCGGCATCAAGAAGAGACAGGAGAAGTTTCGGTGACGTCGCCCTGTGGGGCAACAGCACTTGCAGATCTAATTGCCGCTCATCAAGGGCTTACAGCGATGGCGCTTTCTTGAGTTTAGTCGCAAGCTACGCGTTCTGATATTATGACGCTTACACAGTTGGACTTCTCTACAGATTATCAACGAACAGGAGGCACAGACATGCCTATCGAGAAGCTATCACCCGCACTCGATGAAATCATCGATTCCGATTGGGTCCACATGGTCGATTTGCAGGGCTTCAGTTTTGGCGGCCCTGAAGGCCCTGCTGAAGGTCCGCTGTGGTGGGTTGATCCAGACGTAGAGTTCGGCGGTTATCTGCTTTTCAGTGACATCCATAACGACCGTCGCATGCGCTTCACGGTGGATGGCGGACTTGCTGAGGATGGGCACAAGTACCTGGGGTCGCTTACCTTGGAAGCGCAGCCTGTCAGCCGTCACAACGGGCTGACCCGAGACCTGCAAGGACGTCTGGTTGCTGCCGAGCACGATGGGCGCCGCATCAGCCGTCTGGAACATGACGGGTCCACCACCGTCCTGGCCAACCAGTTCCAGGGTCGCCAGCTCAACCGCCCGAACGACGTGGTGGTAAAGTCAGACGGCAGCATCTACTTCACCGATCCGTGGACTTTCCGTCGCCCACGGGAGCAGTGGGAGCAGACCATTTCCGGTGTTTTCCGCATATCCGCTGACCTGGGCACTCTGACTCTGCTGGTGAGCGATTTCGTCGTGCCTAACGGCCTGGCCTTCTCCCCCGATGAAAGCATCCTTTACATCAACGACTCTCGTAAGGGCATAATTCGTGCCTTTGATGTGCAAGATGACGGCACCCTTGCCTTGGGTTCCGACCGTCTATTTGCTGATATGCGTCCTGACGCCAGAGAGGGCGTCCCGGACGGCATGAAGGTGGACGATGAAGGCAACGTCTATTGCGGCGGCTCTGGTGGTATCCACATCCTCAATCCCGACGGTGAGCGACTGGGAATCGTGGTTCACGGACAGCCCGCCACCACGAATCTCTGTTTTGGCGGCAACGACTGGAAGTCAGTGTTTTTCACCACGCGTGACAGCATCGGCACATTTAGAGTCAAAATACCCGGCATCCCGGTGCCGGCGAAGTAATACAGAGTCGCTGAGCAGCTGCCCATATATCCTGAGAGAACCGTTCATTGCCAGTGCAAGCGTCGACGCGATTCTGGAGTGACTCGAACAAAGCGTCCTATAAATGCAATTATGGGAGTTTTCTGATTGTCGAAGAGTCAGCATTAGGACCGTCCGAAATCATCGCGCCGACCACTGGTTAAGATTTACTGACATGCAGCAAGCGGAACCCACCGCGCAGACGCCTACTCATCTCCCCTAGTCGAACCCGGAAGCAAACACAGGCAATTATCCTCACCAGTCCATGTCGGTGGTAGGGGCGTCACAGCGCAGGTTCGCCGAGACGCAGGTTCGCCGAGACGCAGGTACGACATAACGCATCCGTGTCTTTAGACTGTTACATTCGGCAGATCGAAAAGCTCCTCGATTCCTGCGTAAAGGCAGCGCGGCGCATGTACGACCCGACACCGGGTTATGACCGACTTGCACGTCATTGCCGGTCGCAACTAGTGAATGTCCGCACTCGTCTGTGAAAGGGGACGAACTGCTCCCATATGTCGATCTTCAGCGCAGGGCGAAACTCCCTCAGACGTACTCCAGGTAGCCAATTACGATGAGCAAAGTTCGTGACCGGTGCGACATCCATCGCCCTTGGTCACCATCACTGCCGTTAGGCGACGCGTGTGCGCTCTGACGCATATGCGACGCGGTTAACAGGCGTCAGAGCGCACACGCGTCGGGCGTAGAGCGAAAGAAGACAATCAACTGCACACGTACGAACAATCGGGGATCCAAGCTGCCGTAGCTCACTTGCAAGTGAAGCGCCCAACGACAAATACAATCAGCGGCGCTGCCCAAGATACCGCGAAGGGAGAAGAGACGGAATCGATGAACCATGCCTAAGCGACAGTCGCTATAAGCCAGATATTCTAGCGATCGAGCCAAGGACGCGCCAAGTTACTGGCCGCTTGATGAGCGCAATATCGTCAGGCCGCCCTTGCGCTGAGACGTATATGCGTCACGACGATGTAACGCATGGGCGTCAGGACGCCGAAGCGCACCAATCTTTCGACGCGAGGCGATGCCCTCCACAAGGTACCGAAAGACGGATGAGTCGACCTCCGTGAAAAGGACTCTGTCCTATCCCAGGGCTCATGCCCAATGTGCTTTGTCGGGCACGCGACGCCACGCCAAATCTCAGATTCCCCCCGACAACCTCTTCAAACATCTGGACATGCGCCTATGTGCCGATGCACAATGGTGTAGTAGAGACCCGGCGCAGATGCGACACGACGTCAAGCAGACAAGGAGCAAAGGATGATCGTAGCCTCGCTCGGCGAAAAAGGGGGCACAGGCAAGACTACCCTCGCCACCAATCTTGCAGGCATGAGAGCTTACCACTCTGATGTCGTCCTGATCGACGCTGACCGTCAGGGCACCGCCTCCATCTGGATGGAGAGGAGAGCCGAACACCTGGACCTAAGTCTGCCGTCTTGCGTCCAGAGTTTCGGCGCCGGCCTATCGCGCACCATTCGCGACATGGCCCGCCGTTACAATGATGTAGTCGTCGACGTAGCCTCTGGCGACAATCTCGAGTTATCGCAGGCACTCGCCTCGGCGGATGCAATCATGATCCCGATGCAGCCCGCCGCCGCCGACCTTTGGACATTCGGACAGATGGACATCAGGGTTGAGGACGCGATGGCGATCAACGATTTGCTGAGGGCCTTTGCGATCATCAACAAGGCGTCACCAAATCCCAGGGCAGGTGACGTCGCCGCGGCCAGAAGCGCCATGGCCGACGCGGTCGCCATCACAGTCTCCGAACACACCGTATGCGAGCGCGTCTCCATCAAGCGTGCCATCCCGCAAGGCAGGACCGTACCTGAGTACCGGCCCATAGATGCCCGGGCCTGCGCCGAACTTGAAGCCGTCTACAAATTAGTCTATGGCGATGAATACTAGGAGTGATCCCATGCAGCAAGAAGACAATCTTGGCCTGTCAATTCGCAGGGACAAGACCGGGCGAGAAAGGAACGGCTCAGGACCCGGCGCCCGGCGTACACCGCGCCGCACCTCGATAAACGAACCAAAGTCACGCATGACGATCAGGGTACCGATGGACACCTACAGGCTGCTCACTCTCGCCGCCGCTCACCAGGGGCGGAATCTGTCGGACGTATGCGTTGACGTACTGGGACCCGAGGCAGACAGGCTCAGGCAGCTGTACGACATCAAGCTCCACGATTGAAACTCCATTAGGAGTGGCATCTGGCGACTTACTCACACAAACGATGCTTCATTCATCACTCAGCTAGAACGAAACCTGGATCTGACCAGCTCTGGGCAGGGCTAATTGCCTGTGGAGCGCGTCATTGGGCACAATTCCTGATGATCACCTATCTATTAGCCGACACCTCCGGCTCTATATCAAGATATGACATCCCAACTGGCGAAACTGCCGTTTTCAGCCCGCGTGGCCTGAAAACGGCGCTGTTCTCCTTGATACGACCAAATGTGTCCCTTGAAAACGGCCTTAGAGGCGCCTAAAACCAGTCCAGAGGTATCCTGGTATACGAAGGGCTTTTTTCGACAATGCAGATTCTTGCGAAATCGTACCTCTCCTGCAGCTTCGCGGCACTGGCTCGCCAAGAACCGGTCTTCGAGCCGGTGGCTCTCTTGCCCGGATTGTCCAAAATGGGATACGCAAACCAATTGAACGTATTTTGAAAAAAGGACTATAATCAGGGTTATAGTCCTTTTTTGATTTTGGCAGCGAAAGACCATTGATAACAAAGTCTCAGCCCTGGGGAGAAAATTCTCTCCAACCAATAAAGCCCACCGGCGCTCACGACACCGCCGCGCTCCTACCTTCGACTCTCACAGAGGAAGAGCTAAGAGCAAATGCCGAGTTCCTTGCCGGTGCATACGCTAAAAACACCGGGGTCGCCTATCGCTCCCAGCTCAAGGCATGGCTGGAGTGGTGCACTCAGCGTGACATTTCGTTCGTCCGGGCAGACAGCGACACTCTGGTAACCTACCTGCGGGAACGCGTAGTAGGAGTTGAGATCGGTGGGCGATATTACAAACCAACCAAGCCCAACAGCCTGCGCGTCGCGCGCGCCGCGATCTCAAAGGCTTACGAAGTCGCCGGGCTCCCCGACATCACCAAGTCGCCTAAGATAAGTGAAGCCCTCAGGGCACACAAAAACAGCGCGGCCCGCGCGGGCGTAAAGGTGCAACAGGCGGAGGCGCTTACCGTTGAGGTACTGGCGGCAATCCGCGCCACCGCCCTCCATCCGAGAAGAGGACGCGGAGGTGTCGAGTCGGAGACCCACGCGCGCCAGCGGGGTCTGGTGGACATCGCGCTCGTCAGCCTGATGAGAGACTGTCTCCTTCGGCGAAGCGAGGCCGCGGCGGTTAGATGGAATGACATCACCGCCAGCGCAGACTGGTCCGGGAGACTCTATGTAGGCGTGTCCAAAACCGATCAGGAAGGCGAGGGTTCGCTCCTGTTCATCAGTCGCCAGACGATGCGTGACCTTGACGCCATCAGGCCGCCAGGCGCGGGCGAGCAGTTGGTGTTCGGCCTAAAACCGAAGGCTATCGGCAGACGAATCGCGGCAGCGGCTACTGCGGCCGGTCGGATCGGAGCCTACAGCGGGCACAGCGCGCGCGTCGGCATGGCGAGGGACCTGGCCAGAGCGGGCGAAGAACTCCCCGCGCTCATGACTGCCGGACGCTGGAAGAGCGCCGATATGGTGGCGCGGTACATCGCTCACGAGAGCGCCGGACGTGGCGCAGTCGCGAGGTTCCACAGGGAGTCCTGACAGGCGACGCGGTCGCGGCCTCCTGGAAAACCTTTTGGACTCCTTACAGACAGGTACTTGACTCCCAACCCACTGGCACCGCGGTGCCATGGCGTGTATGCGACACGACGCTCTAACGCAGCAGCTGATATGCGTCGGCCCGATTCGGCACCTGAGAATGCCACGCCATGTTGCATGGCCCGGACCGCCCAACCATCCAGGACCAACCGCCTTTCCCCTCTGTTAAACCGCAGGAAACGGCATTCAGCATACCATCAGGTGCCGGGTGTGAGATTGTAACCAAGCACTGACCGTCGCATCGGTGGCCCAGTGTACCGGCACCTGAGAGCCAGGTCGTACATGCGACACATCGCATGAGCGTATGGGCTCGTGAACGGACCGAGAGTAGTCGCCCCTTGCGCCTGTGAGCCGTTCTTCGCCAATTGCTACTCCTAGAATGACCGACGCAATTAACCCACTGCGTTCATGCGATAAGACGCATATGCGTCTCCACACTAACACGCATCAGCGTTACAATGTACGTGCGTTCCAACGCTAATACGCCTCGGCGCACTAGATCTCAGCCACTCACCTGCGTGGGGACATCCACTAGGAGCCCACGGGCTTTCCACTCACTCAACCGTCGATCTAATTCTTGCCAGGCCGCAACCCCTCTCCCGATATTCCGTCGTCAGAGTAGCTGCCAATCTCGCTCAAGCACCGATCACACTGAACGTTAGCCGGCTCGGAGGGAGTTACATTTGTACGTGAGTACACGACACCCATATTGGAACTAATAGTCCGAGGGAAGTGTCCGCACGTAGACTATAGGTGTAGTAATTCTCGGCACATCGTCGCACCGGCGTCATGTCACATGTACAGGTTGGCGACCATGCGCCTTACTGCCGTGATTCAAGAGTCCAACAGAATACAACAGCACTTAGGTCTACTGTGGCGTTCATACACGGCACTGCACTTTTCCGCCACTCCCGATTGGACATCTAGCTGTCAGGCACTCGCAATGCCCCTGCCAAACCCACTCACCAACAGAGAACGGGCATGCGGCCACACGCAGAGGCGCATATGCGTACATGCGCCGGCACGGCTCGGCACTCCTTCGTTAAGCTGCAATCTTCGCGGTCACGAAGCAGCAAAGTTCACATATGATCTATATGTACCTTGTGCTCTGGATGGTGGATGGCTTTCGACTGCGGACCCTTTCACTGAGACTACATCTTCCGTAGCATCGACCGCGGGCGCGTACCTTATGCCCAGCGGAATAGTCTCATTAACGCCGATAGCAATCCTGTGAGTTAGGGAGGCCATGCGACCGCCGTCCGCAGATTGTATAATGACGCAGTGGAGAGTCGCCGCATTCTCTGCGGCGATGCACTGGTTCGTAAAAGGGCGCTAATTCTGGTCGTTGTAGCAGTTGATCAGATGCGCGGCAATTCGGGAGATTAAGATGCTGTCCCGAACAGTTTCCGATGCCGATTGGACTGTCCTCGCGCCGGAAGTCTGTGTTCGCCTTCTCGGTGACCCGTCAAGCCGTTCGAGTAGGGAGTGGCGTTGGGGACGCCGCGGCTCCTTCAGACTCAAACTCGAAACTGGCACTTGGAACGACTTCGAGACAGGCGACGGTGGTGGTGTCATCGCACTCGTCATGCGTGAAGAACGGTGCGACAGGACTGGAGCAGCGGAATGGTTGCGTCAGCAGGGCTTTCTGCCAGATCGTGACAGGTCACAACGTTCGACCAGAGCAATTCGAAGTCGGAACACGAAAAGTGCGCCGCCCAGTAACACTCGCTCGGCGGCGGCCAAAAAAAATACAGCCAATTCTCAGCGGAGACAGCATGTCAATAACGTCATCCGACAGGCTCGTGAAATCCCCATGGATCCTGAACACCCAGTAAGGCTCTGGGCCGAGCAGCGCAATCTATGGAGAGCCGATGTTCCATTCCCCCGCAGAATGACGCAGCGGGGCATTCGCCACACGCTGCTGTGGCTGCCGGAGTCGGCTTCATTATTCAAAGGGCAACACATGGGAGCCGGATCGGTCGTGGCGCCAGTTGCACCAATCGCTGATTGGCAACGAGCGCACCCTGACCATCCAGCGCCGAAAGGGCTACAACTCATCGCGATTGACTCACAAGGCAATGCGTCCGTTGACAGACCAAAGGAGGTCGGCGGACTGAGGAAAAGGTCGTTGGCAATACCCGGCGGCACTATGAATGACGCTGTCCTGATGATTGGCGAAGCCAGACCTGAACTCGCAATGGGAATTGCCATTTGTGAAGGGGTCGCCGACGGCCTTGCTATCGCGTCGCGATTCCCCCAGACATCTGTGGTACTTCTCGGTGCGGGCAAGGCCAAGCGTGTGGCCCCCGCGCTGGCGAACTACAACATGATAGACTTGTTCGCGGACAACGATGAGGCAGGGGAGCGGTGGGGCAAAATACTCCTGGACACACTTACCGCAATGGGTCTTGCGGGCAGAGTACGGTCCTTCAAGTTCGTTCAGTCAAAAGACGCCGCAGAATCCGCCGCAGGAGCACCCTTCGTCTATCCAATAACAGAAGCGACCGAACAACACGCTTCTGATCTCGTTAGGGACGGCTATGACGAATATGAAGCGTTGCGTCTAGCTTTGACATTATCCATGCAGGAGTCGCCTGATGACACTTAGGGACCTGGACGTAAACGGTGTAAAGGCTTCGGATCTGGCTACCGAGATGGGGCGTATCTCTCAGGCCTTTCAACTGGGTACTATAACTCCGGCCAACGCCCATGTGGTCGCCGACTGGATCAAGTCAGCCAGGGCGCTGAATAGGGCAGGCACCCGAGAGGCAGAGCCCCTGATTGGATTGGACATTGAGGACAGGCAGTCGATTGCCGATGTTCTCAATCGCTACGAGGCACTGCTACCGCTGCCCGCCGTAATCCGCCACGATGAGATAACGCCACGCAGTTGGCTTGTCTACCAGTGGCTGCCTGCAGGAGAACTCGCTCTTCTGGCAGGAGCAGGTGGTACGGGAAAGAGCCTCCTGGCACTTCAACTCTGCTACGCCGTCGCGACCGGTACGGACTTCCTTGGTGAAACTGAGTCGGTGACAATGAGCGGTGTAAAAGGTCGCACGGTTTATGCGACATACGAGGACGGGGCGGATGAATTGCATCGACGTTGGAATGCCATACACGACTACAGAAGAGCCGAAGACGATGAGCAGCTTCAGGTCCTACAGCTCAAGGGATTGGGGGGTCTGTGGATTGATGGCAGGGCTTCCGGTGTCCTGGACCGACTGCTTTCTCATCACTGCGGAGATGCCAGCTTGCTGGTCATAGACAACGTCAGCAGAGCCTTCACCGGCAACGAAAACGACCGGTCTGAGGTGTCGGCATTCCATGACACGTTGGACGGGTTTGCAGCCCAGACTGGATGTGCGATACTGCTTATTGGACACACCCCGAAGTCTGGAGCGGCATTCAGTGGATCTACCCAGTGGGTCAACGGATGCAGAGTGGTTTGGGCAATGGAGCACCAGCAAGGTAATGGGGAAAATACCGGCAAGTACGCAACCAACCTGTCACTCTTCAAGTCAAACTATTCACGGATCGTAACGCCCGTATGGCTCGCCTACCAGCATAACAAACGCGCTCAGGCCGGAGTCTGGTATGAGTCGATGAACGGGCTGGGCAAAAACAGTCCCGACTGGAGGAGCTGAAGATGCAGCAGATGCTTATCTATGCTTCCGTTGAACTGAACAACCACCGAGACATCATAGACTCCACTTGGGAAGGCCTGTCACCTGATGACGGACGCCCGACGCCGACGATGAACGACATCGCGAATGACTTCGGCAGGGCTTACATGAATGAGGCCCGTCAGGAATCTCAGGAACTGTTCAGCAAGATGCTAGCCGTGGTGACTCCTGGCGAGGATGACGACATCGAAGAGGGTAGCGGCCTCCTAGCAGAACACATATTTGCAGAATTGATGGCCGATCGACAGTTTACATACATCGGTCACTGGCTCGACTTCACCACCTTCCACTGGGCAGAAAACCGATTGGCCCTCGTCAACATGGGCTGCATGGCTCACCCTGCCGCTCCACTGATTGAAGCTTGGCGTCGCCTTACTGACATCGACCGGCGCGAAACAGGCATCATGCCCCAGTCCGTACTGCCGCTCGGCACAATAAAGGAACCACCGCCCAATTTGGCGCACCTCTGGAAGCTCGATACTCAGCCGGCACTGGGCTACGAGAGCGAGACTCTAGCCTACCTGACGGGCTTCGCCCCCGCTCCCCGATCGGCACTCGTGCCGGCACTACCACTGTACATGTACGACTCGGCCGGAGGCAAAAGCCTGAAGCAAGGGCGAGGCGCGCCCTTGTCGCTTAGGCTCTGGGTTGAGATGATGCTTGCTGTACCGCAGCAACGCAGGGTCTTTGGAGCTAACACTTTGACCCTGACGCTCCGCGAGCTACGCGACTGGCTGTGGCCCAACGGATGGCCTAGCCGCAGGGACGCCCTTCCCCGCTTGCAGCTGGCAATGTTCCAGGCGGACCAGCTGCGTATCGAAATTCCGTACGGAAAGGGCCGTACTCTGTACCGCGCGGTTTCATTCAGGGGACTGCTGCCAAACGATGCTGGCCTGGATGATGTGATCATTGTAGACGTGCACCCTCCCGAGAGCTCCAGTTCGGGGGCACTGGTCCACAAGCCGTCCTTGCGCGCGCTCGGCGTGAAGTCAGCACTTGAATACAGGGCCGAGCTCGGGCTCGCTTACCTATGGGACAAATACGGTTCCCGAAAAGGCACGTTCGAGCAACATATGCGACCGGTGGTGAAGCGCGATCCGCGTGGCTTTATGATCGACAGCGACGGGAAAGCGTTACTCGAACGGAACGGCAAGCCCAGCGAACTTAATAATCATCCCAGAGCGGTGCCAATTCTAGACGATTCCGGCAATTTGCAATACGAGCGCAATCCACGCGCTGACTGTTACCCCGTGCTTTCCAATGATGACATAGTCAGGCTATGCTTCCCCGACGACCTGCCGTCCAGCGCTTCAAAGAGTGCACATCGCCAGAGGTTGTATAACGCCAGACAGGCACTCCAGGGAATGCAGGAAGCTGGGTACTGCATCATCGAAGAGGACCAGTACACACAGGACGGCCTGGAAGGTTGGCGAATTCTGCCACCGGCGGGCTGGGGCGTTCACTACAGTTACGAACGAGCGACAATTGAAGCATTGGTCGGCGTTAGCGGGTAACACGTTGACGAAGAGATATATTAGAAGGGACGGGCAACATGCATTGGCCCGTCTCTTCTTTATGGTTATATGGGGTTATGGGAGGATTTATTTCTGCCGTATTAGACTGCTGCAGCGCCTAACTCCGTTAGCACAAACCAATTATACGTTAGTGCTCATTTCCCTCTGGTTAGCGAAATACACGTAGATCGTTATTGCATAACACGTGGGACTCCGTCGGGTCATTGCGGTCCAGCGTTAGCCCATAACATGCGTTTCGCTGGTCACATTAGACAATTTTGTCTGCCGACAATACGATTGCCTGGGAACCGAAAGTGGAGGATGTTAGCGCAAAACATGTTCCAGCCTGGTTTCAATCACGGATGGCGTTAGCGCAAAACACGGTGCGTCCGGCGTCCGAGAATCGGGAGCGTTAGTGTAAAACACGCCAGTAATAGGGCTAGGGAATGGAGGCGTTAGCGCAAAACAGGGTCTCTTCGACGGGGCTGAGCACAGATGTTAGCGCAAAACATGCTCGGATCTGATGCCCGTCACCGATGGCGTTAGCGCAAAACACGGTGTGCCTGGCGTCTGAGAATCGGGCGCGTTAGCGCAAAACACGCTTGAAACAGGGCTGGGGAGTCGATGTGTTAGCGCAAAACAGGGTCTCTTCGACGGGGCTGAGCACAGATGTTAGCGCAAAACATGCTCGGATATGGTGCCAGTCACCGATGGCGTTAGCGCAAAACACAGTTCATCCGGCGTCTGAGAACGGTGTACCTTGCCCACGACACCTGCGAGCCATTGTCGGTCTTCTAGGGCGTTAGCGCACAACACACTTACTTCCCGTTTGGTAGGTTGAGACGTTAGCACTTAACACGATCCGGCCTTAGCCCGTCAACAACGCGCCACCGTAGAGTCTTACTTTATAGAGCATGCGTTATAGGGCACGTTGCGTATCGTAGCATACGGCGACAATCTCTTTTTATCAGACATCCCTCCGGGTCGTCTGATTCTTTCGAAACTGAGAGTTTTATTGACCCGGCGAGGAAAATGCACATGTACGTATTTCGTGGGCAGATCGCAATGGACGGGCTCAAGGGTGAATTGCAAGAAGCTGGCATACTGTGACACGGCATGTTCGGGCGTGGACGAATCGAGAGCTGACAGACCGTCCGACTGCTGTGGGACGCTGAAATTCGAATACTAGCGCCAAGATCTGTGTCACTCGGCCGTCATATTCAAAGCGCGGCGGTCGCGTTGGTGTATCTGGTGGGTCAATCGTGTATGAGTTTCAGCTCAGGAAGCGCCCCATAATTTCATTAATAATGCATTTAGGTGTTTTTCGGGAAATGCTTCAACGCGTCGGCCCCCAAGATCAGCACACCACGGACCCTCCGGCACAAGTCTCGGAGAATGCAAGGCGTCGCATCACAGAGGCCCTGGAACAGTCGCTCGCTCCGACCACCCGCCTCAATTACAGAGCCCAGTGGAAGAAGTGGGAGATATTCGCCGATGACAACGGCTATCCTGTCTTCCCAGTCGACCCAGTGCATCTGGCCGACTGGATCACCCAGCGGGCCGCTGATGGTCGAAAGCCCGGCACTATCCGCATGGGACTGGCCGCTGTGGGTGCCGCCCATCGCCAGGCGAATCTTCCCAACCCCGCTGAGGACGAGGGTGTCCGAGCCACAATGCGGGGAATAACCAGGGTTGCCGGCAGGGCTCAGAAACGGAGGGCCTGACCTGGGGCGACCTTGTGGAGGAAAGCGACGGAACAGGCAGGCTGACAGTCGTCCGATCGAAGACCGATCCAGAAGGGGAGGGTGCGGTGCTCTTCGTGTCTGCTCCGACGATGGAAGCGCTGAGGGCTATTAGGCCGGCTGAGGCGAATGTCGATGAGTCACTCTTTGGGCTGTCCGATGAGCAGATCGCGCGCCGGGTTTCGAGTGCCGCCGCGGCCGCGGGTCTGGGCGACGGATTTACCGGACATTCAGCCCGCGTGGGAATGGCGCAGGATCTGGCGCGCACAGGAACTGAGTTGCCTGCGTTGATGACTGCGGGAAGATGGCAGTCTCCTACAATGCCCGCTAGGTACACTCGTGCCGAGCAGGCTGGGCGCGGGGCGATAGCTAGATTTTACGGCACGGCCTGATCTCTTCGGTGAAATTGGCCAATCTTGGCTTTCCATCAAGCGCCTTCTGCTTGTATGCGAACTTGGGAGTCCTCCGAGCCGTCCTTTCTTTGCGTGCTCTGCAGCGTTGTGAGGTCATATCATTTATAATGTTACTTATGAGATTCGGTCAGGGTGGACTGCTAACTCGGAAACGCCGACAAGAGAGACGACAATGATGCAGAAAGTATTGCACTTGAAAACCAAAGTGCTGGCTGGAGGCAGGATCGAGATCGTGGATCCGGAGTTGCCTGTGGGTGAAGCCGTTGATGTGACCGTGCGCCATCCGTCTGAGATGCCGCAGCGGTCGGCAGTTGATATTCTCGAAGAAGCGCCGGGACAGCGCCTATTCAAGACTCCCGCGGACGTCGAGTCATATCTCAATGACGAAAGGGCGTCGTGGAGCAGCTGATACTACCTGCCTCGGGTCCCGTATATCTCGACTCCAGTGGTTTCATATACAGCGCTGAACGCGTCGAGCCTTATCGTACCTTGCTTGAGCCGATGTGGCGGCAGGCTCGGGTCGGACAGTTCACAATCGTTAGCAGCGATCTCGTCGTGTTGGAGACTCTCGTCAAGCCGTTTCGAGAGAAAGACGCAGTCATCGAGGGCGTGTTTCGCTCACTGTTTGGCTCAATGGAAGTGACGTTAATTCCCACCACACAGACACTGTGGGAAGAGGCAGCACACTTGCGCGCCGACACAGGTTTGAAGACACCCGACGCACTACACGCGGCTGCCGCCTTGCGAGCCGGCTGCACACTCTTCATCACGAATGACCGTGATTTTCGTCGCGTCCAGGATTTGCCTGTTGCTATACTGGACGACTTCCTTCGATAAGTGGTTGCTATCAGAATGGCGTATGCGCTCATATGATTTTGATCCGCTGTGTATACAGCGTCGTGAGTCCTGCCTCAACCTACTCTGAACAGAAGGAATGGTGAAACGAGTAGTAAGGCGCGACAATTCCGGATTCGGTCATTTTCGATATGTCGATTGGAAGCAAGTCAGTTCCAGGAACCCTCGATTTTTCGTGACCGTGCAGTCCAGTACTTTGATAGGCTGCTCCTTGTCGGTCGTTCCACCAACTTCTCATAGCCAGAGGCGTCCGGCTTGTCTGCTATCTTCTTTCCGATCGTCTGTTCCGGGGCCATTGCATGTATTTGGCGACTCTTCAAGCTAGTGGTCCTCGACTCGATTCGTTTGACCACCAAACCCTCACTAACCGCAATTGGGCTCCGGATTCGCCACGACGCCCCGCCCCGTTCGTGCCCTTCCCCACGCCTCTCAAGCCCAAAGTGGCATTAACATCTGGACCTTCACGACGTGGCTGGTGTTGTTGGGCAGGAAGTGTGACTCGACAGCGCAGCGGCAACTTCGCAGCTAGTGTGCCAGTCTCTAGGCTGAGCGGAGGGACTCGGGATCGGCCGAGGCGAGCTGCAGCTGGTGGGCGCCCAGTCCTTCGAAGAGTTGCTCGCGGCAGGTGAAGACCACGATCTGCACGCGCTGTGCGGCGTGCGAGAGGATGTCGAACATCAGCCGCATCCGCTGGTCGTCGGAGAACACGAGCGCGTCGTCCAGGATAACGGCGACGGGTGCGCCCTGGTCCACCAGCATTTCGGCGAAAGCTAGGCGCACTAGGACGGCAATCTGTTCTTGAGTGCCCATGCTCAGATGATCGAAGCTCTCCTCGTAGCCCGCACGGCGGGACATACCGGTGATGTTCAGGTCTTCGTCCATGCCGATTTCGGCGTTGGGGAAGAGCATCTGCAGGTAGGGATGGACGCGATCGACGACAGGGGCGAGATAGCGCTCTCTGGCTTCGCTCTCAGCGGCGCGAAGCGTTTGGGCCAGGAGATCGAGGACATCGAGTTCGCGGTCAATACGATCGCGCTGACGTTTCGCTTGTTCGAGTTCGTGTTGCGTATGTTCGATGGCTTCGTCAATACCGGCGCTGTCGTGGATTATAATGCGTTCACGCAGACGGCCGATCTCGATTCTCGAGTCGACTCGTAATTTCCCCCGCTGTTCAATCGCCAACTTCAGCCGTGAGATTCGAGCTTCCAGCTGCTTCCTGGCGCTGACGGACCACTCCTTCTCCAGATCGGAGACAGTCTGTTGCTGTTCCGTCACTGCCAGTGCCGCGGCGTCCGACGCAGCGGCGAGTTGCTGATCGGACACGGCTTCGGCATCTATCCTCAGCCTGTCTTGGCGTTTTTTTCCCAACTCTGTCTGGTTATTCACGATGAGTTGCGATGTGCGCACTTCCAAGCTGAGGTCTGCGACGACTTGGGCCCTACCATCCACAGCCTCGCGAGTGATCCGTTCCTCGTCTCTCGTCTTCCGGAGTTCCGCCTGAGCCGATTGCAGGGCAGCCTCCGCATGGGCCCTCTTCGGAAGCTGGTCCATCTCTCCTTCCGGGGGGATTGCCACCAGTAACTGGCGAAGCTCATCGATTCGTGACTGCAGCGTCAGTTCGCCGCTGGGCGGTGCGAGCCGCTCCAGCTCCTCCCATAACGCGCTTGCGGCGACCTCGAGATCGCGCCGCTGGTCACGCAGGACCTGAGCGTCTGCGAGCGATTGCGCACCGACTTCGCTTAGTGCGGCGTGGAGTTCTGCCCTGGCTTCCCGCTCAGCGCGTAGTAGTTGGTCGCGGTCGGCGACTGCCGGCTCGATGAGAATCCGTCCTCGCTCGGGGATGGTGATCGCGACCGCTTCGACCGACTCAATCGTCGCGGGCGGATCTGTCAGCGGAGCGCCGTCGGCCTCAAAACCGGCAAGACGGTCGCCGGGGATTTCGAAGCTGATGCGAGTCGCCGCAACTCGGAGCTGGGCATTTGCCTTGTCGGCAATTTCGGCGGCCTGGCGGATGCGTTGAAGGGACTCGTCTGTGACCTGAATCTGCTCGGCCTGACTCTGTGCATCTGCTAGTCGTTCCTGCGCGGCTTCTACATCGCTCTGGCGGCGGAGCAGGTCGCTCAACTCTGCAGAACGGGAGATACGGTCGAGGATACCGCGCAAGCTCATCTCTGACTGCATCGCTGATTCAGCGGTTGCTTCGGCGTTGGTCGCAGCCTGGCGAAGCTCGCCTAATTCGGCCAACGCTTTTCGCTCGCGTTGTTGCAGTTCCCCTAAGCGCTCGGTCTCCTGGCGCAAGTGTTCCTGATCGGTCTTGAGCTCTTCACGCCGGGATGTGCGCTCGGATTTGACGCGTTGGGCTTGCTCCAGTTGTCCCTGCCGGTTCTGCAGTTCGCTGCGAGCCGCCTCGAGCTGCAAGTCGTGTCGCATCACTTCGCCAAGCTGTTCCTGAGCCTGAGTCAACTCTTCCTGATCGATTTGATCTTGAGTGCCGTCCTCCAGCCTCGTGAGCCGTGCTTCCGCTGCCGCCAACTGCTCGAGCGTTTCTGATATCTCCTGCTGTTGCTGTTGCCGCTCGCCGAGAAGTTGTTCTAACCGACTGACATCATCAAGCGTGTCCTTGTATTCGCCGCGTGGTTGACGCCGCACCGCCGTAACCAGCTCGTCCCGTCTCTGCTCGATGATCTGCGGCAGCTCTCTTCCACGCCGGCCTCCGAGAACCATGCCGACTTCCGATTCCAGCCCCGCGCTAAGACTCGCCAGTGCCGAATCGGGCAGGTCCGGTCTGCCAAATGACTGTCCCTGCTGCACCCAGAGCACGCCCCACATTCCAAGTGATTCAGAGGTCGCGCCCCGGCTGCCTGCCTCGGCGAAACCCAGAAGGCTGCGCAGCCTGTCTTCGGCAGCGTCCGCCTCGAGCAGTGTTCCATCGGGGCATTGCAGCCGCGCCTGGGGGCTCTTGACGAAGCGCTTGGTCAGCGTGTACTCAGCGCCGTTGACTTCAAAGACCAGCTCCACGACCGGCGCCGCGCCGCTGCGGTCATTTTGCGGTGCAATGATCGGACGCGCCTTTGAGCTGTAGCGTTCAAACAGCACCGCTCGAAGCGCGTCCAGCAGAGTAGATTTGCCTAGTTCGTTCGGCCCGACGACAAGATTGAGGCCGTCGCAGAGCTTCTCCAACGTGGTCGGCTGCGTAAAACGTTTGAACTGGTTGACAGAGAGCTTGCGAAGGTTCATCTCAACCCCGATTCAAGCTTCTTGTGTTCGATGTAGAGCCGGTGAAGAGCGGCACGAGCGAGGTCGGCGTCGCTACCGCCTGCCTCGGCGGTAGCTCTAAGCTTGTCCGCGGCGGCGCGGACGATCCCACCGGGGTCAATATTGTCCAGGTCGTCGTCGGTGGGTTCAGGAAACAGATGCTCGCGGTCGACGCGAAGATGATACAACGCCGCGTCTGCTCCTTCGACGATTCGCTCCTCAAAGAACTGCAGGTCAGCCAGTGAGAGCGCCCCGGAGAGCCTCAGATCGACCAGTGTGTGGCTGAGGTCGCCGTTCAGGTTCCGCAGTTTGTGGTCAAGGAGATCTACGTCTTCCAGGTCTTCCAGACGCTCACTAAGCGTTTCCCAGTGGTATTGACCTGTGGAGAGCGGGGTGACCCGGGGCAGCTCGGTCGGGCCGTCGATTTCCACCAGCAGGGCCGTGCCCGTGCCGCGCGTCTGAAACGAGTCCGTCTCCGGAGTGCCGCTGTACCAGCAGCGCTTGTTGACCTGAAGCTCACCGTGCCAGTCGCCCAGGGCCAGGTAGTCAAGACGAGCGAGCTGTGGCCGCGTAGGATCAATTTGGTTGGCCCTCTGCTCCTCATTGGTATCGAAGCCGTAGACGGCGCCGTGCGCGAGTCCGATGCGGATCAAGCCGGCTTCGCTGAGATGATCGTCCATCCATGCGGTGGGGTCGTCGAGGGTACGACGATGATTGAGAGGCGCCGGGAGCAGGACGGCTGCGTCCTGCTCGATGATCGCTCCGGTCGGTTCAGTATACGCGTGGACGTTGTCCGGCAGCTCACGCCTTCGGAGCTGGTCCCAGAGACCATTGGGTTGGTACGGATCATGATTCCCTGGCAACAGATGCCACTGCGCGGAGGCGTGAGACCGCATTCGCTCGATGACCTGGTTACGTGTGCGGGGGGAGGGAGTTGCGTGGTCGTAAACATCACCCGCGACCAGTACATGGCGCGCATCGTGCTCCTCAGCGAGTTCGCCGATGCGCGTGATGGCATCCAGCCTTGCCAGTTGGAGGCCGCCCATCTCCGCGCCATCAACGAAGCGGAAAACTTTGCCGATCTGCCAGTCGGCGGTATGAATGAATCGGAATGCCATAGGTGATTTCTCTTACTTGTCTTTGTTAGATGACATTTTAGCACATTTCATCTAGACGGATTGCGGAAAAGCACATTGCAGAATACATGCAAAAGCAAGCTGGACTAGCGGTTTGCGCCGATTCTGCGTGGACCGGCGACAACATCAACGTGGTTCCCACTCATTGCGATTTCCGACGTGGTATTCTGATAGAGCCGGAACCAGTGAGAGGAACGCGCCATGCTCGCGAAGTCGTCTGATGGATCGGGTGAAGACTATTTTGAGGAACTGCTCGCTCATTTGGGCGGCGCAGAATCGCTTCGGGACGACCCTAATGATTTCCGCAAAGCCGTAAATAGACTGAGGACTGAACGCGAGTTGCTGATCGAGCAACATCCTGAAAGATGGGTTTCGATGGGTAAGGATGGCGTAGTGTCAATCGGCGACTCGATTGAAGAAGTCGTCTCGGCCACTGAAGTGAAGGGCGTCAGTACCGCCGATGTGATAGTCGAATACCTTGACCCCAATCCGGAGACGCTGATGCTGTGATTAGAGGCAGTTTCGGCAAGCGCGGCCATAGTATCTCTGTTGCGGCGCAGCCGGTTGCGCGATTTCACGTGGACCGGCGGGACAATCGCCACGATCCGCACCCGCCGCGATTCACGACGTGCTATCCTTGTAATGGTAGCTGTAGCAAGCAAAAGGAAACGTCATGCTCATCAATCCGTCAGCGACAATAGACGACGAACTCCCAGAAGGTCGTATGCTAACCGAGGAAGAGGACCGCGAGATGAAGGAAAATCTCGCCCGCCACTACTTCGACATGAGCCTTGATGAATTTACAGTGGCATGGAAAGCCGGTCAGTTCGATGGCGACCAGGAAAGGCACGGAGATGTTGTCTTTCTGGCATCGATGCTGCCTGGGCATTGGGAAGATTGACGAACGGCAGAAGCCCCGCCTTGGCTGTTAACGCTTACAAGCGCAGCGTCCAGAGGTTGGTGGCTTGCGTGACGGATGCCGTTGTTGATGTAGCTGGCGGGTACTATGCTTCTCCCGACCCTCACCGCCTTACCCTAAACAACGGATTCCCAGTCGCTCTGGGCGGTCCGTCGGAGTTTCTGTTCAGGCTGCAAGAATTTTACCGTGTTGAGGAAATTGGACATCCACGCGCGCTCTGGAACGTGGATGTCGTTGAATACTACTACACGATCCTCGACTTCGAGGAAAGAGAAGTCCTGCTGTATCACTGGCATCCTCGTAGCAGCAGTTCAGTAACAACTCCCCACCTGCACCTCAAACAGGCAGCACAGGTCGGCCGCCCTGAAGTCCGTGACGCTCACCTGCCGACTGGAGACGTTTCTCTCAGCGCGATTCTCCGGGTACTCATAGAAGAAATGGGAGTACAACCGCGGCGACCTGACTGGGCTTCCATACTCTCTGGCTAGAGCCGACTTCACGCTGGCCCGCGCGAAAATCTTCTTTTTTGGGTCGATTCCAAAAATCTGTCGCCGCCAAATCGCCGTAGAGCCTCTATTTTTTGGGCCGGATGTGCCACGTACCTCTCACGACTGGAATGGACACGGAGCGCGGCCTGCGGGCGCATTGGCAGGGCCTTATATGTTATGGAGTCCGATTACCTCCACTTTGGAACCACCATGAACCGAAACTTGCCCCTGCGTAGAACTCCGGCGACGGTCTCGCCGCGTGCGGCGTGATAACCAAAGACGTCCATCGCATGTTTCACCTGGCGACCGGCTTCCTTCACCAGCCGGTTCTTGTGCCGGACGATGAACACCGAAGGATGGTCCTGCTTCCACTTCTTCGGGTTGTAATTGAACCCCTTGTCGCGTGTAACGATGAGCGCATCGTTTCAAGAGTGTACTCGACTATCTCGGAGTCCGGCATACTCCTGCGAAGGTCCTGGGCAACATATACGACACGCTCCACTGCCTCGATCCCTCTCAGGAAATCGACCTCATCCTGCGATATGTTCACGTCAGCGACTACGAGCATCGCGTCTCTTTCCCGTCGTCTCTCATGATGGAACTCTCCGCTTCACGCCGACCTGCACGATAGAGGATGGCGCTGCCGCTCTTGTTTTCGGTTACCAGTATAATTGATAATGAGGGTGTCGCATATTTTCTACAACGCCGATAAGGACTTACTCGCGATGGCTTCACCCGGTCTCAGCAGACGCTCCCACGGACAGATCGTAACAGCAACGGGCGGTTACCGCGCCTACGTGCCTTTCCCTCTGCCACCCTCAATCCCCTGGGACGAAACCCTTATCCGGAATCTCTCCGCCGCCGACCGGGCCATAGGAAGGCTTGAAGGCGAGGGGCGGCATCTGTCTAACCCGAATCTGCTGGTCAGGCCGTTTACCCGCAAGGAAGCCGTGCATTCCAGCCGGATAGAGGGAACGCAGATGAGCCTGCGGGAGCTGCTGGCCACAGAGGCCGGAGCTGTGGTGGACCGAAGCCCCGCCGACCTGCACGAGGTGGGCAACTACGTCACTGCGCTGGAGTACGGGCTGCGTCGCCTGGACAGTCTGCCGCTTTCGCTGCGCTTTATGTGCGAGCTGCACGAACGCCTGATGCGAGGTGTCCGCGGCGACAGCGCAAGGCCCGGGGAGTTCCGGCGCGCGCAGAACTGGATTGGCGGCCCCGGCAGCACCCTCAAAAACGCCATCTATGTGCCGCCACCGCCCTCTGAGTTGGCGGGCTGCCTTGCCGACCTGGAGCGGTATCTGCATGATGAGTCATTGCCGCCACTGGTGCAGGCTGCGCTTGTCCACTCGCAGTTTGAGGCCATCCACCCGTTCGTTGACGGCAACGGGCGCGTCGGGCGCCTGCTGATTACATTGCTGCTCGCGCAACGAGGTCTGCCTCTGCCGTCTCTGTTTCTGCACCTGAGCGCGTACTTCGAGCGCACGCGGCCTGAGTATTACGCACGGCTGCTGGGCATCACAGAACGCGGCGAATGGCAATGGTGGCTGGACTATTTCCTGATAGGCGTGGTCGCTCAGGCTGATGATGCCATCGGCAGGATACGGCGCATAGAGCGCCTGCTGTCAGGCTGGAAGCTGGATCTTGTCCGTGAGCGCTCGCGGGTACCGGAGAGGGCGCTTGACCTGTTCTCTGAGAACCCGTTCTGGACGGTCGGGGCGCTGGCCGAAAGGCTGGAAGTCGCGTACACGACGGCCCAGAGAGCAGTCAAACGGCTTGAGGCGCTGGGCGCGGTGTCACTAACCGCGGGTGAGCGGCGTAATCGCGTGTACTGCGCCCGGGAGATTCTCGATGTGCTTGAAGATCTGCCATAGAGCGTCTGCTAACTTGGAATGGTTGAGGCTGTGAACAGAAGAGTAATCGAGGGCCACCCAGGCAGCCTGACACTCTAGTGGCCCATTACTACAACACCAATTATTGGAAAAGGAGAGAGGGAGGAGAGACCGTGAACCGGTCAACCAGAATAAAAGACGCAGGTTACCAGAACCTGACAGCGATCTGTCCTAGGTGTAACCGCGAGTGAAATTTAACCGTGCTTCGGATTTTGGCAGATTTCAGCCTAATGTCCATACTATCCCTTGCCATCGTCGTCCTCCTTGTATCATTTTTCTACTTCATAAAAGGATGACGCGGTGGCTCCACTTCTTCCAGTCGACCTCCTCTCTTACACCACATCCTGGGACTCTACTATTTTAGGTCCTTTCTGCCTTTTGGCTTGATATAATTTTAAGAAGGTTGAAGAAATTGCGCTACGGGATTTGATTACGAGTGGCCTACAATTTCGAAGTAAAGAACATGGACGTGATGTGCTACATATATATAGATGAATAGATGAAAAACCCGCGCTGACCCAAAGTTGTTTAGGGGGAAGGGACTGCGCGGGCTTGGCTTTATCTACTCTCCGGATGCACTAAAACTTGACACACAAATATCCGCACATACATCTCGTAGATTTTTAGTCAACGAAACATCGTGCGGTATCTTCGTGTTTGTCGCGTCGTTGCAACTAGGCTTTAGCCTACACACCTTTGCATGACAAGAGATATAAATCGCCTTGTGGGCAGGTGGTGTGAACCGAAAAGAAGAACAAGTTTGGTGAAGTGGAGGGCTTTGGAGCTTGTGATTGCGCTCCGTGGGGAGTGTCTGTACCCCTCCTCTTAAAACTATTCTAAGTCCGATTCGGGGTTCTGTCCATAGTGGCAGCTCGGTAGTTTAGGGCTTTTTTCGATTTGCAATAACGGTTCGGTACATTTAGGGTCATTTAACGAATTTCCCAGAGGCGGTCTGGGCACTCTCGCGGGCATGGCGGTTGGCCTCTCCGGTGGGTGTTCGAGGAGAACGCAGGGTGGCCGCGTCCGGAGAGTAATTTACAAAATTCGAGGGTCAATTTCAGAAAATAGGGCCTTCAGGGGCGGATTTCGGGGATGATCTGTCTTGATATGGCTCGCTTCGGGGAGTCAATCGGGTGAGAGTGCCTGCATTATGCGTGGAAAACGATATACTTTTTACAAATTCGCACATCGTGACAGTGGGGATTGCTTTGGTTACGGGTGTTATGCGGTGCAGGGCAATTTTAAGTTGCTGAAAATCAAGAGCAAGAAACCCGAAAACAAGCTTGGTAGATCGTGACTCTTCGGTGTTTCTCACTCACTAATTTTGGGAAATTATGAGATTTTGCGCCAGTCGTTAATCGTCTTTTCGGGAATTGCCGTCCTGGTCGCTCCGTTCATCGGGTTGTGCGGACTGCTCCGAATCCTCCTGCTCCGGCTGCTCTGAGGCGTCTTGAGCGGCATTGTCGTCGCCGTTTTCGGCGGCATTTGCAGCAGTATTTTCTGCAGCGTTCTTGGCCTCTTCAGTCGACTCCCCTGTGTTTGTTTGAGCTTTTATCTGAGCGATGTCATCGACAATTTCCGACACGTCGTCCGCGGGGGCTTCAGGCGCTTTGAAGAAGATGTTCAGTATAGGGATTCTGCTGAGCAGTGAGCCGCGCTTTTTGTCATCCTTCTTGGTATTTCGGTATGCGCCGAGGCGCTCGTCGAGAGACATTATCTCAACGACCCTGCTCTCAAGAGCTTCCTTTTTCCGTATTTTCTCCCACTCCACTTCGTAGTCCGGCGTGGTCATTTCGTGTGTGTGGATCAGGAGAGCCTCGCACATCAGGAGGTTCCGTCTGAGTGCTATGGTGAGTGGATCCGAAACTTCGATGTTCTCTTTCTCGCTGACTATAAATCCAGATGATTAGGCGCTCGCGCGCAGATCAGTTTTGGAAATAAGAAAGCCGCCGCAGGTGGGATGCCTTGTGGGGGTTACATGGGTTTACCTGTTCAGGTCGCTCACGACCCTTGAGGTGTCGATGCCCACGTTTACCACGCTGGGAATGAGGGGTGAACATCGACTTGATTTGTCGTCTCGCTCCGTTGGTTATCGACGATGTAGTCGAGTCCAGGGCCCATGACCGCGCCGATGCCTATTACTATGAACGCCGCCGTGATTTTCCTTGCCAACTGAGACCTCCATGTGGTGGTAGGTGTTGTAGGTTGTGGTTGTCTCTTTCGGTTGTGGTACAGTGAGTTGCGGAGGGAGCGGGATTCGAACCCGCAGGGCATTACGCCCGCCGGATTTGCAGTGCAGTGCTTTTGACCACTCAGCCATCCCTCCGTGAATAAGAGATCCCCGTCACCTAAGTGGCGGGGATTTTGTTGTTCGTGACGCTGGATGCAGTCCAGCGGTCTGACTAATGGCTGACCATCCAGTCCCGAGTCCGTCGCAACTCAAATTCATCCTTGCAACAGGCGAGGTCTGGACGCGGGTCGCCGCAACCCGGGCAGGGCAACGAGTGGTGCGTGGTATGTAGTACAACGGTCTTAGTGGGCTGTGACTTCCTGGCGTTGTTGAGGGTTGCGATTGCGATTGTGCTGATAAGCACCTCGCTTTTCTTCCTTCTTGTAGTTAATGTATCCGGCGAGCGCTTATAGCGTATCTGTCAAACCTTGATGGCAGTGGTATCCTATGTTGCCTGTCGTGCGCTGAACAAACAAGCGTCATGGTGGTGCCGTCATGAACCGACAGGTTTTCAGATACGGCAAGCGCTCGCGCTGCAAAAGGCGGCCCGGCACTGGTGGGTAGCAGGATTCTTGTCGGGTGACCCTGCCCCCAGGATGTGGCCGATAAGGATTGATTGCCTAGACCTTTTGGTGCGACCGCCAGGCATTTCGGGAGAGATTCTTCGTCGTGGATGTGAACAACCTGAGACCCACACCACAAAATTTGAAACTGTCCTATAGATGTTCACAATGCGTCCTCGACGAAGGTCCACCAGGTAGTGCGTATCGGACCAAGTGCTATCCTACGACGAGACATCGGACTGGATTCGAGTTTTATGGGACGTGTTCATAGAGTCTCGGGAAGTAGCGACGATAATCGATCTAATGGTGTATTAGGCTTCGTAAACAATGTGCAGAGTCTGACAGGCGATGAATGATGGCAGGCGAGAGGGTTGGGTATGCAATGAGGGATTGCCGGACGAGAGGGTGATGTGCGACGAATGGGAGAAGGAGATAAAGAGAGACTGATAAACGCTGCGAAATGGGTGGAAATCGAGTAGAATGCGGTGGGATTTCTTATTGAGACTGGCGTGATAAAAGTGAGACGGCGAATGTACGAGATTTGGGCTTTGTGGATGGGCTTGGTTACGGGCAATTCGGCGTGGAGGGGTTTGAGGAGGGTGTGTGGGGATTGAGGCTGAAAAACCGTGAAATTCGATATACTTTTTTTTGGTCGGTGGTTTTTCGTGGTTTTGAGGTTTGATTGTCGGTTGGGGAAGCAGTCTAGTGTGGGATAAATGGCCTATTGAGTTGTTACGTTTTCTCTCTGTTTCAATCCCTCTATATAGTACCCTACCCTCAGTAGTAATCGTGCGTTTTTAGGGTAAAATCGCCCCAGTCTCACAAATAACTCGATTTAACGAATTTAGACTAAAATTCGACGGAAACACACCCGGTTCAACGATGAGAGTTGAACCTCTTGAAAATGACCATCCATGCGGCACAATCTTGACTTGAGTAGTCATTGATAGGGCGTCTTTTAGCTGAGAGTAACTGAAATGTTTACGCTCAGTGTTTGCCTTCCGTGTTTACGTAAACGCTTTACGAAGATGGGACCGATCGTGTACCGCAGGGTATCACGCGGTCAATATCGAATGTCGCCCATTCCTATTCCCCACTGAGTCAGACGTGGCGCTCGAACTTCGTCCAGCTAAAGCCCTTCGCCGCTCGTTTCCACCGGTCCATAGCTCAGCAGTCGAGGGGGTATCGCCCCGTCCTGCCGTTCATCCTTCGGCTTGATAACCCGAGCGAGGCGAATACAGACGTGGACACAGCCTCAGGGGTTCTCTGATAGTCCGCATGCGCGACGAGAGTAGACGGGCACGCCGGCGGGGTGCATCGGGCTCCCGCAGCGTTGCATTCGCTCAAGTTCCGCGAATGATTCCCGCAAGTTGACACCCGGCTTCAGCGCTAGGCGTGTCAGGTTGCATATCCCGGTGTCCGCTGTAGTCCAGACGTCGTTTGATGCCGAATGTCTTGACTATCTTTGTCTATGCATTAAAATGACAACATAATCTCTCACCACGAGAATCGACCTTATTGCTTTGCAGGCGAGCAAAGGCAGGGAGAGCGGCGCATTGCGCCCTCTTGTAGCTCGCTGAGGTTAGGTGATCTTGTGGTGAGAGCAGCCGACATCTCTGCCGCAAGGGGGCATCCTTCATGCGTACGAATTTATCTTCTGCTGAAGACCTGCACGAACCACCTCAGCCCGCCGCCGAACACCAAAACCTCACTTCGATAGATCAGGCACTGCTAAATTTGCTTCGGCGCTACGAGAACGAGGAGTTAGCTGAAGCCTGGCTCATCGCACAGAGATGGCCGAATGGCGTTCGCTGTCCCAAGTGCGACTCCGACAACATCGCCCGCCCACCCGACAGCAAGCCGATGCCGTACAGGTGTCGCAGCTGCCGGACTCAGTTCAGCGTCTCATCGCACAGCGTGATGCGGTCCTCGAAGCTGCCGCCGTCGGTCTGGGTCCAAGCTTTTCATATCTGCTCAGCCCTATCCAACCCGGATGCCGTCGACATCCGCGACGTTCTGCCCGTCACCAACAAGACCGGGTGGAACCTCGCAATGAGGATCCACGAGGCCTGGGAGTTCTACCGGCGTAATCCACAAACATGGAGTGCTCAGAGGCGTTTGCTATGAATTCCAACCTCAACGGACAACGACGACCGCAGATCACCAAAAGGAAGAGGACTCGCCCCAGGCGCGTTATGCCGCCGCCAATAACCGGCAGCGCTGAAGTTCTCGCCGATGCGGTGTTCAGCCTTCCGGAGCGCCATACCTGGGTCTTTATGAAGGGAAAGTCGTTTCGGGACTGACGGCCGGGGGAAACGGAGTGCGAAAGAACTCAGTAGCATCGAGTCGCACAGCCCGAGAGCCTTGCCGGACGCGCCGGTGTCCGACGCTTCAGGCATTGCGTACATCGGCAATAGAAATCAGAGACCAGGTTGAGGAGGTTCACGTTGCAGATCAGAGGGAGGATGAGAGTCAAGTCCAAGCCGTGCCACGGCTGCGGGGAGGTCCGGGAGCTGGTCGGTGAGTATCCTGAGTGGATAATGCTGTGCTATCCGTGCCAGGGACGCTTCATCTGCAAATGCTGCGGAGTGGCCGACTCTGAATACAAGGGACGTCCCGAGGAATACAAGGGCGACCCCGACGAGTACGCCTGCCCGTACTGTCGGAACGGTTGTCCATACGATGAACCGGAAGGCCTGTGCCGTTTCGCCCCGAAATAGGGTGAACGCCGCATTCCCTTGCCCGGGGAGCGACACCGCGCAACCGTCGTGGTGTGGGGGCTGCGATCGCATTGATCCGGACATTGACACATCGACGTCCTTCTGCCTGACGGTGACGTTCGCAGATACGGATGCTGCGCTAGGGAAGTGAGAGTCCATCTCGTCGAATCACTCGGGGGTGAGTTCCTTGATTCGATCAGGAGCGGATGCGCAGTTCGCCGGTGAAGCGTGTCCAGAAGATACACAGCGTCGAACAGAAACGACATGGAGGAAAAGCATGAAGTTAAACAGACGACAGATAGCAGGAGGAGCCTGCATATTGGGCGGCACGGTCGCGTACCTGTGGCTTATGGCCGCAGAGGTTGTTCCGACGGCCGTTGACCTGGCCGCGGCATTCCGAATCTCTGCGCCCGTGCCCGCCGTCTGGGTCGGGCTCACGGTTGCGGCCCTAGCGGTTGTATTCGGCGTGGACAGAGCGTTTTCACGAAAGCGTTAGTCCAGTCGGCGGTCGGCCGCATCTTCGGACGCCGCGATACGGGTTGCGAAACGCTAACCCCGCCACCTTCTTGCACAGAGTCACGGAATGAGATGCCACCTTGCCGGCGCGACCGGTGTGAGACCGCACCCCATTCGACCCATCCAGCGGATGTGTACATTGCCGGGTCGGCTCTCGCCCGTCGTCGTCGTCCGCGTGACCGCGTCGCCTCCGTCGCCGGGGTTCTGGCGGCCGATCCCACGTGGGACGAAGCGGAAAGAGCCGGCTTCACCGTAGTCTTCGCATCCGAGAGCTTCAGCCCTGCTTCCATGAGTGGAACGAGTGTGCTAATGTGGATTAGCAGGTAATATAACCTCCCTACGAAACGCCAACCCCACTCTTCTCCAGGAGGTGCAGCCTATGACCCGTCCGAGAACCAGCCCGTATATGTATGTCACATGGATTCCCAGATACCTGACCGGCGACAAGTCCTGTCTCTTCGCCGCCTGGTTCAAGGCGAATCACCAGAATTACAAGAAAATGCCCAGCGATTTCAATTCCGCCAAGTGGAATATGGAGCACACCGACCTGATGAACGAGCTTGTCGAGGAACTCGAAGAGCGCGGCTGTGAGCTGTTCATCGAGCGCCAGAACTCTTTCAATGTGGAGAGCGCCCGCTCCGGTGCCGTGACCGGCGGCAAGCCGGATGTGATCGCGGTGCATCGTGACGGCAGGACGGTGATTTACGACGCGAAGACCGGCCAGGAGTCGGCATCACACATCGTCCAGGTTCAGCTCTACATGTATCTTCTGCCGAAGGCGCAGGGTGGCCGCTGGAAGGGCAGAAGATTAGAGGGCGCGGTCGTGTATGCGGATGGCAGCGAGAGGCGCATCTCCGCGGACAGCATCGACGATGCGTTCGTCTCGCGGCTGGCGGAGTTCATGCGGAAGATGACCTCGGACATGCCGCCCCGCCGAGTGCCTAGTGAATCAGAATGCCGCTGGTGCGAGCTGACCGGCGCCGACTGTCCCGACAGGATTGAGTCGGACTCGGACTCAGGCGCGGCATGATCCACTTCAAGCCCGTCGAGCACCATATCCACAACCGCGTCCAGGCATGTCTGTGCGACGGCAGCCCCGCGAGTGACGCCGACATATCGTCCGAGGACTGGTTAGAGCTGCGTGAGGCCCGCAGGGACGCAACGCTCTGTCCGGACTGCCAGGACAAGGTGCCGCCTCGCGACGTGCATCTGGAACTCTACGGCTACGGCAGAATGTCCACTGCGCACCTGTATGCAGTGCCGGTGCTCTCTGGCTTCGATGCCGTGAGGAACTGCTCCCACTGCCGCCGGGAAACCGATGATGACTGCACGGCCTGGAGCAAGCTCCGGAAGTCAGTGGCAGTTCTCAGGCAGGAGTGCCGGCGGTACGCGAAGGGCGTGGACGAGTTGCGGGAGGCGACGGGTGGCCGGATGGCGACGGTCTATGAGTTCGCTGATGAGTCAATCGCATACTTTGCTCCGGACGCGCCCGACTTCCAGGAATCCGGAGAGCTGAAGGGTGCAGACCTGGCCGCGGCCCAGCGGGTCCTTGATGATCGGGGCATTTCTGGTGGAAACGCAGAGTAATTCCCTACCCCTCACGCTCCCAGGCACCTGCGGCGTGTCCATTCCGGCGATGAGAGGTACTGGGTACCTTTGGCAACAGTTGAGGCCCTCTTGTATGTTGACTTTGGTCTGAAATAATGACTTGATACGGAAGGAGCGGGGTGCGGCAGATCGATGCGCTTGAAGTCCCTTAAATCGAGGAATTCTCACCCGCAACCGCGCTTGGGACTGGTAGTTCGCGTGCTGTACGACCGTGCCCTTTTCACATTGGCACGGAACGGTATAAACTCAGTTTCAGCAAAGTTCTCCAGAGGACGTGCAATGGCAGGACCTGTTGAATCCCAGTCGACCATATTGACCGCTGGATCCCGAGTGGCCAAAGTTATTGTCGTTGACCAAGAGTAAGAGTCGCATAGCGTTGTGAGTGTGCCTATGTTTCGCAGAATTTGGCAACGTATGACTCGGTCGGACGATTCTGTGTCATTGTCTGCTTCTACCGCGGGAGAGAATCGGCGAGTACCTTCGATTGATATTCCGAATGCTGCACACCTTCCGTTCTATTGGCTTGACAGAAGTACAGGCGCAGCGCATTTGATAGAAACGCCTGGAGAACTCGTTAATCTCCACATATACCATGGCGACAATTACTATCAAAATCGTGATTTTTTTGAGGCTCTCTTGTATTTTAATGAAGCCATCAGAGTAATCTTCGGCACTTCTTACCCAGGGCAGAAGTATGCCGCTGCCGCATTAACTTATGGCAAGAGGGGGAATGTATATTTCAATACAGGGAACTACGACAAGGCGATAGAAGATTATGGCAGGGCAATCAAATTAGAACCTGATATTTCCGCAGCATCCCCTCTATATGTCAGCAGAGGCGAGGCTTATATCAGAAAATACGATCCTGACAAAGCGATTCAAGACCTTGATACAGCTATCTCACTAGGCGCTAGAAGCGCAGAAGCCCACTTCGATAGGGGACATGCCTATACAAACAAGGGTGAGTTTGGCAAAGCTATGGAGGATTTTGGTGAGGCGATTGAGTTAGACTCAGATTTTGTTGCTACCTATATCGCAGGCGTTTATGGTGGTGGACGTGATGACCATACCAAGACTTGCTCGCCGTATGAGATCATAGGAAAGATAAGGGAGAACAACATAGGGCTTGGAGTAATAAAAGCCGTATCAGCCATCAGATCCCAGCGGGGTTTACCGGAGGCATTAGGGAACTCTACCTTGGGAATGGCTGCCATGCGCTTATCATTTGATCTGGCTGGCTCAGAGATGAGCCCGGAACAGGTCAAGGGTGAATTCAGTCAACGAATCAGGGAGAATGAATACAGCGGTTGGGTAATAGCGCCCTATTATAAAGAGGTCTGGCCTATGGATGCGGCAGACGAAGAAATCATCGTGGGCATGGCTGACGTGCTGTGCCGACAGGTCGATGATGTCGCTTATGAAGACTTCGGCTTAGGAATAACGCATGGCTATCCTAACAATGACCACTCTCAATTTGGCGTGTGCATCGTCATGGGTGTTGGCTGCACGGATGGTAGCGCATACGCATTGGCGCGAATAAATGAAGTGCGTGAGTCAGCGGGAGTTGCGCCACTTGAACCTCATGATAGTCTCCGGTCTATTGCTCGAAAGTACATTTCAATGGAAAAGGAACCCGACGCAGATAAGTTCGATAGAGATATGCGGGAATCTGGCTATGCAGGTAATGCAGTATCGGGAATTGTGGTGCGACAGGGGTATTCTGGTGCGTATGCGTCAATTCCTGAAGGGAAAGATGTTCATACTTATGAGGACATGGGAAAGTTGGCGGCGTCTGGTCTTATGAGGGACCATCGCGATAACCTTCTGCGCTCTGACTGGCAGCACATTGGAATTGCCACGAGGCTGGTCAACAACCCAACACACGGCCGAAGTGTACAGGCTGAGATCATAACCGCATGGCAATTGCCGGTGGGCTTGGAACGCCCCGACCACTTCTCGCCACCTCTTGATGCAACTACGACAGATGCGCTTTAGCCCGACCCACCGAACGAGGTTGCGAGAGAATCTTTCTGTAAGGGGGCGAAGAGTTGGTCAACGACAATTACTCTGGCCGCTCGGGGTCCGGTGTAATTGTCGTTTGTAATTGTCGTCCTTGTGCTTCACTGGTCCGGTAGCTCGGCATGTCGAACTCGAGGATGACCGAGTGATGCACGATCCTGTCGATCGCGGCTGCAGTCCCCATAGGGTTAAAGAACACCTTCTCCCACTCGGAGAAGACCAGGTTCGAGGTGATGCCGAGCGAGCGGCGCTCGTAACGCTCGGCTATCAGGGTGACCAGCACCTCCGACTCATCGGCACCCTGGGGCAGGTAGCCCAGGTCGTCTATGACCAGCAGGTCGTAGTTGTCCAGCTTCCTGATGTCAAGGGCGGGGCAATGAAGGACCACCGGGACGGAGAGAAGTTGTACCACTTGGCGCCATTGTGCAGCATAAATGTCAGTGCTAACTGCTGAGCGAAAATGTCATCTGCAGCCATGTCCGGCCGGTGTCGGAAGGCTATTCTGAGGCGGTTCTACTGCTCTGCCTGAGACGGTAACTGTCGCCGTTCATTTCGATGATGTGGACGTGGTGTGTGAGCCTGTCCAGCAGAGCGCCGGTCAGCCTCTCTGACCCGAACATCTCGGTCCACTCGTCGAACGGCAGGTTGGTGGTCACGAGGACCGATCCACGCTCGTATCTCTGGCTGAAGACCTCGAAGAGCAGCTCCGATCCGGTTCTCGACAGGGGCACGAAGCCGAGTTCGTCTATGATCAGCAGCTTCAGTCGAGCGAGCCTCTTCTGCAGGTTCAGCAGCCTCATCTCGTCCCTTGCCTCCATAAGCTCGTTCACCAGGGCCGACGCAGTGGTGAAGCCCACTGTCAGTCCCTTCTGGCAGGCGGCAAGCCCCAGTCCCAGCGCTATGTGCGTCTTGCCGGTTCCACTGTTGCCTATGGCGATGACGTTCTCGTGTCTCTCTATGTACTCGCAGCGTGCGAGCTGGGTCACAAGCTGCCTGTTCACCGACGGTATGGCCGGGAAGTCGAAGGCGTCCAGGCTCTTGACGGCAGGGAAGCGCGCGGCCTTGATCCTGCGCGCCACCAGACGGTGGTGGCGGTCTATGAGCTCAAGCTCTGCCAGCCTGAGCAGGTAGTCGGGATGGTCCACTCCCTCCGCGGCGCAGTGCGCCGCGATCTTGCCGTACTCCCGCAGGAAGGTCGGTAGCTTCAGCTCCTTCAGGTGGTGTTCCAGCAGCAGTGTCGATCTGTCGCTCACGATGCCTTCTCCCCCAGCAGCTTCATGTAGTCTCCCGCGGATGTCGTGCTGACGCTCACGCTCGGCAGATGCGGATGCAGGTCAAGCTCGAGTCTTGGCGGCCGTCCCTCGATCCTGCACAGCAGCAGGTGCTTGACCACATCGTAGCCGGTCGCTCCTCTTCCGACGGCATCGCGTACGGCAGAGTGAACCTCGTCAGCGGGGAAGGTCTCAAGCAGCCTGAGCACCCGCACGAACTCCCGCTTGCCCGGCCTGCCCATCCTCGACTCCTGAAGACGCCGCAGCCTGCCGTACTCCTCTGGCAACTCCCATCCGGCAAGTGGTGCCGCCTGGTCCAGAGCGCCGGTCTTCTGCTCCAGCAGCGCCAGGTAGTGCAGCGGGTTGAATACGAAGTCGTCGTGTTCATACGACCGCCTGTGACGGGCTATCACGTCGGTGCCGCAGCTTATGACCACCTCGTGGACATAGCCTCTCACAAGTACGTCCCTGTGTCCGAATGCAACGGGCACCGAGTAGTCGTTGGTGCGGTAGCGCACCAGTGACTGCGAACTGACACGCGTGGCGTGCTTGTCGCTCGCGTCGTAGGGGGCAGCGGGCAGCTCAAGCAGCGCCCCGAGGTCACGCTCCATACGCTCGCCTATGCTCTCCTTGTGCCCCCTGAGCCTCGCGTCCATACGCTCCAGGCACTCACTCTCCAGATGCGCGTTGAGCTCATCGAAGTTCTCCGCTCTCGGGATCGGCACCAGGAAGTTCCTTCTGCCGTATCCCACCATGCCCTCGACACTGCCCTTGTCGTTGCCTTTGCCAACTCTGCCGAACCTGTCGCTGAACAGGTAGTGCGACTGCAGCTCCGTGAACGCTCTCGTGCGCTTGCGACGTCCTCCTCCCAGTATCTTCGCGACGGCAATCTTCGAGTTGTCGTAAAGTATGCTCTGCGGCACTCCACCCAGGAAGGCGAACGCCGACACGTGTCCGTCGCAGAACGCTTCGGTGGTCTCCGCGGGATATGCCTTTATGAATATGCCGTCGCTGTGAGGCAGCGACATCACGAAGTAGTGGACCCTGCGCTTCTTGCCCCCCATGAACGCCCACGCCTGACCGAAGATGCTCTTATACATGTCAAGCGGCTTGAACGAGTATCTGGTCGGGTCTCTGGATAGCCGAGTAGACTTCTCGGGCAACGTAACGTTTGAGGCATCGGATGACCTCAGCTTTGCTCATTCCCTCCTCAGTTCGTCGTTGCATATACTCCTGGGTCCGCGGATCGTAACGCAACCTGACCACAACGATGCGATAGAGGGCAGAGTTGGCCTGGCGGTCACCGCCGCGGTTGAGACGATGCCGGTTAGTCTTGCCGGATGAAGCAGGTATTGGATTGACTCCGCATAGGGAAGCGAAGGAAGCCTCGGAGCGGAGACGGTCAGGGTTGCTTCCTGCAGCGATCAGGAGGGACGAGGCGGTGTCGGGTCCTATGCCAAAGGTGTTAACCAGGGCAGGCGCTGCCGTTCTGGTGAGTCGCTCCAACTCGCCATCTAACTCTTGAACCTCTTCATTTAGTTGTCTATGACGGCAGGCAAGTGAGCGAAGAGTGTATTTGGCAGCCGCCCTGGGATCGTCCAGACGACCAGGACGGAAGCTCTTGCACCGTGTGACGAGGGCGCTGGTGGTGAGACCATCGAGGACTTCACGAAGCTCGGCAGGAGCAGTCACGACCAGTGCTTTCATCTGGTTAACAGCTTGGGTACGAGCCTTTATCGCCGAGTCCTTGGCGCTCTTGAGCATACGGATCATCTCGACTTCGCCCTCTCCGGACTTGGGAATGGCATCGGCGACACCGGCAAGCACTGCGCGAGCTGCCATCTCGGCATCAGTGGCGTCGCTCTTTCCCTTGCGGCGACGAACTGACCGGTCGGGTCGATTGACTTCTATGACAGTGTAGCCCCGTTCGGTCAGGAAGCGCGCTACCCCAGAACCGTAGGAGCCTGTGCCTTCGATCCCGAACGCTTGGATCTTTCCCAAGCTGTGGGCCCACCATTCCAGCTCCGCATAACCGTACGTGGTCGCTGGCACATGACACTCTTCGAGACGGACACCTTGCCGGTCTATGGCGACCGCCACATGCTGGTCCTGGTGAGTGTCGACTCCGATTATCACCTGAACATCACGATTACTGCTTTCGTGCCCGACGACTCCCGTCATGTCTACCTCCTGGAGGTGGTGCATCGGCCGGATGAGCGGACAAGACTGCGATGAGGCTCCATTGCCAAGCTCTTATGAGGTCACAGCCCATCTAGGCCTACGGTATTGTGTGGCCATCTCGAACACGAGCCGACAGATCTTCGGGAAGGCATATTTGCCAGTCGCACTGCGGGTCAGGCACGAGCCAAGATGGCCTAATTACATTATCGCAGTCGCACTGCGCGTGGCCCGGTGGGTGTTCCAGCGGCACGAACATCTCGCGCACCACACGCCGGTGCTCCCTAACGTAGTCCTTGACTGTGGTGTAGCCGCCATCGAACCCGTGCTCCTTCTTCAGCCGATCGAAGATGCGCTTGGCCGTGTGGCGCTGCTTCTTCGGCGCGCCCAGAGCCTGCCCCGTACGGTGATACGGGGTCGTCTTCCAGTATGCGGTCTATGACGCCGGTGTAAGGCTCGAGCTTGGGGCGATAGGGTGGGCGCTTCCTGCGGTATCCCGGTGGCACCGGATGCGAGAGCATCTTGCGCACGGTGTCTCGGTGCAGCCCGAACACCCGGGACGCCTCCCTGATGCTCATCCCCTCTACCAGGCACGCCTTGCGCACGCGCAAATACATGTCCACGATGTACATCCTTGTCACCTTCCATCAGAGTCTCGATAGACTCTATCGGAAGGTGGCAGGCGGTACGGTTTTCGACCGCCACGGTTGTTGTTGCTTAGCATAAACGTCACAGTTAACTGTTCAGCATAAATGTCACAACATGTAGGACATGGAGAATGTGACATTGAACCAAAGAGAACAGGCAAGGCTTCAGGTACTCAACAGCTTGCAGGCAGAGCATATGACGATAGAGCAGGCATCTGTGTTGATGGGAGTGAGCATACGCCAAGCATGGCGCATACTGGCGGCATACAGGAAGGAAGGAGCAGCCGCAATAGCTCACGGTCATCGAGGTCGCAGGGCGCCCAACGCGACATCGGATGCAACGAAGACTGCCGTGCTGCATCTGGCGCGCACGCGGTACGCCGGAGTCAACCACACTCATATGAGCG
Organism: Dehalococcoidia bacterium; assembly: GCA_965221045.1. Lineage (GTDB taxonomy): Bacteria > Chloroflexota > Dehalococcoidia > Lucifugimonadales > JADFKI01 > Bin90. The sequence continues at coordinate 293,357 of CBDCRO010000003.1, forward strand.
AGTTGTTGAGTGAGCACGAAGGCATAGACATCACTCGCAGCACGCTGCGTCGCCTACTGGTGAGCGCCGGTGAGAACAGTCCACGTGGCAGGCGTCCGCCCAAACACCGAGTCCGTCGTCAACGGATGCCTTGTGAGGGGATGCTGATACAGATAGACGGCAGCTACCACAGGTGGCTTGGGAAGGACGGACCGCAGTTCACGCTACTGCTGGCGGTGGATGATGCTACAGGTGTCGTGACCGACGCCCTGTTCTGCGAACTGGAAAACACCCACAGCTACTTCTTGCTCCTCCGTGGACTGCTACGGCGCTGCGGCATACCGCTCGCGCTCTATTCAGATCGGCATGCCGTCTTCAAGTACACTCCACCGTCGGAAGCTACCGCTGCTCCGACCCAGTTCAGTCGAGCTATGGACGAGCTTGGCATACAGCTGATATTCGCTCTGTCGCCCCAGGCCAAGGGTCGTGTAGAACGTGCCGCGGGAACGTTCCAGGACAGGCTCGTCAGCGAGCTGCGGCTTGCGGGCGCGACCACCATCGACGATGCCAACCGCGTGCTGAAGACTTCCTTCCACGCTTCAACGGCCGCTTCGGGGTGCCTGCGCGGGAGTCGGAAGTCGCCTATCGCGCCGTGGACGACGGGATGCGTCTGGATAGGGTCCTGTGCTTCAGGTACCGGCGCAGAGTCGCCAGGGACAACACGGTCAGATACCGCTGGCGCACCCTGCAACTGCTACCCGGTACTGACAGGCCGACATACGCCGGAGCAGCTGTTGATGTGCTCGAAGGGCTGGATGATAGCCTGGCAGTGCAGCACGAGGGGCGCGACATCCCATCTCAGGAAGCGCCACCGCGTCCGAGTGTCCTTCGGGGCTTCGCCGGGAGAACCACGCACTCACCCATCGTCCATCAGCCCACCAACGGTCCGGATAGCAGATGGGCGGCCACACTGGCGACTCTGGACGCTGATCACGATGCCGAGGATACCATCGCCAATTCCGGCCGCGACGGTGCTGGAAGAGTTCGCAAAGCTGTGAGCCCGCGGCCTAGAAAGCCCACGCCGCTGCAGACGGCCAGGTGGAAGGCGGTGCAGAAGGCGAAGCGCAAGGGGCTATCCATGCGTGGGACCGCCCGCGAGCTGGGTATACACAGAGATACGGTGAAAAAGTACATGAACGCCGAAAGCCCACCCATGTCACCATCTCGACTGACGTCGAAGGGCGCTTGATCTGATACCATCACGGAATGAGTTAGTGACATTTATGCTGGTCACTCACACTGACATTTATCTTGAACAGCGACACCACGTTCAGGCTGTCGAGCCGCCTTCAAGGTACATTATCGCTCCGCCGTTTACAGCCGACTGCCCGCCGGGAGACTACACCATCGAGGTGAGCATATCGTCCACGGCAAACGTCGAGCTGGCGTCGACCACCGCGAGTTTCTCGGTCGTCGAACACCTCTCCAGCGACGCCACCCTGAGCGGGCTGACGCTGAGCGGCGCGCCCTTCGACTTCGACCAAGCCATCGAGAGTTACGAGGTCAGCGTCGGCCACGAGGTGGAGCAGACCACCATAACGGCGGAGACCAACGACGAAGCCGCCAGCTATGAAGTGGCGCTGGTGCTTTCCGCGAGCTATGAAGACGGAACCGTCGACCTGGCCGTGGGCGCCAACCTCATCGTTCTTCTGGTGACGGCTGCGGATGGGGAGACGATGAAGACCTACACCGTCACCGTGACCAGGGCCGACTCCTGACGGCCCGCCCGACGCGCCGGGGACGCCCACCGGCGAGGTGACTAGGCGGGGTCAGGTGGGAGAGGTGGAGCGGACCGCCAGGTCCAGCAGCTTCATCGTCACCGCCGTATGGACCGTTCTCTCAAACAGCATCCTCTTGGGCTGCCTATATCCTGTAAGGAGCGCCCCAGGGCCGCTCAGGGCTGGGCGTCCCCTCGACAGCGAGAGGGTGGCAAGCCGAGGCATTCAGATTTCTCAGAAAGACCCTCAAAGTTTCCATAAGGTTTCCTGCTAGGCTGACATTACAGCGGGGCGGAAAAGCCCGGCGAGTCTAGAAAACGGGAGGCAAAGGAATGAAGATGAAATGGTTACCAATGGGGCTGGTTGTAGGGCTGCTGGCCATGGCCATCACCGGCGGCGTTGCGCTGGCTTCAGGCGGGGGCAATGGAGCGGGAGGCGGAGCCGCCGCCGCGGAAGTGGTCGCGCAGCAGAAGGACCCGCTGCCGGCCAAGGTTGCGGAAATCCTGGGGACCGATTCCCGGGCCACGACCGACGCGATGGCCCGGGTTGACGCCGAGATCGAGGCCGAGCGCTTCGATGCGTTCTTGGAGGAGGCCGTGAAAAGCGGGCGCATCATGGCGGAACGGGCCGACGCCATCCGCGCCCAGGTCAAGTCCGGCGACTACTCCGGGCTGGACCAGCTCTGGCTGGACAGCTACGAAGAGGAGTGCGGCGGAGAGGCCTGGTTCGAGGAGCCGGAAGGGCCCACGCACCAGGAATACACCAACCGGATCGGTGCGATCCTGAACGTGGACGGCCAGAAGGTTGCCGACGCGATGGACCAGGCTTTTGAAGAGCCGGTCGTGGCAGAGGCTGAGGGTGAGGATGGAGCAGGTCCCGGCGAAGGACAGGACTGGCTGACGGCAAGGGTTGCGGAGATACTGGGCACCGACCCCCTGGCCACGGCCGACGCCATGGCCCAGGTTGACGCCGAGATCGAGGCTGAATACGTTGACTCGTTCCTGCGGCAGGCTGTGGAAAGCGACCGCATCACGGCGGAACAGGCCGACGCCATCCGCGCCCAGGTCAAGTCCGGCGACTACTCCGGGCTCGACCGGCTCTGGATGGACAGCTTCGACGACGAGTGCGACGCAGACCTCTGGACCGGGGAGCCGGAAGAGCCCACGCACCAGGAATACACCAACCGGATCGGTGCGATCCTGAACGTGGACGGCCAGAAGGTCGCCGACGCCATCGACCAGGCTCTCGAGGAGCTGTACCCCGAGGACCTGGACACCTCGGAGAACTGCGAAGAACTTGCGTTCACCGATGAGCTATCTGACGAGGCTGCCGCTGACGGCACGGCCGCCAACTAACCCCGGCGCCGCCGCATAGCGGACCTGGCCAGAGGCCGGGGCGGGTTTTCAGGCTCGTCCCGGCCCATCGCTGCCCGTCCCCGGCAGGACCGGCACTATCCCGGGGCGACATAGGGCAAGGTCCATATACGGACGGATATCGAATCGGACTCATCAGAGAGAGTATAATTGCCGTAGGCATCTCAGCCCGATTAGGACAGGGCCGGAAAGCAGAGGACAACGATGACTTCGAGAAACGTCAAGGACAGTGGAGGAGAAGAGAAGCCGTTGGTGCTGGTCGTTGACGACGACCCGCACGTCGCGGCGCTGGCGCGGATTTATCTGGAGCGGGACGGCTTCCGTGTGGCTGAGGCCAACGACGGGAGACTGGGGCTGGAGCTGGCGAGAAGGGAACACCCCAGCCTGGTGGTGCTGGACCTGATGCTGCCCGGCCTGGACGGGTTTGAAATCTGCCGGAAGCTGCACCTGGAGTCGATGGTGCCCATCATCATGCTGACGGCGCGAGTGGAGGAGACGGACCGGCTGGAGGGGCTGGACCTGGGCGCCGACGACTATATGACCAAGCCGTTCAGTCCCCGCGAGCTGGCCGCACGGGTGCGGGCCGTGCTGCGGCGCGCCGACCGGGAGAGCGCCCTCTCCGCCCACCCGGAACTGTCGTTCGGTACGATTGCACTCAACCTGCGCACCCGGCAGGCGTCGATGAACGGCGCGGAGCTCAAGCTGACCCCGACGGAGTTCCGGCTGCTGACACTGTTGGTGCAAGAACCCGGCCGGATATTCTCCCGCGACGACATCATGGACCGGGTCTTCGGTTACGACTTCGATGGGTTCGACCGGGCGGTGGACTTTCACGTGTCCGCACTCCGGCGCAAGCTCGAAGCTGGATGCAAAGGGAGCGCCAAGCACATCGAGACCATATACGGCAGCGGCTACCGGCTGCGCCGCGCCGGGAGCGCCTGACTTGGGTTCCGGTCCGTTTCCCGGCCTCTTCTCCAGCCTGCAATTCCGGCTGGTGCTGGGGTTCGCCCTGGTCCTATCCCTGGCCCTGGCCCTGGTGGGGTTCTTCATCGGTCTGGCCACCGACGTGCAGACCGAGCGGTTCGAGGATGATCGGATCCTGGCGCAGTCTGCGCGGGTGAGTGAGTTCGTTTCCAGCCACTACACTGAGGAGTATGGATGGGGCCAGCCGGATAGGAGACTGCAAGAGGGCGTGGAGGACATCGCCGCCATTTCGGGGCTTCATATAACCGTATTCGACTCCGAGGGGAACATGGTCGCCGACTCTTACCTCCCGTACTCGTCGATCGACCCGGGGCTTGAAGACGGGCCGGTCTGGGAGGAGTGGTATGAGGGTGAGCGGGACGGACTGGAGGAGCAGGCGTGGGAGATATGGGATGGAGAGGCGTGGTACAGGGAGGAATACTTTCCGGTCTTGCATGACGGGGAGATCGTAGGTTCGTTCGCCGCCTCAGACGACCTGTACCTTGACTCGAACCCTCTGCCTTCGGACCTGGTCGATCCTGAGGCTTCCCGCATTTCCAGCCTGGTCAACCGCTATCTGCTGTGGGTCGGCATCGGAGCCGCGGTCCTGGGGACGTTGCTGGTATGGCTGCTGTCGCGGCGCACCCTGGCCCCGCTGCAAAGGCTGGGCGCGACGGCCCGGCGGCTGGGCCGGGGCGACCTGTCGCAACGGGCCGAGACGGCCGGGCCCAGCGAAATCCGCCAGATGGCCCACAGCTTCAACGCCATGGCCTCCGAGCTGGAAGAGGCGGAGCGCCACCGCCGCAACCTCACCGCCGACATCGCCCACGAGCTGCGAACGCCCCTGTCCAACATCCAGGGCTACCTGGAGGCCATCAAGGACGGGTTGATTCAGCCCGCGCCGGATACCATAGACACCATTCATAGTCAGGCCCTCCACCTGTCGCGGCTGGTCGAAGACCTGCGCTTGCTGGCCCAGGTTGAGGCCGGCGGGCTGGAGCTGCAACTGTCCAAGGCCCGGATCGGGGAACTGCTGCAATCCAGCATCGAAGCGGTGCGGCCCCGCGCCGAGGCCAAGGAGGTATCGCTGAGCCTCCGGACCGACCCGGCCCTGCCGGAGGTGGACCTGGACCCAATCCGCATCGCCCAGGTGGTCGGCAACCTGCTGGAGAACGCCATCACCCACACGCCGCAGGGCGGCCGTGTAATGGTGTCGGCCCACGTCGCCGCCGATGCCGTCGAGGTGGCGGTGGCCGACACCGGCCCAGGCATTTCGTCCGAAGACCTGCCCCGGCTGTTCGACCGGTTCTACCGCGGCGACCCGTCCCGTTCCCGCAACACCGGAGGGTCCGGTCTGGGGCTGACCATCGCCCGCAGGCTCGTCGAGGCCCACGGCGGTTCCATCGAGGCCGAAAGCGTAGTAGGAGAAGGCAGCAGGTTCACATTCCGTTTGCCGACCGGCCGGTAGAGGTCGCCTCCGCCCCCCTCTTCGCGAATGCGCCTCTATGACCCGTGGCTGCTCATCCAGCAGTCCGTTTCGCACAGCCCAGACCACCAGCTCCTGCTTTGTCTCAATCTTGAGCTTGTCCTGGATGCCGTAGACGGCGTATCGGATCGTCACCGGCGATTCCCCCTAGCCTCAGCGATCTCAGGGTACGACAGCCCCTGCGCGAACAGCACCGTGTCCGGCTCCAGGCTCTCGTTCACGCGCAGGCTGGCCTCGCTCAACCTGGTCAGGCGCTCCCGCAGCGCCTCCATCTCTCGCTCGTGCTCGTCGGCTTCCTTCATCTTCCCTCCCTGACCGTACTGCGGACGCCCTGGGCCAGCCGGCGCCAATTGTACCGGATCGGCCAAATACTCACAAAAACGTCACGATTATAGAGATTGATAATCACACTAAACTCACACAAATAGTTTACAATACACGCTGTGCTATTGTGCAGTCCGCATGATCTATGCCTGCCCGTTAGAGGGGTTGTATTGGTATACCTTCCGCATAGGATGCAAGTTGCAGCAGCGTCAGAGAGCGCACCGGCGGTATCCGCCGTCGTGAGGACGCGCCTCTGCGAACGCAATCTCTCTATTCCCCCCGGACGAATATCGTCACCAGATAACCCCACACCCTCGCCTACGCGTTCAAGTGAAAGTAGACCACGGGGTTCCGTTTGCTTGTGGTGTATGCCTGTGTTACTATGCCCTGCGGTAACGGTTGTCTCATACATAGCATGCCCTAGCGGGCTTTGCCCTTCAGGTGGCGCGTTCTGCGCCCCTGAGTGGGCTTGTATGGGATAAGCGCCGTTACCACTTGCGCAACCTGTACCACGAGGGGGCATCATCCATTGGCAACGCAATGGTCGGCTATTCCGTCCGTTCCACGTCCCCATCCTTATGTGTCTTTCATTCCTCCGTAACGACAGGCGGCTTTGCTTGCCAACTCGACTAACGAAAGGAAGAGAGCACAACTTATGAGAAAGTTCATACCTGCGGCTTTGGCGGTCGCTATCGTCATGGTTGCCGCCGTAGCCATATTGACCAGCAACAAGGCACTGTCGTTCTCGCTGTCTCCTGACAGCAACGCCGCGCCTGCCCCTCTCTACAGCGATGATGTGCAGGGCTATTACCATTTCGGCCCCGACTTCATGTGTTTGATAAATGACGGCGGCACCATCGAATGTCTTGGCTCGGACGCGCATGGCGTTGTTTCCAACGCGCCCTCCTTGTCGGGCTTCACCGAGATTGCCGGTGGCGATACTTACGCCTGCGCGTACCACGACCGCAACAACTTTGATTACTGTTGGGGTTCGATAGACCGACAGCCTAGCAACGCTCCAGACCCGACGCCCACAGAAGTACCTACCGCAACTCCTGAGCCAACCGCGACAGCCTTGCCGCCTGGTGCCACGCCGCCCGCCGCAACCGCAACGGTCGTCCCAACGGCGACGGCAGTAGCCGAGACAGACCCTTGCGAACTTGCTTTCCCCGATAACGCAGTCCTGCCAGTTACGCTGACGGGTTCTTGGGTCGATGACGCAGAATGCTTGTACCCGGTCGAACTGGACGATTTCGCAGATGGAGACAGGTACCACCGATGGACAGGTTTCGTTGCGACCGTTGCGCATTCGCCTTGGACTGCCACGCTGGAATCTGACGAGGATACTTTCTTGCTCCTGTTTGAGTGGGACGACGATGACGAGATATGGAACCTCTTGGAAAAGAACGATGACATCGTTTCGGGCAACACCAACTCCCGTATCAGTTGGACTCCAACGCAAGGGAAGTCGTATCTGCTCGACCTGACAACCTACAACGCCGACACATTGGGCGATTTCACGCTGACGATTGGGTCGGGAACCAGCAGTACGCAGAGTTCTGCCAACGGACAAAGCATGGAGCAATCCAAATTTCCGAGCACCACACCCCTTGAACGACGCCAGTAACATTGTGAGAATACCGCTGTAAATCACGAGAGCAGATGACCCATGCGGCATTGCCGCATGGGTTGTCCGCTCTCTCTCGGCTGTTGTGAGTATGTCTATCATCTGATAAAGATGTTGTAAAGCAGCAAAATCGTTAACACGACGCCGTAGAATGTGAGCACCCCTAGTCCAACAGTAATAAAGAAGAACTTCCGAAAGGTGATATTGGCTAGATACCAATCGAGCTTCGACATACTTTCTGGTCTCTCTTCAAGTTTCATTTGACCACATCTTTCACAAACGACCATATCAAGTAGGTGATTGTTCCCAAGCCTGCGATACCAGCGATTGTCGCTAGGACTATTCCAATCACCCACTTCAAGGTCTCTGATTTCCATTCGCTCATTTCTACCCGTAATTGAGCGTCTGAGATGGACCCAATAAATCGGACAGGTGGCTAAGAGAGAGTCGCGCTCCTAGAATAATGGAAGAAGAGGAGCAGGAAAATGAAGCAGAGCAGGAAGAAGCACAGTCCGGGGTTCAAGGCCAAGGTGGCGTTGGCCGCGCTCCGTGGAGAAGAGACCGTTGCCCAGTTGGCCAGCCGGTTTGAAGTTCATCCCACGCAGATTCATACTTGGAAGAAGGCCCTGATCGAGGGAGCGCCCGAGGTCTTCGGTAGTGGGAGTGCAAAGGCGGACAGGGATCAGGAAGCGCTGACTGCGCATCTGTACCAGCAGATTGGTCAGCTCAAGGTGGAGCGGGATTTTCTGTCAGGGAAGTCCGGGCTATGAGTCGGCGCAGGCGTCTGGCTATGGTGGATCGAGGACACCCGAAGCTCTCTGTAGTGAAGCAGTGTCGTCTGTTGCGGCTCAGCCGTTCCTCGGTATACTACCGACCGGCGCCGGCTAAGCCTGCGGACCTGGAGCTTATGGCCGGGATGGACCGGCAGTATCTGAAGACTCCCTATTATGGTTCTCGCAGGATGACGGCCTGGCTGCGGACCCAGGGATACCTGGTCAACCGCAAGAGGGTGCAGAGACTGATGCGGGCAATGGGACTGGAAGCGATCTACCGCAAGCCCAATACCAGCAAGCCTGCGCCGGAGCACAGGATATACCCTTACCTGCTGAAGGGAGTGACAGTCGATCGGGTCAATCAGGTCTGGGCGGCGGACATCACCTACCTGCCCATGTCCCGGGGATTCCTATACCTGGTGGCCATTATGGACTGGCACAGCCGCTACGTGCTGGCCTGGAAGCTCTCCAACACTCTGGAGGTGGACTTCTGCATCGATGCCCTGAAAGAAGCCCTGAGCAAAGGACAGCCGGAGATCTTCAACACCGACCAGGGAAGCCAGTTCACCAGTGATGCCTTCAGTGGGCTGCTGCTGGAGCGGGGGATCAAGATCAGCATGGATGGCAAGGGCAGATACCTGGACAACATCTTTGTGGAGCGTTTGTGGCGGAGCGTGAAGTACGAGGAGGTATATCTGAAAGCTTATAGCAACGGAAGTGAAGCGAGGAGAGGAATTGACGCTTATCTGGAGTTGTACAATCGGGAGCGGCCACACCAGTCTCTGGGCTATCGAACTCCGGCCCAGGTGTTCGCGTCGGGAAGGTTGCTCAGGTGTTTACCAGACCAGGCATCAGCCTTATCATCTCGTGAGGTAGCAACAGACTTTACAGCGGGAGTCTCTCTTAACTTAGCCCCTTCGCTGTCCTAACTGTGGGGTCCACTCCACTCATCACTCTTCAGTTCAGACTTGGCTTCAGACAAGTTCTCTTTTGTGGATAACTGACTAAATGCGCCTTCAAGGTAACTTACACGCTCCCGTAGGTTTTGCTCTGGTTCTGTACCTTTATGTTCGTCCGACATAAAACCCCTTTTGGTTGAAGTTACCCACGCCTCCTGACTTCGCCGCGCCGAAGATAGGGATGTCCCGCCGCAGTCTTGGCGACTGCCTGCGCTTTCGGCGCGTTGCTCTTAATCTTCATCCGTCCATTAGCGGCTACCGCGCTCTGACGCTTGGGCTTCGAGCGGGTGCGCTCCACTGGCGGCAAATCCTCTAGCGTACCATCTTTCACCGACACATCGGCAACCGACTTGTCCCGCTTGTCGCCCAACACCACTACCTGAACCTGTGCCCTCTTGTGCGGCGCGGCATGTTCAACAACATCCTCCCACTCGCCAAACGGCGCATCCAGCCCGGCGGCTTGCGCGGGTGTCTTGTTACGCAGCCCCTCGTGCTTGCGGAACAGATTGTAGTCCAACGTCCAGCCGTCTAGGTAGGTCTGCCCTGTCTCCCGCCTGTCCAGTCCGCGCAATGTCTTGGTGCGCTGTCTGAATGTGCCTTGTAATCGCTCCGAGCGGTTGTTGTTGAGTTCGGCAGTCAGCCCTTCGGACTTCACATGCTTGGCGTCAGGGAACACATTGGCTATCGCCTTGTTGTACGCCCGCCACTTGTCCGTCTTGATGGTCTTGGGAGGCTCGGCGGACGCTGCTTCTGCACGGCGCATTACCGCCGTCGCCGCTCTGCCGTCTCGGTTCTTGGATAGGTAGGACGCAAGGATATACCGTGTCTCACTGTCCATCACGTTCCAGTTCCAGTATTTCTTGCCACCGACCCATACCATCATTTCATCGGCTACCCAATGACCGCCGGTATGCGCGGGGTGGTCAGCCATTTCGTCAACGGCGGCATTGGTGTAGTCCCTGACCCACTCGTAGATGGTGGCTTTGGACGGCTCCTTAATGTCAAAGGTCTGCTCCAACTGCTCGGCTATCTGCTTGTACGACATGCCCGAATAGAACATGGACACTGCCGTACCCGTGACCTCTGGCGGGAAACGCTTACCAGCCGTGTTGCCGCCGTCCTGAAATGCCTTGCGACACTCACGGCATAGGTAACGCTGGTAGCCGTTGCGCTTGCCCATCTTAACGACACGCTCCGATGAACAGGCAGGGCAGTTGAGCGATACGCTAGTCGTCTGTGTGTACTTCGCCATCGTCTCCCTCGCTTTCGCCAGAATGTACGCCAACCACCAGTTGTATTTCGGCAAGTTGCGTTTTGATTGCCGCCATCTCGGAGCGGTATTCCGCTCGCTCCCTTTTAGCTCGTCTGTCCGCCCGTCCTATCAGTGAGTACCCGACACAAAGGCAAATATCACAAGACCGAAAATGCCGAGAGCCACGGCATAGTCCACAAGGGCGGACGCGAACTCTGGCGTCTCCCCCACGACCTCTGCCACCGAAACCACCATCGTCACTATCCGCTCAATCACGGCTAAGAGCAGTAGTACCGCCCCGCAGATAGCAAAATAGTACGCAAAGCGCTTTGCGTTTCGCTCACCGAACAACGCTAAAATCAATTGAACAAAGTCTTTCCCACTATATTCTGGTAGCATGCGGATATGCTACCATCGGCATACACCACAAGCAAACGGAACCGACCACGGAAATGACCGTATCCCCTCTTGGCATCCGCTGGCTCGCAGTCGTGGCAGTTCTGGCCATCGCCGTCGTTCTAAGCGCCTGCAGCGACGATCCGGTTCCCACGCCAGAGCCAACGGCCACACCGACCACGGCTCCCCCGGCTACCCCAACGAACACACCCACGCCGACACCTACGGCCACACCGACGCCAGCGCCAACTCCCACTGCACAATTGACGGCTGCCGAAGTGTATTCGCTTGTCTCCCCTTCGATACCGTTCATTGAAACGCCAACGGGTACGGGCAGCGGTGTCCTGATCGAAGGCGGTTACGTGATAACCAACTACCACGTGGTATGGCCCTATGAAGCAGTTCGGGTTGTCTTTCCCGACGACAAGGTGTTGCAGAACGTGCCGGTCGTTGGGTGGGACTCTATGGCAGACCTGGCGGTGCTCGGCCCGGTAGATGTACCGGCTCGTCCGTCGAAACTGGGCGATGGAGAGGACTTGGCCCCCGGCAGCGAGTTGTTTCTGGTGGGATACCCCGCCGAAGTGGACGAGTTCCCGGAGCCTACCATCACCCGCGGCATCCTCTCGCGCTTCCGCGAGTGGGAGCAGCTTGGGATGACCTATCTTCAGACCGACGCGGCCATTGCAGGCGGTCAGAGCGGCGGGGCGCTGGTCAACTCCCTGGGCGAGGTAATCGGCATCTCCACGTTTTCTTTCAGCGAAGCCGGGTTCGGGCTGGCGACATCGGCGGCTGACAACGCGCCCATCGTGGAGCGGCTGATTCGGGGCGATCTCATGTCCGGGTTGGGTGATCGCCGGTTGCCAGCCGGGGGCGTCGCCTTCGAGTTCTACGTGGAGTTGGCCAACTTTTGGGACTCCCGCACCTTCGTTTTGGACGCAACGGCGGGAACGATACTCCAAGCCGAGATCGACGGCCCGGGAGATGGGTTGTTCCGCGTGTCCGCCCCATTTGGGTTGCTCATGGAAGTGGATGACGGCGAAACCGGTATCGAGTCCGGCGCAGTGGAGCTGCCGGTGGACGGGATTCACTTCGTGCAAGTCGAGATGGCGTCGGGTGAATCATCCACCTTTGATCTGACCAGCACCATCAGGCTGAAGCCCCTTCATGACCCGGATGACGGCCGGACCATCGCGGTAGGAGAAACAGTTGCTGGAAGCATCGAATTCCACGCCGATTGGGACTGGTATTCAATTCGCCTGGAGGAGGGAGAGACGGTAACAATTGCCACTGACTCCATCAATGTGGATACCCTCCTCTACGTCGACTTTCCCAACTCCCGCGACGATCAGGTGGTCTCTGACGACGACAGTGGAGGAGGGTTGTTCGGGATAAACTCCCAACTGGTCTATCGCGCCCCGAATACCGGAGAGTATTTCATTGTCGTCACCGACGCAGTGGGCGATAGCTTTGGTGGCTACTACCTGTCGGTGGAACAGGCGAGGGAAGGTACCGAAACGGTACACGTGCCAACCGGCCCACAGTTAGTCGAGGGGCAGGTAGTGGAGAGCCCCTTTGGGGAGATGCTGATCTTCGACGACCCGGCTGATTACTTCGAGGTGCAAACGCCGCAGATTTGGATAGAAGAAGAGCCGGACCCGACAGAGTACGAGGTTTTTTGGGCTTCCAATCCCGAGGGGAACGGCGGAATCATAATAAATGTCAAGGAGGGCGTTCTCGTTTCCTTGACAGAGACCGCCGATGAATTTGGTTCTGGGCTTCTTGAAGGTGGCGCAGAATCTTATGAATTCTGGGAGACTGAGACAACCCAGGGTCATCCGGCAGTCCTTTTGGAGATTGACGGCTCCGAACTGGCAGGAACTGCGCCCATCTACCTATCCGACGGCGGGAAAGCCATCTTCATCACATACGTTTTCCCCGCTGCTCAATTCGACGCGGGAAGGGAGTTGGCCCACTACTCCTTCGGCACCTTCCGGGTCAGAGTCGATTGAGACCTAGACCTCGACTCCCTGTGGCAGGGAGTTTTCGACGCGTTCACCCCTTTGGAGCAGATGTGCATTCGCAATGAACTGGGCGAGGAGTTGCTGGCGTCCGTGTTGGGACTGCCCATTTTGGGCGAGGGCGATACGGAGCAATGGCAGGTATCAATATACGAGTGTCTTGACCCGAAAACCGCCGCTACCTTGTACCTCTCCATCGTGATCTCAAGTATGGAGGGACAAGGATTGGATCTGGATGAGGAGAACGGAGCCTGCTTGCGCGAGTTGCTGACCGATACCGACGTGGCCGGAATCGCTGCCGCTACCCTGCCGGAAGCCAGCCCAGCCAGCGCCGCGATGGTTGAAGATTTCCAGGGCAAACTCCTGACCTGCTTGGCAGGGCTGCTTCTGCCGGACGATGGAAGGCCTGCCGCCGGTCCCCCGCCGCCGGATGATTCACTGATCTGGCAGTACGACACCGGTACCGAGGGCGAGTTGGTAATCGTCTCCTCCACCGTGATCGAAGGCGTGGTTTACGCCAGCTCCTACGAGAACCGTGTGTACGCCCTGGACGCGGAGACCGGAGAACTCCTGTGGAGCTTCGAGGCCGAGAGCGACCTGGACATCCCACCCCTGGTGGCCGGGGGCGTGGTGTTCGTGGAAGATCTCGCCAATCTTTATGCGTTGGATGCGTCCACCGGGGACCTGCTATGGATGAAGTCGGCGCATGCCGCTCTGGTGAGTGACGGGATCGTCTACATTCCCACTTCGCCACGCGATGACGATTTCAGCGTCAGCGCGGTTGACGCGGTATCCGGGGAGCAGTTGTGGGCCACTAAGATGCCGATGCCCCGTTCGGGATTGCCTCTACTGTTCCCTCTTACGGCTGCGGGCAGCAACGTCTACGTATCAGACGACCATCGGGTGCATGCCCTTGATTCGACGATCGGGAAGTTGGTCTGGACCTTGGACGCCGGTGATCCGGTCACGGCCCCTCCCACGGCATCGAACGGGGCGGTGTTCCTACGATCCTATACAACCGCCTACGCATTGGACGAGTCAACGGGGGAGGAGCTTTGGAGCCACGAGGTGGATTCCGCCGAGTCGAGTTTCCCTCCTGTCGTCGTGGATGACGTGTGGTATCTGAACGGCTCGTCCCTGCGCGCCCTTGACGCCGCCACGGGCAACTGCTCTGGTCGTTTGAGGCGGACAAAGAGAAAGCAGATCTCAGGCAAGCAGCGACCGGACAACCCGCAGTGGCAGGGGGCATAGTGTTCGTGCGAACGGAGTACTTGTACGAAAAGACGGATGCTTTCCATGCACTGAATGCCGCCACTGGGGACGAGGTATGGAGCATTGATGACGACTCTGGTCTGACCTCAATCATGGTGGTTGACGAAGTATTCTACGCCCATTCTCTGGATGGCTACCTCCACACGCTGGACGCCCGGACCGGAGAGCCTATCTGGAGCATCGCAATTGGCTATCACTGGTGGCGTTATCCCTACGCCGTGTCGGCAGGCGTGGTGTACGTGGGCTATCAGAACGCCGATAGCGGCATATATGCCATCCTCGCTCCCGGCAATTCCAGCGCAAGATGAAGGGAGACCACAGAATATGACCGTATCCCCTATTCGTATCCGCTGGCTCGCAGTCGTGGCAGTTCTGGCCTTCGCCGTCGTTCTAAGTGCCTGCAGCGACGATCCGGCTCCCACGCCGGAGCCAACGGCTGCTCCGATCGCCGCAGTTGATAGGGCCGGGCTGGTGGCGCTCTACGAAGCGACGGACGGAGCCAACTGGACGAGCAACGACAACTGGCTGAGCAACAGGCCAATCGGCGAATGGCACGGCGTCACCACCGACCGCAGCGATCGTGTTACCGAGCTGTCCCTCGAGATCAACCAGTTGAGCGGTGAGATACCGGCGGAACTGGGCAATCTCGCCAGTCTGGTAGATCTGATGCTCTCCGTTAACCAGTTGAGCGGGGAGATACCGGCAGAGCTGGGCAGACTCGCCAACCTGCAAGAGCTGGACCTCTCTGACAACCAGTTGAGCGGGTGCATACCAGGCAGCTTACGAGGCCAGTTGGATGTGGACTGGTCCGACCTGGGAGGGTTGCTGTTCTGCGGCGCCACACCCGAGCCCGCGCCGACAGCTAGGCCAGCCGAACCCGCAGTTGACGACCATGCCAACGCAGTTGATGACGCCACCGCCGTGACCCTTTGGGATGCCGTCAAGGGCTCCCTGGACTACGAGGGCGACATCGACCTCTTTCTGTTCCAGGCCGAGGAGGGCCAGACGTACCGGATAGACGTGGCCTTGGGAAACCTGTCTGACTCAGTGGTTGAACTGTATGACGCCGACGAGGAATGGCTGGCGGCCAACGACGACCACGGAGATTCCTTTGCTTCCCGTATCGTTTGGGTAGCCCCAAGGTCGGGGGAATACTATATTGCGGTGTTCGGCTGGGGCGGCACAGGCTCTTACACCCTGACCGTTTCCGTGCCGGCTGTTCCGGCGGCCACTCCGATACCACCACCAACGGCTGCTCCCACGCCCGACGCAGGTGAGCGAACCGCGTCAACGGACACGGCTTATGCGGGACTGCTGGGAACTATTCCCGACACGCCCGAACTGCGCCGGCAGGTCTACATCAACGACTACGCTCTGGTCCGCCGGATGTTTGACATCCCTCTGCCTGGGCCGGGGGACGACGATGATGCGTTAGAGGAATTCTACGAGTGGTTTCCTCCACCAGGATTCGAGGGGGAGGCCGACGATCCTCCGGTCAGGGGGTTTGGGGGCGCTTCATTCTTCGGCCCGTTCAACTACCAACACAGGAACATCACGGCTGAGAATCTCCAACATCTTGCCTTCGACGTGCGGAGCATGGACCAGAGCATTGTAGCCCTTGCGTTCCCCGCCACATTGGATGTAATCCGGGGCCGCTTCGACCCCCAGGCTACCGGCAAGGCCCTGGAGTCCTGCTCCGAGTGCGAAACGCACAGCCGGGAGGAGTACGGGGGCGTCTCCTACTATAGCTGGGGCGAGGACTACGCCGTCAATCCGCAACTGAGATTCGCGCCCCCGGCCTTCGACGAGATTGGCAGAGGGGGGCGTATCGCAGTCCTGGACGAGTACGTATTCCGCACCCTTGGCGCCTCCGACATGGAGGCGTTGATAGACGCCAGCCTGAACGAGGGCGCCTCCCTGGCGGACGTGGAGGAGTTCCGGCTTCTGGCAGGCGGGATGTCCCGGCTGGGGGCCTACACCATGCTCTTGAGCGATGACGTTGAGATCTGGGATGCGGAAGACTACCACGTGGTGCTCCTGCTGGACGGCGCTACCGGTAAGGACGTGGTGCAGGCGCAACGGGAATTGTCGGAAAGGGGTCCCTGGCTGCGTCCCTACGAGGCGTTTGCCACCGGCGCAGGCAAGGATGAGAAGGGGCACTACATGGCCCTCGTGCTGGTCCATGCTCACGACGCCTCTGCGGAAGAGAACGTGGGACTGCTGCGCAGGATCATCGAGGAGGAAGGCTCGGTCCTCTACGACATCTCATGGTCAGACTACATCGACGTTGAGAGATCGGAAATCCATGCCCAGGGACGTGTGCTGCGGGCCAAGCTCAGAGGCAGGTTCGCCAGCCAGTGGCTTTACTGGGTGTTACAGCGCGACAGTCTCATATTGTACGAATAGAAACCGGCCTCCTGCCCACGCTGATTCCGGGCAGCAAAAAGAGTCCGCACACATGGATTCCGCCGCGTAGTCCGGCCCATGGACTAACTCTCGTGGCGCACCCAGGTCAGTTAGGCCCCTTTGCACGGCCCGGTACGGGCATAGACATGCTGAAACGCAAAAGGCCGCATGCTTCCTGCATCTGCCCTTCCGGACCCGGACGGCGGACGCCCCGGGCCCACGGTGTCACGGGCACGAATTGTACCAGCCGGACCAACTCCTCACAGTAAATCACGGCTTTTGGGGGTTGATAATCACTCCAATCTCACATGAATAGTTTACAATAGTCGTCGGCCCAGAGATCAGTTGAGCCGTTTCTGCGGAGCGGACTCGCTCCGCTTACCCCTCGACCGGAGCGCGCGCCCGATGCCCGCCCGGTTGGAGAGTTATATTGGCACGCCATCGGTATAGGATACAAGTTGCAGCAGCGCCGCAGCGCGCCCCGGCGGTATCCGCCGCCGGGAGAGCGCGCCGCGACCAGCGCAATCCTTCTACCCCCCCCCCGACTTTTCCGGGGCTGTTCACCGCTTCGCTGAGCAGGCAGCCGCTCCGCTGGCAATCCTCAGCCGACGACGGAGACCGGGCAGCGTTGCAACCCGGCCCCACCGGGGATGCGCCGGATACGCCATCGTCTCTCCCCCCGCTGCAGTTGGAATAATCCGCGGTCCGCCGCCCGGGCCCCGTCCCAGCCGCCGCACGCCAGCCGCAGCGGGTGGACCGGAACCTGGCAACCCGCGCCGCAGTCATATCCGCCGGCTGTCCCGCAGGCAACTGCGGCGTCAAGGCCGGCACCTGGCCCGACGACAAGAAAACAACCTAACAACCAGACAGCATCACAACATGGAGGGATACTAACTTGGCAACCCAAAGGTCAAAATTCACCAGTCTTTTGAAGAACGTTCCGGCGCTACGTGCCGCCGGTAAAGCCGCGCCCCGGGCCCTTTCCCGCCGGAATAACCCCCCCCCGACTTTCAGGGCAAAATAGCGCCCGCCCCGGGATCCAAATACCCTCCGGCCGCATTGCGGCGGTTGCCTTCCTCGCCCTGTTCGCCTTCCTCCTGTTAGCTTCCTCCAATTCCCCCGCCCCGGCCTACGCGCAGGATTCGTCCTCCGTGGTGACCGTCCCCGCGAACTGGCCGCTGAAGCCGTCGGGCCTGGGCGCCGGGGACCAGTTCCGGCTGCTCATCGTCACCTCGACGAAGCGCGACGCCACTTCCACCGACATCACCGACTACGATACCCACGTGCAGACCGCCGTCGCCAGCGGCCACGCCAGCATTCAGAGCCGCAGCGAGCAGTTCCAGGTCCTCGGCTGCACCGCCACCGTGGACGCCCGCGACCACACCGGAACCACCTATACCAGCGCTGACAAGGGAGTTCCCATCTACTGGCTGGACGGGAACAAGGCCGCCGACGAGTACGAAGACTTCTACGACGGCTCGTGGGACGAGGAGGCGACGGGCAAGAACGAGAGCGGGACCAACGTGTCGTTTCCACCTCCCGGCGTCCAGCGCCCGCACACCGGGTGCGGCCACGACGGGACGGAGTCTTTCTTCGGTTCCGCCTCCTACGCGCTGGGCACACTCACTGTAAGGTCCGGAAGACCCAACGCCGCCGGCCAAGGTCCGCTCAGCTCCACCTCCGGCGCCGACAGAAGTGGCACACGGCCATTCTACGGCCTCTCCGCCGTCTTCCAGGTAGCGGGGGCCGCGCCGCCCCCCACCCTGAGCGGGCTGACGGTGAGCGCGGGCACGCTGACGCCGGACTTCGCCGGCGGCACCCTGGAGTACGCCGTCCCCGACGTGCCCAACGCCACCGGCCGGATCACTGTCACCGCCACGGCGGACGCCGACGTGACCGTCACCTACGAGGACGGCTCCGGCAACGCGCTGACCGACGCCGACTCTGATACCGCCGGGTTCCAGGCGGACCTGGAGGTGGGCGAGAACACCATCCAGGTCAAGGTGACCAAGGGCGACGCCAGCCAGACCTACACGCTGAAGGTCACCAGGGCCGCGCCCGCGGTGTCCAGCGACGCCAGCCTGAGCGGGCTGGCCCTGAGCGGCGTCACGCTGTCGCCGGACTTCGCCGCCGCCACCACCCTCTACACCGCCTCCGTGTACAACAGCGTGGAGTCCACCACGGTGACGGCGACGCCGACCGATAACGACGCCACGGTGGACATCACCCCGGTCGACGCCGACCTGAGCGCGGAGGGGCGCCAGGTGAGCCTGGACGTGGGCAGCAACGTCGTCAGCGTCAAGGTGACCGCCGAGGACGGCACGACCACCCGGACCTACACGGTGACCGTGACCCGGGCGGCGAACTCGGCGACCGTCGTGGTCACCGCCCCCGATGGGGCTACCGATGGGACCAGGGCATTCGAGGTCACCTGGGTGGACACGCAGGATTGCACTGACGGGTACAAGGCCTATCTGGGCCTTGTCTCGAATGGGGTGGTCGTTGGCGCCACCGAGATCGTGGACGATGCCACGGGCACGGCGGACGTCATCACGGCGACTTACGATCGCCTAGTCAACGTTGGCGTGGTGCAGGTCTGGTGCGGAGAGCGGGGCTCGGGCCGCATGGTCGGGGAGGTGGCAGTCCCCATCGCCGCCTCCGCCAACAACCGGGTCATTCCCGGCAGGTATAGCTCGGCCGCCGGCGAGCCCCCCACCCTGAGCGGCCTGACGGTGAGCGCGGGGACGCTGACGCCGGCCTTCGCCGGCGGCACCCTGGAGTACGCCGTCCCCGGCCTGGCCTACGGCAACAACCGCATCACCGTCACCGCCACGGCGGGCGCCGACGCGACCGTCTCTTACGAGGACGGGGCGGGCAACGCGCTCGCCGACGTTGACGCCACTACCGCCGGCGACCAGTTCGACCTGGTAGTGGGCGAGAACACCATCAGGGTCAGGGTGACCGAGGGCGGCCTCAGCCAGACCTACACGCTGACCGTTACCCGGGCGAAGCCGCAGGTGAGCATCAGCGCGGCGGCGGCCACGGCCGGGGAGGGCGCCGCCCTGACCTTCACCGTGACCCGCACGCCCGCCGCCGGGGACCCGCTGACGCTGACGGTGAACGTCGCCGAGACCGGGGACCTGGTTCCCGCCGCCTCAGAGGGTGATAAGACGGTGACCATCGCCGCCAACGCCACCGGGGCGACCCTGGTGGTGGCCACCGGCGCCGACGACAGCGACTGGGAGGAGCACTCCACGGTCAGCGTCACGGCGCCGCCCAGCGCCGGCTACACCCTGGGCAGCGGCGCCGCCACCGCCTCGACGCTGGTGGAAGACGACGACTTCCCGGCGGCGGGGGCGGTGCTGAACGTCAGCCCCGCCTCGGTGAGCGAGCCGGGCACGGCGACTGTGACCGTCAATGTGACCACGCAGCGGAACGAGATGCCCCACGGCCCGGGCGGGACGCTGACGGTCGCCAGCAGCGACGTCACGGCCAGCGCCGGCAGCGACTACGACGCCTTCAACCAGACCTATGCCCTGGACGCCGCCGGGTTCAGCGCGGTGACGGCCCCTGGGGGCCAACGCTGGCAGCGGGTGTACAGCGGAACGGTGACCGTCAAGGACGACACCACCCAGGAGAGCGCCGAGACCTTCCACCTCGTGCTGACCAACAGCGGCGCACCCAAGGTCACCCTGCTCCAGTCAACGGTGCCGGTGACCATACCCGCCAACGACGCGCCCGTGGCGTCCAGCGACGCCAGCCTGAGCGCGCTGGCCCTGAGCGGCGTCACGCTGTCGCCGGAATTCGCCAGCGCCACCACCACCGGCTACACCGCCTCCGTCGCCAACGGCGTGTCGTCCACCACGGTGACGGCGACGCCGAACCACGCCGGCGCCACGGCGGTGATCACCCCCACCATCGACGCCGACGTCAACACGGAGGGGCACCAGGTCAACCTGGACGTGGGCGACAACGTCGTCAGCGTCAAGGTTACCGCCGAGGACACCACGACCACCCGGGCCTACACGGTGACGGTCACCCGGGCCGCGGCGGTGGTGGCGAACTCGGTGACCGCCGTGATCACCGCCCCCAACCCGCTTGACGCGGATCGCCGGAGAGTGGCAGTCAGCTGGACAGACGGGCAGGACTGCTCCGGCACGTACACGGCCCATCTCAACATTGAAGCGGCCAATCTCGTGGCCAAGATGGTCGACGATACCACGGGCAGCGACGACCCGGCGAACGTGATCACCGCGACCTACGCCACGACGCTGTTGAGCAAGATCGAGGTCTGGTGCGGAGAGCGGAACACGGGCCGGAAGGTCGCGGAGGTGGCGATCCCCACCGACTCCGTCAACGGATGGCCCATCCCGGGCACCTATACCACGGCCGCCGCCGAGCCGCCGGCGCTGAGCGGGCTGACGGTGAGCGCGGGGACGCTGACGCCGGACTTCGCCGGCGACACCCTGGACTACACCGTCCCCGGCCTGCACTACGGCCACAGCCGGATCACCGTCACCGCCACGGCCGGCGCCAGCCAGACCTACACCCTGGCGCTCACCCGGGCCGACAAGACGGTGCTCAGCTCGGTGAGGTCTGACTGGGTGAGCAGCGATGCCACGATGGTCTTCAACTGGACCGACTCCGGCCTCTGCGAGTCGCCGGACAAGTACTACGTGTACTTCTTTTTTGATACTACTGGCTCAAACCTAATGCAGTCTCCCGAGATGTCGGTGGCCGCGACTGAGCGGTCGATGACGACTGGTCCTTGGACTAGCCTGCCAGCCAAAAGAGCTGAAATCTGGTGTGGAGCCAGGACGTCGGGCCGTAAGGTCGGGGAAATCACCAATTCCGGTACTGCGATACTCAACCGGTCTCCCATTATTAGGACAGAGGAGCCGCACCTGACCGGGCTGACCGTCGGCGACGGCACCCTCACTCCCACCTTCGTTAGCGCCACCCTCAAGTACGCCGCCAACGTGGACGGGGCCACCGGCCGCATCACCGTCGCCGCCACGCCCAGCAGCGGCGCGACCGTCTCCTGGCGGAACGTGGCGGGCAACGACCTGGCCGACGCCGACGCCGACACGGCCGGCCAGCAGGTCAACCTCGCCGAGGGCGAGAACGTCATCGGGGTCCGGGTGACCAAGGGCGACGCCAGCCACACCTACACCCTGACCGTGGCCCGGGCCGCCGACAGCGTCGCCCCGCAGCCAACCATCGAGCTGGACCCGGAAAGGACCAGCTTCGGGCTGGTAATCCGCTTCGGCGAAGCGGTGACCGGGTTCGACGCGAGCGACCTCACCCTGAGCCAGGGCTGGTCGCTGGTCTCCGGCTCGCTGGTGGAGTACGCCGCGGGCACGTACCGGGTCGGCTTCAGGCCGGAGCGGGAGCTGGCCGGGCTCACGGCGGACCTGACGGTGACCCTCCAGGCGGGGGCGGCCAGCGACCTGGCGGCCACCCCCAACGCCAGCCTGGCGGCCACCCTGAGGGAAGCCGATCTGTACGCCGGGCCGGCGGTGATGGTCTACCTGGCGCCCTTCGAGGAGGACGGGACCTACGACCCGGACTCCATCGCCGGCGAGTTCCGGGTGGGCTTCCTGTTCATCAGGGACCACTTCCTCGGCGCGCCGGTGGCCGGCTTCGAGGCCACGGACATCGCGCTGACCAACGCCACGATCAGGGCGTTCCTGGCCAAGCCGCCGCGGGGTCTCTACGGGGCCGGACCGGTCGAGCCGGACTCGGACCAATACGCCGGGTCGTACCTGTACGAGGCGACCATCGTGCCGGACGCGACGGCCTGCGCCTCCGGCTGCACCATCACCGTCGGGGTGCCCCACGAGGCGGCGCTGGGCGCGATCTCCGCCGCGGAGGCCGGGTTGACCTACCTGGTGCGGCCCAACGTGGCGGCCGAGCCGCTGACGGTGCAGCGGGAGGGGGCCGGGAGCGGGGCGCGGGTCAGCGCCCTGGCGGTCCGGCAAGCCGTGAACTCCGACGACTACTGGGTGGACGTCCTGATCAGCGGCAGCAGCCAGAAATTCTATAATCACATCAGTGTCGAGCCGGGGGAGATTGATCCGCTGCCGGGCTGGGAAGGCGGTCTGCACTCGTTCTGGGCGCAACCCCCGGCCGCCGGCCCGGTGACCCTGTCCATCGACCTGAACCGGAACGGGAATTACGACGAGTCGGGCGTCGACTTCACCTACTTCATCAGGACCGTGACCGCCCAGGCCCGGACCCAGGCCCAAGAGGACGAGACGGCGGAGGCGAAGGCGGCGCCGCAACCGGCGACGATACCCGACGCCGCGCTGCGGGGCATCCTGGAGCGGGTCCTGGGCAAGGAGGCGGGATCGGCCATCACCACGGAGGAACTGGCCGCGCTGCGGCTCCTGGACCTGCGGGGCAGCGGGGTCGCCGGCCTGGCCGGGCTGGAGCACGCGCTGCGCCTGACCGACCTCTACCTGGACGACCCCAGCCTGGACCTCTCCCCACTGGAGGGCCTGGGCGTGGTGATCCACCTCAGTGCCCCGCCGGCGCCGGACGGCAGCAAAGTCCCGGCCCCGGCCCTCTCCACCGACGCCGCCCTGGGCGGGCTGACGCTGAGCGGGGTGGACTTCGGCGCCTTCGACCCGGAAACCACCGGATACGCCGCCAGCGTTGCCAATGACTTAACTGAAACCACCGTCACCGCCACGCTCAACGACGACGGCGCCAGCTACCTGGTCAAGCTGGACGGCGCTGCCGACGCGGACGGGGTAATCGCGCTGGCTGTGGGCGGCAACGTCATCGCCGTCGAGATCACGGCGGAGGACGGGGAGACCACCAGGACCTACACCGTGACCGTGACCAGGGCTGCGGCCCCGGACCCGGGCCCGCAGGCGGCGATTGACCTGTCCGCCGACGCGGTGGTGGAGGGCACGGAAATCACCGTCACCATGTCCTTCGGCGGCCTGGAGTCCGACGCGGATACCGCCACCAGGGATTACGTCTTCCGGGCCGACGTGGTGGACGCCGAGAACGGGGCCGCCGACGCCTGCGAGGACCGGGCCAATGGCTACGGTCTGGGCGTGGACCGGTATATGTATCAGGTGGACGAGGACCCGGAGGTGCGCACCGGGACCATCTCCGGCGACTGCCCGGCGGGGGACTACACCCTGCGGGCCAGCGTCTCCTCCCCCGGCAACGTGGAGTTGGCCTCGGCCAGCGCCAGCTTCTCGGTCGGAGAGCCGGAGACGCCGCTTTCCAGCGACGCCACGCTGAGCGGGCTGACACTGAGCGGCGTCAACATCGGCACGTTCGACTCAGCCACCAGCGGGTATGCCGCCAGCGTCGCCCACGACGTGACGGAAACCACCGTCACCGCTACGGTGAACGACGACGGGGCGAGCTACCTGGTCAAGCTGGGCGGTGCGGCAGACGCAGACGGCGTGATCCCCCTGGCCGTGGGGAGCAACGTCGTCACCGTCGAGATCACGGCGGAGGACGGGGAGACGGCGAAGACCTACACGATCACCGTCACCCGCGCCGCGCTGACGGTCTCCGGGCCTGATGCGACGATTGAGCTATCTTCAGATTCAGTGGAGCCGGGCACGGAAATCACCGTCACCATGTCCTTCGCCAACCTGGAATCCGACTCGGATACTTCGACCACCGATTACATCTTCCGGGCCGACGTGGTGGACGCCGACGGCTGCGAAGGCGGCGGCATGGGCAACGACCGCTATATGTACCAGGTGGACGAGGACCCGGAGACCCGTACCGGGAGCATCTCCGGCGGCTGCCCGCCGGGGAATTACACCCTGCGTGCCAGCGTCTCCTCCCCCGGCAACGTGGAGTTGGCCTCGGCCAGCGCGAGCTTTACGATCCGGGAACCGGAGACGCCCCTCTCCACCGACGCCACCCTGAGCGGGCTGGAACTGAGCGGGGTGGACTTCGGAACCTTCGACCCGGCAACCACCGGGTACACCGCCGGCGTTGCCAACGACGTGCCGGAAACCACCGTCACCGCCACTGTGAACGACGACGGCGCGAGCTACACGGTCAAACTGGAAGGCGTGGCCGACGCAGACGGGACCGTCCCCCTGGCGGAGGGGAGCAACGTCATCACGGTGGAGGTCACCGCCGAAGACGGCAACACCGCCAAGACCTACACCGTCACCGTGACTAGGGCCGCTCTGCCACTGGCAGTCGCCCCGGACTCACTCGGCGCGCCCACCGGGCGCCTGGACGGCGCAGGCAATGCCTCCCTGGACTGGAACGACGTTGAGGCCGCCACCGGCTACGAGGTAGGGCTGTGGTGGAACGGCGAGTGGACGACACTGCCGAACGATGGCGCAGGCTTGGGCGTCTCCATCAGCGGGTCCGGAGCCAAAGTCACGGGACTGCCGACATACTGGACGGTGTACTACTTCCGCGTCCGGGCCGTCAACGGGGCCGGAACTTCGGATTGGTCGCCGATGTCGAAGCTAGAACTCTGATCGTGGAAGACGGCGCCACCGCAGTCATCTTGACAGTTGGGCGGCGGCTACTTTCGGACAACGAAAAAAGCCCGTACACATGGATGTGAACGTGAGGCCAATGACGCCCCACATGGAGCGGGTTCGCCCAGGCTCCGGGGCGGGCGGGAAGCAGGCGTTCGGGCGGCGGCGGGGAACGGAGCCCTGCGGGGGAGCCAATGCACCATCGGAGAGGGCATCCGGTTGTCCCTCCGGGAAGACGGACGCCATGCCGAGACAGCGCACACGGTACAGCAGAAGAACCTACCCCTTCCCCGTGGACTTCCCTGAGCGGCTGAAGCGCTTCCAGAAGGAGTCGGGCCTGTCCTGGTCGGAGATCGCCCGCCGCATAGGGACCTATCGCCACACGGTGTGGCGTTGGGTTGAAAGCCGGGTGCGACCCAACCCCCGGCACATGATAACGCCGAAGGAGCCAGCCGACGGCCCCTATCTAACCTATCTGTTGACTGAGCAATAAGTCAGGAGTGAGATACCGGACCCACTGCGAGCCGCGTCGATGCTTGAAGCCATGAAATCGGCATGCAGGTGGAATGATTGCGGTTCCGGAAAGTTGACGCTGTTAACGCCAAGTTGGAACCTAGATTTTGTACATTTTGTACAAGAAATAGACAGAATATAAGAACAGGGTAAGATAGCCGAACCACCCCATCACAGCTGTCCTAAGCCGCTACGGGGACTTTTGCACTTCTCTCTCTGCCTGTAAACCGGATCCAAAATGAGGATTCCCTTGTGTTATACCAATTCGCTTTACTTACGTCACAAAACAGGTGGCTTGAGTCAGAGGTGATTTGAATGCTTTTTTGGGCATTCTCTTCAGAAAGGGGTGGGACAGGCACTCGTCATCCAGGTGCAGATGTGATTCAGGGCAAGTGCCTTATGAGACTCCAATCCGCGTCAGAATCAAAGATAGTGGAGAAAGTCTATCCGCGTATTCGGACCCGTGTCACTCTCGCAGATACGGGTAGTCGGCTTGCGCTCCTATTTTGTGGATATGGAGCGCAAGCCGACTACCCGTATCGAACCTGTTTCAATTTAGTAGGTGTGCAGGTTGGGCGAGGTTTCGGAGGGAGTTTATCCACGGTCGAGAGCAGTGGGGGCCACTCAGTGCAGGCAGAGACGCCGAGGCCCAGTCGCTCACTCGTGTCTTTGACACAACCTCACTGCCTTGGCGCGGGGGCTGCTCAAGTCTACGTCGAGCCGAACGACGACGAGTCTGACTGCGACAGAACTCTGGCAACTCCCCGTTGTGTACCAACTGGACCACCTTTGCCATACGATGCGCTCCCTGTATCGTCCAGCTCATGCCTCGCTTCTTCATACGGTTCGCAGTGAGCTTGTCTCCGTTGGACTCCATTGTCCCCAGACTCCGAGCGTCCGGCGGAGCGTCGGGAACACGGTTGCGCCAGTCCACTCCGTTGACCATGTTGGATTCGACGTACTCCCTATCCCGGTTGGCCCTCTTGGTCTCGGCGGCCATAGCCGCTGACATCAACGCACGCGCATACTCGTGAGACCCTGAGCGTATCGCATCGTAGATTGCCGAACCGATCTCCGCACCATAGCCTCGGCCACAGGCACGTGAGAGGTGGAAGCCGTCCAATTGGAACACCGCGTTGCCGAACTCCTCGGCGCCGCTGCGTATCCAGGCCGCTCCATCTCCGCCCACCACGAACAGCTTCACCTTATCCAATGCGTACTGCTTACCCCACTCCAAGCTCGCGCCCTCCCAGAACGGAATGCTCTCTGAAGCATGTCCGTACACTCGCTTGCCCACCAGTTCGTACCGATTATCTCCCACACGCCTCCAACCTCGATACACTATCCCACTCTTGACCTCGTAATGAGTCCGCTCTTCACGTTGCAGATGGACCCACACCCCGTCCGCCTCGGTGTAGAGCGCATCCGCTCGCTCTTCTCCCGCACATACATCCTCTCCACCCTCGAAGCACGCCTTCCATCGACTGCTCTCATCATCTATTGCGTTCTGTCCAACAGCTCGCAGCAGTCGATACACCGTCGACGATGACAACACACCGGCTGTCAGTGCGCTCACCGTTGTGGCCGTCTTCCCAAACGGCATCTGCGCTGACAACATCACTATACTCTCAGTCAGCGAAGGACTCGCCTGCTGGTGGGACTCCCACTCAAGATGCTCGTCCAGCGCAAACCTGCTCTGGCCGTCCTGATCACGATACAGTCGGCGTCTGATCACCACTTCTCCAAATCTCGTGACCAGCGTGCGCTCGCGGAAACCCAACACCGTCCAACCCTTCGGCTTGCGCCTCAACAACTCGGCATCCAGTTCCGATAAGCTGAGCCTCGCTTGCTCACGAGCGCAGGCGCATCCCTGCTGATAACTCTCCTCCTCCCAGTTGATGTCTGCGATGGTCTGGCCTTCACTGTCTGTTTGAGATACGCTGAATCCTGCCATCAGTCTGGACCACTCCTGAAGTTTTGAACTCTTTGTAGGGTAAGTCCAAAACTGGTGGCTCCTACTAAATTGACACAGGCTCGTCGAGGAGCGGCCTTGTGCGAGGTCTTCTTTGCCATTCGGCTCGCAGACCGCGGTCGTCACGCCGTGCCCCTCAGCCTGGGGTCAAGCACGTCGCGTACGCCGTCGCCGAAAAGGTTGAACGCCATGACTGCGATAGTTATGAAGAGCCCGGGGTAGACGACCATCCACCAGTAAGGGGAGTACACAAACGACGACTCACCGAGCATGCCGCCCCATGTAGCGGTGGGCGGGGCGAGGCCGAGACCGAGGAAGCTCAGCGCTGCCTCGGTAAGCATGGCCGTGCCCAGGTTTATGGTAACCAGAACGATGTAGGTGGCAACGGTCTGAGGCGCCACGTGGAATGCCATTACCCTGAGGCGGCCCGCGCCGATCGCCCGGGCCGCCTCGACGTAGGGTGTCTCCTTTACCGACAAAACCACCGAGCGGACCACGCGTACGGTCGATGGCACACGCGTCAGCGCTATGGCACCGATGACTGTCCAGACCGTTGCGCCAAGGGCAAGCACCAGGAGCAATGCCAGAATCAGGCCAGGGATGGCCATCAAGATCTCCACCACCCGCTCGCTCATCAGGTCGACCATGCCCCCGATGTATCCCGTGGCTATTGCCCAGGCCAGGCCTATCGTCGTACCCAGCGACACCGACGCGAGCGCCACAAACAGGGAAACACGCCCCCCATAGACAAGCCTGCTGAGAATATCCCTACCGATCAAGTCCGTTCCAAACAGGTTGTCACCGTCGGGTGGGGCCCTCATTTTCTGGGTGTCGACCTTCAAGGGGTCCTGGGGCGCAAAGATAGGCGCCGCAATGGCCATGAGGATGAGCAATGCGGCCACAACGCCCCAGAATGAGGCAAGCGGGTTGCGTCGCGCAAACGCACGCACGCCCCGCAACCCCCCCACGGCAATCCGCCGTTGCAGTCTAGTAGACCTGGCCCGTAGTTCCATTTATCCCCCTTGACGCCTACTTCGATGGAGGCCCCGGCTACGCGAGCCGTACCCGTGGGTCGATCCACCCATAGAGGACGTCCACACCCAGGTTCACTATGATGAATATAGCGGCATAGAAAAGCGTCAGGTTCTGCACAATGTTGATATCCCGTTCTACTGCCGCCCTCACCATGAACGTGCCCAACCCCGGCGTTCCGAAAGCCTGTTCCACGGCCACGGAGCCGCCGAGCAAGAAGGCCAGCATTAGGCCGCTCAAGGTAAGCACCGGCAGCAGGGAATTGCGGAGGGCGTGACGCACCAGGACCAGGCGCTCATTGAGCCCCTTGGCCCGAGCCGTCCGCACATAGTCCTCGTGGAGGACCTCGAAGAGGGACGAGCGGAGCAGTCGGGCAATGATGGCTGCCTCTCCGACCCCCAGCACTACCGCAGGCCCGATGATAATCTGGAAGTTGATCCATGGGTTCGCCCACAGGTGCGTGACGGTACTGGGGGCCTTGTATCCGAACCACGAGATCAGTGCAACAACGATCAACATTCCCAGCCAGAAACCGGGAACGGCCAACAACAGAACGGTAGCCGAGCTAGAGAACCCGTCGATCACCGATCGGGGGCGTAAAGCGCTTAGCATCCCCACGGGGAGGCCGATGAGCCACGCCAGGAGTACCGAAAGCACTCCTATCTCGGCGCTGATGGGAGCCCGCCTCGACATCGTATCCAGGATTGCGACCTTCGAGTGGAGGGACTCTCCCAGGCTACCCCTGAGCAGGTTACCCATCCACTCCCCGTACTGGACGACCAATGGCCTGTCGAGTCCCAATTGTCGCAGGAGGAGATCCCGCTGCTCCGGTGTAAACACACGGAGCTCGCTTTCGGAGACATAGGTGCCCAGCGGATCGCCAGGGAGCACATGCATCACGGCGAAGATCAGGATAGTGACGCCCAGGAGGGTGGGGATAGCGAGTAGCAGGCGCTTTGCTATGTACTTCTGCAATTGCTCAATCTCAAAAAGGCAGGCCCCTTGGACGTGGCGGGGTACACATTACCAGTTTCCGTCGCGCTCCACCCCACCAGATTCCTCTCTCCGCTCGGAATGACAGTTGGTTGGTGCATCAATAACGTAATTGGTTGAACACCATAGCCCCTTTAGAATTCTCCATCCTTTGCCTCTTCCGTCTTCTCGCTTGCCTGGGGACGATCGGCCGTTGCCGTTACCTATCCAGCCATTGAATGTCCCACCTGATCAGGTCGAGCCAGCTTGGGCCGGACGTGCTGCCATGGGGCAACTCACCCTTGAGGTCGTTCTTCCATGCACGATAATTGTTCTCGCTGGAGCTCCTCGGGTCCACGGGTGCTTCTCGAGTTAGCACGTCCCACATCTTACCGGCTATCTCCACGCGCTTTTCCTGGTCGAGCTCGGCGTCGAACTGGTCCAACAGCGCGCTGTACTCCGGGTTGTTCCACAGCGACGAGTTAAAATGGCACAGCGTGTCACCGCACACGCCGTATGCTGCCCTCATGTAAATTGAGGGATCGGGGATTGGCGTATTCCACTCACCCTGCACCAGCAGGTCATAGTTCCCTTCGGATATTACCTGCTGGATTCCGGAAGCGTCCTCAATACTTATCTCAACATCGATGTTAAGACCGTCTTTCAGCATCGCCTGGATCAAAGGAGCTTGCGTTCTCTGGCTGGGGGTCTCTCGGGTCGGCATGAAGAGTGTAGGGAAGCCTTCGCCGTTGGGATATCCGGCGTCTGCCATAAGCTGCCGGGCCAACTCGAGGTCCTCGGCGGTCGGCGTCCGAAGGCCGGGCGTGGCATCCAACACGCTTTGGTGCTTTGCGTAGGGAGTCCCGGGGATGAACCACCCCCCCGGGACGAAGCCTCTGAGGTCCGAGACCGCATCGTTCAAAGCCTTCTGGTCGGCGACGATTTGAATAGCCTTACGCACTCTGACATCGGCAAGGCGCTCCGTATTCATGGGCATGTTGGCACCAAGGGCTATGGACTCCGCCCGGGCTGACAGCCCCGGATGCTCGCCCCTCAAGATGCTCAAGGCATCCTTCTGGGCGACGAAACGGCCCCAGTCGACGACCCCGCCGAACAGCATAGCGGAGAGCTCCGGGGACCATGCGATAACCCAGATGTGCTTGATGCCGTCGAGGTATGGGACGTCCGGGTTCCAGTGGTCGGGGTTGGCCTCGAGCACCCAACTCTCTTCGTCCCGGGACACGTGCCTGAAAGGTCCCGTGACCGGGTGTACGTCCACCGCGTGGAGATCGCCGTTGTTTTCGTCTAGGGTCTTCTTCTGGATGATTTCGGGGTCAAGTCCCAGGATGTGGTGTGGGAGATTATCAACCTTTATGTTCTACTATGCCGCAGTCGGCTGCGTGAGCTGCACCTCCGGCAGAGCCTCGCTGTAGGTCGCTGAAGCCGGCGTCAGGTATCTTCTGCCGACTATCCACTCATCGTTCTGCTCGGCGAGCACCGCGCCAACCAGCCGAAGCGTCGCCGATCTGTTCGGGAAGATGCCGACAACGTCGGTCCTGCGCCTTATCTCCTTGTTCAGCCTCTCCTGCGGATTGTTCGACCAGACCTTCTTCCAGTGCTCCATCGGGAAGTGCGTGAACGCCAGTATGTCCACTCCGGCTTCGTCCAGCATCGAGGCCGCCTGCCCGAAGCGCTCGGTCAGCTGCTCGACTACTTTCCCGTGCTGGATGCGTACCTCATCTGCAGACAGCTGCTGGTAGATGCTGCGCACCATCGTCGCAACCCACATCTGCGCCCTCTTGGGCACCCGCTGGTCAACGACAATTATTCTGGCCGCTTTACGCTAATTACTTTGGCCGCTCGGGGTCTGGTGTAATTGTCGTTCTTGCGCCTGTCGCCCCTGTGCTTCACTGGTCCGGTAGCTCGGCATGTCGAACTCGAGAATGACCGAGTGATGCACGATCCTGTCGATCGCGGCAGCAGTCGCCATCGGGTTAGAGAACACCTTCTCCCACTCGGAGAAGACCAGGTTCGAGGTGATGCCGAGCGAGCGGCGCTCGTAGCGCTCGGCTATCAGAGTGAACAGCACCTCGGACTCCTCAGCCCCCTGGGGCAGGTAGCCCAGGTCGTCTATGACCAGCAGGTCGTAGTTGTCCAGCTTCCTGAGCATCCGCGGCAGATCGAGGTCGCGCTTTGCCGCGAGCATGTCCTGCACGAGCCTGTACGCCGGGATGAACAGTACGGAGCGTCCGGACTGCACCAGCCTGTGACCTATGGCGCACATCGCGTGCGTCTTGCCCGTGCCCGGCAGACCGAAGGCCAGCACGTTGACGCCTCGATCCACGAAGTCTCCTTCTGCAAGCCTGACCAGCTGCTGCCTGAGCTTCACCTGCGCCCGCTCGTGCTCGAAGGTGTCCCAGGTCTTGCCGGCGGGGAGCTTCGATGCCCGCCTCAGCCTGTCCACCCTCCTGATCCGCCTGTCCTCTGCCTCCTGCTCCAGAACCTCCATCAGTGTCGGAAGGGCGTCGGCGTGTCCTGCATCGCTGAAGCGGCCCACGGTCTCAGCCGCCAGAGTGGGTAGCCTGAACTGCCTGCACAGATCCCTGATCCGCTCTCCAACCGCGCTCGGCGCATAGGTGTCGGTCGTCATCGCGCACCTCCCGTAAGCAGCCTGTCGTACACGCCCAGGTCCACTTCGCCCGAAAGCTCGACCTCCGGTATCTCAGGAGACGCCGGCGCGGCCAGCTGCTTCACCACCGGGTAGTCGAACCTCACTTTCGACTGAAGCAACCGCTTCAGCGCTCTCTCGACTTCGCACTCCATAGTCGTCGCGGCCAGGTGCAGTATCCGGACATAGTCCACGTCTGCGCGCTCTCCCTTCCAGCCGCACATCGCGTCGTATGCCAGACGGAAGGTGTGCGTGGGATAAAGCTGCTCCCTGAAGCGGTAGCGCGCGAACGCTCCGGGCTTGCGCACAAGCGAACCTATGATGTGACGGTAGTCTATGCGCGCCTTGCCCTTACCCCGTATCCGCTCCATGCTCTCAACGAGGTGCCCCTTGTAGTACACCTCCACGTGGTCGGCGTACAGCCGCACGTCGACCATCACGCCTATCAGCCGCGACGGCACCGAGTACGTCCTGCTTTCCACCCTGATGGTGCTCCACTTGAGCACCCTTGCGCTGTAGCTTGCGTACTCCGGCACCGGTGCGTGAGGCAGCGCCCGCAGGTGCGGATACTCGCTCGCCAACTTCTCCCTGACAAGCCTGTTGCGCCTGTCCACTACGCTCCGGACGAACTTGGCGTACTGCTCCACAGACTCGAAGTCAGCACTGCCCCTGAGGACCAACGCCTGCGCTATGGAGTCCTTCAACCTGCGGTGTCCCTGCTCCGCAACCCCGTTCTCGTGCGCACTGTACGAGTTGGTCCTGGTAGCCTTCAGCCCGTAGTGGTCGAGTATCTCCTTGTAGCGCTCGTTGAAGTCCCGGCCCTTGCCGTCCTTCAGCTTGTGCGTCGCAGCAGACAGGTTGTCGCTCCTGACCACCTCCGGCGCTGCACCCAACTCCCACAGCGCTCCCTGAAGGCCGCTCCTCAGCGCCATGAACGTCTCGCTGAAGCATATCTGCGCGTAGCGCCAGCCCGAATGACTCAGTATGAACTCGAACACCATATGCGCAAACGGCTCTCCGCCTATCGTCACCTTCAGACTGTCGCAGTGCGTGAAGTCCATCTGCGCCTCACGTCCCGGTGGATGCTTCTGCTCGAAGTACACCTCACGCTCAGGACCGTTCAGCGCGCGCCAGTCCCGCATACGCCTCTGCAGAGTGCGCAGATGCGTTGCGTTGAACCGCCCCGGATGCCGCTCGTCCAACCACTCGAGAACAGTCGGCGCTGCGAGTATCCTGTCCACATCCGCCTCGAGCAAAGGCTCTACTTCCTCCGCCCACACGCCGGCGAACGGGTCCGGTCTCGTACTCTTCCTTCTCCTGTCTTTCTTATCCGACGGCAACGGTCCCTTATTCCAGTTCCGCACCGACCTCTCGCTCATGTCCGATGCCGCCGCCGCGGCCTGCTGTGTCTTGCCTTTCATCAGCTTCTGCCTCATCAATACTACCTGTCGATCGGTGAGCAATATTCCACCTCCTGGTGGATGATATTGCCCTATTACAACCGGCAAATTCTATTGTCGTGACCGGAAGATCTCATTGTCGCGTATCAACCAGAATGAGACCAAGAGATAACTCACAGATACCAGATAAGACTCCTCGAAGCTGGAAGATGCTCGAAGACGTCGGTGCGGACCACTGCCTGCCCGCCGAGTGTTGACGATGCGCCCGTGAAGGCGACTTCACCGTCATCGCCCGGCCCGCCATCTGGAATGGGAAGGCTTCGAAAGTAGCGGTCCTGGCCGTGCCGGACAGCCAGGCCACCGCCCTCGGCCCTCCGGTTATCGCCTCTGGAAAGCTAGGAGGCGGGTGGGGACCTGTTTCCGTAACGGCTGAGGTTTGAACCCTGATAGAACGTGAGGGGCGTCCTTCTCGCGGTAGCTGTTAAGGCGTATCGACCCCACAAGGAAGGGAAACTATGGTGAGTGTGCTGGCGACGCTGGGGGCCATTGCCGCCATCGGTCTGCTGTTCGCCCTCGACCCCAGCGGGGCCATCGCCGACAGCGGTTTCCCCGGCTTCCGGGAGATGGACTGGAAGCAGCTGACCGCCTGGGGCTTTCGGCTGGTGGGCGTCGCAGCCGCGTTGCTGCTCGTGCTGGCGCTTTGGCTCAGGTACCGGGCACCCTCGCAGGCGATCGAGGGGCTTCGCGGCTCACGGTACCTGGCGACACCGCCGCCCGGTTCAATGCCCGCGGCGGCGGCGGCGGTGCTGGAGAATCGGGAGGTCACCGCCCGGACGCTGCTGGCGTCGGTCATCGAGATGTGCCAGCGTGGCGACCTGCGTATCGAAGCCGCTATGACGAGGAGCGGCTACCGATACCGGCTGTCGCAGCAGGGTCCTCCGAAGTTCGAGTGGGAACGACTGATATGTATCAGCCAGCTCTCACGCCCCGCAACGGTCCAGGAAATGCGTGACCGAATGAACGACCATGGTCACGCCATCGGTGACCAGCTGGGGGAGTACCTGCTGGGCCGAGGCCTCTTCCCGGATAACCCAGTACGGTTCAGGAGACAACGCCTCAGCGATGGAGCCGTACCGGCGGTGCTATCCGGTGTCCTGATGGGCGTCGGCTGCGGGTTCTGGGCGGCCCTGTGGCTGACTCAGTGGTGGGCGAACGCCCTCATAGGCGCGGCCATCGGCTTCACGTATTGGATGATTGCGACGCCGATGAACACTGGCATGCTGCCGCCCACGCGGGCGGGTGGGCACCAGATAGGTCAGTGGCTTGGTCAGAGAGATTCACTGGCCAGATCCGACTCGATGCTTGCCTATGCCGTGGCCCTTGATGTTGCCCAGCCGTGGCTCAAAGCCGAGACCCCAGCGCCACATTGGTTCGGCTTCAGCAAGGCATCCTCCCAGCGGGGACTCGACCTGGACGCCGCCTATTACGGCTTCTTGCACGATTCGGCTTGGGGCCTGTCTGGACGGTCCGAGGATGCGGCGGTAGCTGCCTCGGAGCCGGACGGTGAAATGGAGGCTGACCGGACCGCGCACCAGCAGATTTCCGACGAATATGAGTATCAACGGTACAGAGCAGCCACGCCGGTGGAGGAGCCGAGGATCGGCGGGCGGCTTCGACGGTGCCTCATATGGGTTGTGAGCTTCATGGGCATAGGAGCACTGGTCCTGGCTGTGCTGTTCAGCCTCGACGTCGTCTCACCGCGCGCCAAGCCGTGTCCTCTGGACTCTCCCACAATCCCAACGCCCGCACAGATTGCGACGGCCGGCGACCTGTTCCGCGATGAGTGCGTGAGGGCCAGTGGCACGCTGGTGTTCAAGGACGTGGACACGTTGGTGCTGGAGATTGAACGGGGGACTCTCAGGCAACAGGTGAACATCCGCGTACCGACGGGACTCTTCGAAGCCGTCCCCTTGGGCAAGCGAATGGCATTGGGCGGAAGGCTCAAGGTAAGTGTGGATGGGAAATACGAGGTTGATTTCTTGCCGAACCCCGAAAGGGACCGCGGGTGGCGGCGGAACCTACAAGAGAACTTCGAGGCGTTGTTCTAGGTGGCTGTGGGTGATACGCGACAATGAGATTTGTCCACGCGTTGCCACATCGCAGTTACCCCAAAACAAAGGACAGGGTGGCCCCCAAGCGCCAGAAGCGCATACCGGAGTACCTTGAACCCGACGAGGTGAACGCCATCATCAGAGCAGCGCCCAACCCAAAGGCGAAGCTGCTGATGCTGGAACAGTGGCGGGCCGGTCTTCGTGTGTCCGAAGCGCTCGACCTCAAAGTACGGGACCTGTCGCTCGATACGGCCAGCCCGACGGTTAGGGTACGTTCAGGTAAGGGCGGTAAGACAAGGCTGGTGCCTGTGCATCCGGAGCTGCACGGGGCACTCGGCAGTGCGCTGGCCTATGGAGACATCAGCCAAGGAAGAATCGTAGAGGCGCATCCCGCGACAGCCTGGCGCTGGGTGCAGGCAGCTGTGAAACGGGCTGAGGAACTGGGCGCGATCCCGACGGGGAAGCGAGTCGGCACCCACACGCTGCGCCACAGCTACGCTCGACACCTTCTGATGAACGGCATCCCGATCAATTACCTCTCACGGTGGTTGGGGCACAGCACGATCCAAACGACGCTTATCTACCTGGAGCTTGTACCGGACCCCACTGGGAGCTTGGCGGCTGTGCCGTAGCTCGCGGGGCGGAGGAAAATTGTAGTAAAATTTTAGGAAAGGCGAATTTGGGAGTGAGTGAATGCAGCAGGATCCAGTTCCTTCAGACAGCGAGCAGCAGAACCCCGACTGGGTACTAGCGAGCTACGGGCAGCGCGTGGGCGCGTGGGCGCTGGACTTCATAGGATCCATCTTGACTAAGTTTCTGCTGATTATCGTAGTCTTAGCATTGGTCCTGCGGATTGTTCTTAGCGGCTTTGGTTCAATACTCGAAGTTCCCGACTGGCCTACTACATACTTGATTGTTACCGCGGTTGTCATAGGGATTGGGATAGGCTACATCGTGTGGTGGCTATTTGCACTTGGACACGGCCAGACGCCCGGCAAGCAGATCATGGGGATTCGAGTAATCAAGGACAATGGCGAACGGTCCGAATGGGGCTACACCTTCCTGCGCGAGTTCGTTGTCAAATTCCTGCTCCTGGGATTCCTGTCCCAAGTCACCTTTGGCATTGCCTGGCTGGTGGACTATCTCTGGCCCCTGTGGGATCGGTCGAAGAAGGTGCAGACGCTCCACGACAAACTCCTCCGCACAATCGTCGTGAAGGTCGGCTGACGAAACCGCTCGTCGATACATACGGCGCTCATCTATCTGGAGCTTGTGCCGGACCCGACGGATAGCCAGGCGATGGTGCCTTGAGTACGTTGTTGAAACCTCCGACTGGTCGTTCTAATCAATTAGGGGGTTACACTTACCGTAGAAGGCGTCACATATTCCGGCTTATCGGGTAATTCGGAGACAGTGGGATGTACGGAGGATTAGGGTTAGTAGGATGACAAACACTGATGCACGAGTAGAAGACCTTCTGAACTCTCTTCTTGGCTGTGATTTTCTGATTACGCTAGTCGAGAACGGGCTATCGCCGGAAGACTTGGCAGACCCGAAGATTAGTCTATGGTTAGCGACAGTGTCTGCTGAGTCCGTGTCCATACATAATCCTGACCACAAACTGCTCGCGTCTGAGCTACCGACTCTCGCAAGGGAGAAGACAGCTCAGGCGCGAGCAGTTATCGAGCATCCGGGCACAGCGTGGTGGTTCGATGACATAGACCTCAACGCTCAGGCATGGGTTTCGATATACGGGACTCCGTACAAGTTCATCTACGGCACTCCGCCTAATACGATGGGGTGGCAGCGACCGAAAAACCCATCGAGACGCTGGGAGCGCTACGCACAGAAGCCTGTTAGCAACCAGATTACATCAACACTGTATGGACCCCACTTGACATCCAAACTCGTAGGTTATGATGAACGGGTTGGAGATTACATGTGCGAGTTTCCACTTGCGTGGTGGTCGATGCGCTTCCTAGAAGACGTGCGGGTGTTTGAGATTCACGGACCTTCCGACTGGCATGATCTGTGCGTCAAGTATCCCGCGAAGGGTACGAAGGACGACCGACTTGTGCCGAATTGGGGAGCGGTGGCGGAAGAGTGGAACGGTGTCCACCTGAGCCTCGGAGGTCTGCTGACCACGGAGCAGAACCGGTACGAGTCACCCACCGGGTGGTCTATGCTTAATTCGTGGCACGCTGAGCAGACCTATTGGCTGCGCGCGCTGTCCACGGAAACCGAGCGTCAACCGGACTTCAACAGAGGGATGGGACCTCCTCAGATCGAAGGTCTTCGATCTCATGACATTGGCTGGGAAACCGGGACGTTACTCATGAGTGATGAGCCTTTCTGATGGCGCAACCCTTCCTGCTGTCGCGACATCCGGTGTGGCTGCACACCCTCGCCAACGCTTGCGTTTACGTAAACGGTTACGCTCGTATCTAGCGTGGACAGCTCGCGCAGGCGCTTCTTGAGACCCTTTCTAAATGCAGTATAAGGGCACTTATACACGCTCTTCATTTCATGGCCGAAAGTATTGCAAAATCCTTGCTACGCTCGGCATTACTCTTAAACTACCCCTTATGCTTCGTACATCCAGCATAGCATAGGGCAGTGAACCAAGGGGACTGGGGAAGCAAGATGGCTGCCGGTGCCCAGGAGGGCGGCGCCTGTCCTGCTGTGGCTGGTCGGTCTCACGTCGTGAAGCACCGGCTTCGCTCGCTCATGGAGCGCTCTAGGCCTCGATCACGACATTTGCCATCGGCGAGAACTTCGCGTGCTGGCGCGCCACGAGTTCGGTGGACATGCTCACATATATCATTGTCGTCGATATGTCCTGGTGCCCCATGATTCGCTTCAGCGAGAACGGGTCTCCGCCGTTCAGGATGTACTGCAGCCCGAACGTGTGCCGCAGCATGTGGGGCCCTATCTTCGGCGGCTTATGGCCCGCCCTCTTCATGCACTTCCTCACGATCAGCTGCAGCCCAGCCGCCGTGAGCCGTCCCCTGCTTCCGATCCAGATTCCGCGGTCATCCCCCTGCCTGCTCACGAGATCGAATACGCCTGGCGAAATCGGCACCACCCTGTCGCCGGTCTTGCCGGAGATTCTTACCCATTCCGGCCCCAGGTTGCTCCTTGTCATCGACTCCAGCTCGCCGAGACGCATGCCGGTGTCCAGCAGCACGGCAAGGATCGCGTAGTCCCGGTCCCTGCCCACGCATGCCAGCAAATGCCGCTGGTCACGGGCGTTTAGGGTGCGCGGCAGTATCTGCCTTGATCTCGGTGATGGTATGCGGGACATGATGTTGGGAGCGATCCCGTCTTCCTCAGCCCATACCCAGAACGTGCGAAGCCTCCTCCACAGGCTGAGGAGCGAGGCGTGCGACAGTCCCGAATTGTCCAGGAATAGCTGCTACATGTCGTTCGGAGCCCCGGGCAGCTCCGTGTACATACTCTCCATCTTCTCCAGCGCCCAGGTGTACACCCTGATGGTCGTTGGAGACGCCATCTGAGAGCGTCTCGAATCGAAGAACATACTAACCGCTTGCGATGTCTTCATAAGTCTCATCCTCCCTGATTGATACCGAGCGTGTATACAGCCAGGGAAAATGCTACTCACGTAGCGGGTAGGATATGAACGTCAGTTGAGGTGATATGTTTTGCTGTTTAGGTAAACACCGGTCCCCTGGGCGCAAGCAGTTGTGCCTGGCGGGGAACCCGTCAGCGTAAATACATTCGGTTCTGCAGCTCCCGAACTCCTGCTGAATACAGCAGTTATTCAGTCATTCACGGGGCTTGATGTAAGGAAAATAAGAGTGTCCAAAAAGTGTCCAGAATCCCTGTCAGGTTCAGAGCACATCCGCATCTGTGCGGTGGTCATGCGGTGTACGGGTGTTGTCACGGTCTTGTGCAAAGTGTCCGGAAGTGTCCAAAAGTGTGAATCGGGCCGGGTAATTCTGCGCGGTGCTATGGCAGTGTCCAGAGAAGTGCCCAAATCAGTGTGCGGCGGTCGCGGATGGTCAACGACAATTATTCTGGCCGCTCCTGTTGCCTCGGGAGTGTAGAAGCCTGCTCCGAATGCTTACTGTCGCATAGGTTCTGTGGGTGACTTCAGGGTTACGAAGAGCGCGAGGGCGGCCTTCTCATGCTCCGTATCGCTCTTGAGAGTATCCGTGTTAGATGTCAAGCCGATCCGGCCTGATAAGATGGGCAGTCGCTCCCGTACCGTTTCACCCAGGGAGTTCCTCGACGCGCCACGGCGTTTAGCTGCATCAGCAGCTTGCGTGCCACTGCTATCACAGCTACCTTGCCGGGTTTGCCGCGCTCCCGAAGACGCCGATAGAAGTCGCGTAGGTCGCCATCTACCCTGAGCACCACCCAAGCACAGATATACAGCGCCCGTCGCACCGTCCCACGACCGCCTCGAATGGACCGATTGCCACGCTTTTTGCCGCTGTCACGCGACCAGGGAGCAAGCCCCACCAGCGATGTCAACGCCCGTCCGTCCCGCCTGCCAAGTTCGGGCAAATATGCGATAAGTGTAGCCGCGGTCAGCTGTCCCACTCCGGGTACCGTCTGATACAGTTCGACTGTCTCACTGAGACTGGCGCTGCGCTTCAACAACTCCTTGTACTCCTCATCCAACCGCTCTATCTCTCTGTCCAGCCAGCGGATGTGACGCCTGGTCGACTTCCCGACACTCCCGCTTACGCCCTTGTCCAGTCGGTTGCGCTCCCGCACCCGCTGCTCGACAAGTTGACGCCGCCTGCTCAGTAACTGCCGCAGCTCCTCACGGTCAGGATCCACATCCGGTTGTGTTGTGTCCGACTCGGAGAACACCACGCCGTAGCGAGACAGCACCTGAGCATCGAGAGGGTCGGTCTTCGCCTCGTATCCGCACGCGCGGGCAAATGCGCGCACCCTGACCGGATGCGCCACTTCTACGCCGATCACCGTCTCCCTCAGCTTGCCTACCACAAGACGCTCATACCCACCGGTGAACTCGCACACCGCCTTGGTCACACCTGCCCGCTCCAGATGCCTGAGCAACCTGCGAATGCCTGTCGCGCTGTTCTCAAAGCGGAGCACGGGACCTTCAGAAACTGACACCTCCAAAGTTGCCTTCGATACATCTATGCCTGCTACGACTATCATAGTCCGACCTCCGTGTGTATTATGCCGTTGTGCTCCACACTTGCAGATGCGGGCCTCGTGCCCTTGTATCCGTTCGGAGCCACAAATGCGGCGGGAGGGGTGTCATACTCCCAAACGGTGCAGCCCGGCGCAGCAGCCTGGCTCACCCAGTCGCTCACGACGCGCCCCTCTCACCCACCTCACAAACTGACACGTTTGCAAGTCAAATACAACATACAAGTCGCTATCTGGCTGCGCTGCAAATTCCCGCTCTTGACTTGCACCAGGCTGCGCTTGGGCTTACTGCAGTTGTCGTCGAATAAGTTGATGTAGCCGTTGATTCCGGTGGCGAGAGGCCCGGGTACATTTGGCCCGAATTAAAGCCCTCTACAGCGAGAGTTCACGCTGCGGCAAAGTTTTCACACGAACGGCTCGGGGACACACCGCCTCTACCTGTTACGGTTTCTATTCACCTCGATATATCGGCGCATCTGTTGAATTTCCTCGGCATCAGCTCCCAGTGTCCGCATCTTCGCCACGTCCGCAAGTGCTTTATCGTATTCCCCTGCCTCTGTGTACCTTCCCGCACGCCGCAAATAAGCATCAATGTAGTCGGGGTCGAGCCTGATTGCTTCATTCAAATCCACAATCGCTTTGTCTGCGCCGTCAACAATACTGTAGGTTCTGGCACGGTTAGCGTATGCCTCTGCGTAGCCAGGGTCGAGTTGAATGGCTTGCGTAAAGTCTGCTATTGCGTCACCGTCCCTTGTATAGAGGGAGGCCAATCCGCGGTTATTGTAGAACCTAGGGTCGTTTGGGCTGAGTTCGATGGCCCGGGTAAAATCCACTGTGGCGCTTTCTTCATCCAGATTTGCGGATTCAAAGGCCGCGATAGATTGCTCTGTGTCTCTGCGGTCGGCGGCTCTAAAACTTCGTTCGTAGTGTATTTCTGCACGACCGAGGTAGGTCAGGCCGCGCTTGTTGTATAACTCCGCGTCATCAGGATTTTGCCGGATGGCTGCGGTGAACTTCGATATTGCAGTATTGAAGCCACTGAGGGCGCTGTCGTAGTCTTCCAGGTCGAGGCTTATCTTTGCTAGGTGGTAGTGGGCCTCTCCCCTGTCGGGATCCTTGTCGACGGCCTTTAGGAACTCTACTGAGGCTTCGTTATATAACTTGCGCTCCCAAAATTCGTTGCCTTTGTCTATGTGCTCCTCATAGCTGCTGCTGCACCCGGCAAGGATAGCCAAGCCGACGAACAAGAATCCACTTACTTTGAGCATCTCCCGCATCACCACCTCTTTTATCAATTCGTGTTCATCTCGGCGAAGGCTCCAGGCTGCACGGCAGCATGAATGAAAGAGCCCACCTGCGATTCTGCCTAAGCCCCAATCCACCGAAGGGGGCGTGTGAGAGGCCTCCTGAAGAAGCAAAAGGGTGCAACTTTGAATCTGAGATAATGGTTTTGAACCAAAAAACCTGTCACAGAAAAGGAGCACCCAATAGATGCTACCACGTAACCACCCTGACCGCATCCAAATCGCCTTCGACGATCCCCGCCTGGTAGCCAATGCCGGGCTGATCCTGCCGGTCACCCTGGCCGGGCGTCTGGGTCTGAGCCAACTCGTCGACAACCACGTTGACCTGGGCGACGCCCCGGGGCGGGCCAACACCGGGGACAAGATACTGACCCTGGTGGCATCCGCTCTGGCTGGCGGCGACTGCATAGACGACGCCGACGTGTTGCGGGCGGGCAGGACCTCCTCGGTACTGGGTTGTGTGGTCAAGGCGCCGTCCACGCTGGGGACATTCCTACGCAGTTTCCGCTGGGGACATGTGCGCCAGCTGGACCGGGTGAGCCGGGAGTTGCTGGCGCGTGCCTGGGACGCCGGGGCAGGACCCGGGGACTCGCATCTGACGATCGACATGGACTCCACCGTCTGCGAGACCTACGGACTGGCAAAGGAGGGAGCGCGCCATCACAACTACAACGGCCAGCGGGGCTATCATCCGCTGCTGGCCATCGCCGCCGGCACCTCAGACGTGCTGATGGCACGACTGCGCAAGGGCCGGGCCAACACCGCCCGGGGCGCAGCCAACTTCCTGCGGGAGACGGTGGCGCGAGTGCGCTACGCCGGAGCCACAGGAGCGCTCACGGTGCGGGCCGACAGCGGCTTCTATGCCCACGCCATCGTTGCCGTCTGTCGCAAGATGGATGTCCGCTTCTCTATCACCATCCGACAGCACCCCCGACTGCGCAATCTCATCGAGGCCATACCAGAGACGGACTGGACACCCATACCCTACTGGATGGACGGCGCCGCCGATGTGGCCGAGACCATTTACACTCCCTTCGAGAGCAAGCCCGCCGCCGCACCAGTGCGCCTCATCGTCCGCAGGGTGAAGCCCACGCCCGGCTCCCAACTGGCGCTGTTTACCAACTACAGCTATCACGGTTTCATCACAGACCGTGAGGGCGACACCCTCCAACTGGAAGCTGATCATCGCCGACACGCCGAGGTGGAGAACGCCATCCGCGACCTGAAGTACGGCGTAGGACTGAACCATCTGCCCTCGGGACGCTTTGCCGCCAACGCCGCCTGGTTAGCCGTGCAGGTGATGGCTCACAACTTGGCTCGCTGGACCGCCCGCACCGGTCTGAGCGAACAGACCGTGACCACCAAGACCCTCAGACGACGGTTCTTCTCCCTCGCGGGACGGCTTACACGCTCGGCCCGCCGCTTCACCCTGCATCTTCCCCAGCGCTGGCCCTGGGGAACACAGTTCGGTCGCGCAGTGGCCAGACTGCGAACCATTCCATTACCGAGTTGACGGCGACGACGACTGCTCACCATACACTCCACAACCCATCTCATCCCCAGACTCGCGCCGGAGCGGACCGCGAGTATCCCCTGCTGCCCACCGATTCGTCAACTTCACCCGGAATCGCCGCTGTGGGCCTCCATTGGCGCCCAACATCACGACCTGGGAC
Organism: Dehalococcoidia bacterium; assembly: GCA_965221045.1. Classification (GTDB taxonomy): domain Bacteria; phylum Chloroflexota; class Dehalococcoidia; order Lucifugimonadales; family JADFKI01; genus Bin90. Next base: position 337,239 of record CBDCRO010000003.1, read on the forward strand.
CTTCAGAACGCTCCAGCACCGGCATCATACCCGCACTGCCACCTTGCCGCGTCCTTCACCCACGCTCCGGCGGATATAACTCTACTCTTCGGTGGATTCGGGCTAAGCAGTTGTCGTGCGCCGTACCAGTCCAGCGAGCACGCCCCAAAGAACTTTGCCAGTCGTCGGTCCTGCCGTGTCTTGCGCCTATGGCATCTCCGGCACAGCCAGCGCAGAGGTTATCGAGCGTGAATGCCCTGAGCATCGCCGCTGGACCTAGCGTCCACGCCACCTCGATTGCCAGCCGGTGGTCGATCTCGTCGGGCGGATCACCGCATATCTCACAGAGCGTGCGCTGTATCTCGTCAGGATGTTGGCCGGATGCAACTGCGATGATGTAAATGGGTCATCTGGGATTGGGTCTGACTCTGGATGCAACTGGCTCAGGATGCCTTTATCGCGAACTGTCGACCCATTCCCAGGATGGCCATAAGTACCCAACGGCTGTGGCGAGCAGTGACTTGATAGGAGACTGGCCCTGAGCCTCTTCGCAGTTGTGTCCGCTCATCCAGTCGATACGCCATTATTCGGGAGGCAGAGATGATAGGAGTCGCACCTTACCAGAGTCATCGCGCAGATGAAGTGATCATCGGAGTCGACACTCACAAGGACCAGCATGTGGCAGTGGCCATTGACGGGCGAGGTGTCCGGCTTGGCGAGAAATACGTGCCTGCGACCACGTGTGGGTACGAGAAGCTCGAGCGGTGGTCCCGAAACTTGGGAACGATCCACTCGTTCGGCATAGAGGGCACAGGTTCATACGGAGCCGGAGTCGCACGTTTTATGACTGGCTTGGGCTATGTTGTCATAGAGGTCAACAGGCCTGATCGGTCTGTCCGCTATCGTAAGGGGAAGAGCGACCCCACCGATGCCGAGATGGCGGCCCGTGCGGCACTTTCTGGTGTAGCCGACGCCACGCCCAAGTCGGGCAAGGGCGAAGTCGAGATGATCCGCATGCTTAAGAGCACGAAGGACTCCGCTGTCAAGGCTCGTACCCAGACCATCAACCAGATGAAGGCACTGGTTTTGACTGCTCCGGCCGAGCTTCGCGAAATGCTCGATGGTCTGACCACCAGCGCTCTGGCCAAGCGGTGCAGAAACTTCCGTACCTCTCGTCTGCGCGATCCCAAGGCGGCGGCCAAGTATGCCCTCCGCTCCCTTGCCTGCCGCTACCGTCAGCTCAGTGATGAAGTGCGGAACCTGGAGGCTGAGATTGAAAGGCTCACGCTGTCAGTCTCGCCGGCCCTGGTCAAAGCCTTCGGTGTGGGACCCGACACGGCTGCAACCCTACTGATTGCCGCGGGGAGTAATCCTGACCGGCTCCGCACTGAGGCGGCCTTTGCCTCGCTGTGTGGTGTAAACCCGATACCGGCATCATCCGGCAAGACGAACCGGCATCGGCTCAACCGCGGTGGCGACCGCCAGGCCAACGCGGCACTCTATCGCATTGTCGTGGTCAGGCTGCGTTACGAGCTGCGGACCCAAACATACATGCAACGTCGAACTGAAGAAGGAATGAGCAAGCGCGACATCATCCGCTGTCTCAAACGCTATGTTGCCCGAGAAGTCTACTCTGCCATTCAGAAACCTGCCCAGGCGCTCCACATAGCTGCTTGACATCTATAGGAGAGTCGCGATAGGCGTTCAGGCAATAGCTGTGCCAGCGTGTCCTCGGGCTGGCCGTTAGCTCATAACACCATCGGCATCTGCCGGCCACCAGAGGCTCTTCCCACCTGGCCGTGCGGTTCACGAGACGTCTGCGATGCTCTGCCGGGTGCCGTCGATGGTGCAGCACGAGGCCCCGGAGCTGGCGTTGCCTGACGGGAGTTTTCATTTTCTTTTTACTCCATCATCCCTGGCTCGGGTCCAGGACAGAAACTCCGGTTGGCTCAAAGTGACGTACGTTACGAGTAACGACGGTCAGTCCGTGCTCAAGCGCCGTCGCCGCTATGAGAAGATCTGCGCTGTCGTTGCCGAGTGTCGCGGACAACTGCCCCCACCGCCTTGCGGTCGCAGCATCGATGGGTAGAATCCGGTCGCCGTACCAGGCCAGCACACGGTCCAGCCACACGGCCAAGTCCCGCGCAAATGCTGGATTATGGCGCTGCTGCTGCGTGATGCCTCGTTCTATCTCTCCGACTGTCACGACACTAATGTGCAGATCCGCCGTCCGCTGGCCTTCGACCCAGCGGACTATCGCGGGATTGCGGTCGCGTCTTCGTAGGGCCGACAGCACATCGGTGTCGATGAGAAACATCACAGGTCTAGGGGTCGGGACGGAATGGACATTCTCTCGAAGTCCTGGTCGTCCTGCGGGATCTCCAGTAGCAACTCGCCCAGCGTCGGGGCGTCAGCTCTTTCAAGCCGGCGCAGTCGCTCGTACTCATCTACCGCCAGAACTACGACGGCAGGCTGTCCCCGGCGAGTAACTTGCTGTGGTTCGCCCGTGAGCGCAGCGTTCACCAGGGCGCTGAACTTGTTCTTGGCATCTTGTAACGGCCACTCTGTCAATTCATCCCTCCAGTTTGATGTGCTGGCTAGACCTTCTGGCTAGAGTATACATCAGGTCGTAGCTCCGTACTACGGGCGCCAGCCCCCTTTCGCATTGGCTCCGGAGCGAATAAACTCATTCCCAAGAAATCCCCGCGAGGTGGTGCTATGGCGAGACAGGCCGACTCCGAGTTGACAATCTCTTGCCTCCAGTGTGAGTGGTCGGTCGAGGCTGCGAACACATCGGTGCAGGCGTCAACCGCGTTCCTCGAAGCGGCATACGCGCATGTGGATGCCCACGAGCAGCACGCCCTTGAGATCGTCCAACGACTGAGGGTGTACAGCGAGAACTATGTGGAGCCAGAGCCGCCTGCCCCAGATGCGCGAGATGCTGCGGCCAGGCGGGATACTGGTATGCAGGGTGGTCTGCTGGACAGGGGAAGCCGGGAGCACTGATTACCATTTGATAGGAGAAATAGCGTCGTAGAGCCGTAGCCTGTGTCGGTCGCTCTTGAGGGAAACTCCCTCTTGATCAGTTTATTTCGTCATTTCCTGTGAAACTACGACTTGCGCTGCGTTTTTTGGCATAATTGGCGGCATAATCTTCTGGCCACCTATGGGATAGTTATAAGTTGTGCAATTTACTTCGTTCGGCAGTCCGTAAAGTAGCAATCTCTGAGGCGCGTGAACGACGTATAACCGAAACCGGCTTTTAAGCGTCGAAGGATCAGTCACTATGAGTAGCGTCCTTTACTCCTATGCCTTAGATGCAGAGGGGAGAAGGGGTGAATGTGAGGACAGGCTTTGAATCCAGCGCTTACATTGAGCAGGTGCAGATTAGCTCTGAGAGATATGTGTCGAAGGAGATGTTGGATGCGTTGGTGAAATGGGACAAAACTTGCAGGGCTTGCCAAAAGAAGGCCGTTTCCCAAGGCGTGTGTCGGCTATGTGGAACTATTCAGAACAGCGCGTCAAGCGGGATGCAAAATTACGGTTACGACACCTTGCACAACATGATGACTGACTATCCCGGTAAACCCGTTAGGTCTCCGAGAAAATGGTTCGGCGACGATTATGAGTGAGGTGCGAGAGTTACTGTTTAGACGGAGTCCGTCTGAGGCCCGCCGGCATACGTTACGAAACTCGCTCTCCGCGGAGGCCTAGGAATCGCCTGGTTTCGTAATCTACACTTTTCTGAAAGGGCGCGGTCGCGGGCTGTGGTATCTTGGAGGGGCATCCAGACTCAGCAATAGGAACAGACTATGCCCGACGATATTCCAGAGACGATAGATGACGAGGACCTTCCTCAAGGTCGAATGCTCACCGAAGAAGAAGACCGCGAGATGAAGGAAAATCTCGCTCGCCTCCACTTCGACATGAGCCTTGAGGAATTCACAGAGGCGTGGAAAGCCGGAGATTTCGATGACGACCACGAGCTGCACGGGAGAGTCTCGTTCCTGGCGGCGATGCTGCCTGATTATTGGGAAGAGTGGGAGCCTGAAGAGGCAACTCCGAATTCTACTCCACCGGAAGAGTTCTCCGGCTGGCGAGTCCTCGAAGAAATCGAAGCCGGTGCTGGAGCGTCTACCGAGTGCGAGCGCTGTGGGAAATCCGGTACTCCTCGCCAGCAATTCGAGCACATGGGCGTGACCATCTGCTTCGTTTGCGCCCGTGAGCGCTCTGACGAGCTGGCATCGGAGGGCAGCTGAGGCTAGCGGCTTATTCCGATCCCGTGGCGGTCCCCACGAAAATCGCCGCTTTCGTGCCATATCCGAGAAGTCTGCCTGTCGGGACGGTGGCATTCTTTGGTGGGCACACCGGATTGAGAGGTTCGCAACGAGCTGAAAGGAGAGTCAGGACGATTCTGTCCCGTTTGGCGGAGTGGTTCTATCCCTGAGCACCAGTGCCAGGTCCTCAGGCACGAACTCATACCTGCCACTGAGAAAGTGGGAGGCCTGTTGGCCTAGGCGAGCGCGCTCATAGTCCGGTTCAAGCCTGACGGCCTCGTCATGATTCTCAATTGCAGACTCATAGTCTCCGAGCATGGCATAGGCGATTCCTCGGCTGTTGTATGCCGCGGCATACTCGGGATCTATGCCGATGGCGGTGGTTAAGTCTTCAATCGCCCTTTCATAGTCCCTGATGCTTGCGTGCGACAGTCCTCTCCCCATATAGTGGTCGGCATTGGTCGGGTTGAGCTTGATGGCCGCCGTGAAGCAGTTGATCGCCGCGCCATACCGTCTGGCCACAAGATGTCTCCGTCCCCGGTCATCCTGTTCATCTGCCTTGACCAGTCTTTCAGGTTCTCTTCCTTCAGGTCTGCGCTTATTCACCAGCAGACATTCCTCTCAGTCCTGCATGATATGCTGTCGTCAATGCCAATTTGCTTCAATACGGAGGCTTGGCGGGACCGTCGTAACCGCACATGCCCATCCTGGGGGAGTTCACCAGCAGTCCAGGGTCACCGTAGTTTTTGTGGGGATGTGTCGCTGAGTGTCGCTCGCACAGCGTTCCCCATGTTTCGTGTTCGATGATGCACTCGAAGCACAGCCAGGTCGCCGACTCGCCGCATGTTATACATTCGGAGGCAGGCTGGACGTTGCGCGCCATCAGAGCGACCGGGTAGCGGGGTTCGGCTGGTCTGCCGCTGCGAATCGACACGTTTCTTATCAGAATCTCCGAAGAGCTGCCAAAGTCGTATATGTAGCTGATCTGAGTGCCGGGCCTGAACACGTCTCGGATGCGCGTCTCAGGTGGGAACTCGTGACTGTTCCAGCCGTTCTTGGAGAACATGCTGAGGTGACCGCAACATTCGAGCCATATTGCCCGCAGGTAATGGTCGAGGCTCCCAAGGGATTCGGTGCCTTTCATCTCCACGTCGATCCAGAAGTCCTTGCTCCATTCGTCCTGGACACGCAGGTGATAAAGATCAGAGTTGCTGACGCGCCTTCGGGCAGTTTCCTCCACAACTCGCTTTCGGGCAGTGCAAGCCGACAGGTGGCGGGCCATACCTCGCACATCGAATTCATTGCCGCAGTACAGGCACGTACCGGCCCGGCGGATTATTATCTGAGCCATCGGTCGGCCTCGCATTCGCCCCGGGTTGTTCGCTTCGGTTGTCACTGTGTCGTGGGTTGAACAGAACCTCTGCCGGCATGCTGTTCGCGTCAGCGATGTGCAGACCCACGATCAGCTTGTATGGAGATGCGGTCCTGAATCCCCGTCCGTCAGCCGCATCATACTATATGGGATGAATTTGCCCAATATCAAACGGGAGGGCCTGTTTAACGAATGCGCAGACTCGAAACTTCCCGCTAGGGCATCACCCTGTGGCCAACGGGCGGAGCAACTGCTCGTGTAGATTACGCATACAAGCTGAGGGATGAAATGAGGGCGTATTGGGTCGTATCCGTGCGGTTCGTGCATAGAGCTCTCATGCCTTCACGGCCCCGGTACGAAGTGTGTAGCAGACCATGGTGGCGCGAGTGCATTTCCGAGCCGGCCACTGAGCGGCCAACGACAATAAGGCAGCCGGATATTTTCGTCGGAGCAGCCAAGCTTTGCGGCCATTCTAATTGTCGTCAAGCTCGGTCTGTAGATGACACGAATGCTGCCGGAAATCTAGATGTCCTCGTCCCTGATAATTGTGCAGCTCATGGTCAGTTCGAAGATATTTCATCCGTTCTTTTACAGTCCACGCTGCCAGCGCCGCAATATTCGATCCTATTCCGGGTTCGGACGAAGCGTATCTTTGCCGGTTTACGCTGGTCATCGCAACTCATCAGACCATTCGCCGAACAGGGGACATTTCCGGCAAATGCCGTTATGGCATGAGAGGAGTCGGCTAATGGATTGGGCAGTTCAGCCATTCTGACGATATATGTCTGTTTCCATGCTTGAAATAAGCCGGGTCATGGCTTAATGTAACTATGTACATATTTACAGATATACAGTATTGCATTGATCGGATAGCCAGGAGGTTTGATTGTGATAGTCGTGGTGGCGGCGGAAAAAGGCGGTACGGGCAAGTCAACGCTCGCGGTTCACCTTGCGGGTTGGAGTACCAGGACTGGCAGGGATGTCCTGCTCGTTGACGCCGACCGGCAGGGTACGGCAAGTATCTGGACGGAAGCTCGTGCAGACCTCGAGCGCAAAGCCCCGTCCGTGGTCCGGCAGTATGGCAGGGGTCTGAGGCGGAATGTGCGCGACCTGTCGAGTCGCTACGACGAAGTAGTCGTGGATATGGGGTCCGGGGACGTCCAGGGCATTGAGGCGCTGATGCGCGTGGCGAATCTGATAGTCGTGCCGGTGCAGCCAAATGGATGGGACGTGTGGACCGTAGAGCTGCTGAATGATCTGGCGGCGGACGCGCTCGAAGTTAACGAGGACCTGCGTGTTACGGTGGTGCTGAATCGCGCGTCGACTCACGGCGCGAGCCTGGATGTGCCGGCGGCGCAGGATGTCCTCAAGCGGTTTGAGCATGTGGAGGACCCGGGACTGGTCGTGAGAGAGCGTGCGGCGATCAGAAGGGCCACGCCCTGGTCAACGACAGTTATTCTGGCCGCTTTGCGCCAGTTACTTTGGCCGCTCTGGGTCCGGTGTAATTGTCGTTTGTAATTGTCGTTCTTGCGCTTCACTGGTCCGATAGCTCGGCATGTCGAACTCGAGGATGACCGAGTGATGCACGACCCTGTCTATCGCGGCAGCAGTCGCCATCGGGTTGGAGAACACCTTCTCCCACTCGGAGAAGACCAGGTTCGAGGTGATGCCGAGCGAGCGGCGCTCGTAGCGCTCGGCTATCAGAGTGAACAGCACCTCCGACTCCTCGGCCCCCTGCGGCAGGTAGCCCAGGTCGTCTATGACCAGCAGGTCGTAGTTGTCCAGCTTCCTGAGCATCCGCGGCAGATCGAGGTCTCGCTTGGCCGCCAGCATGTCTTGCACCAGGCGGTACGCCGGGATGAACAGCACCGAACGCCCCGACTGCACCAGCCTGTGCCCTATGGCGCACATGGCGTGCGTCTTGCCGGTGCCGGGCAGACCGAAGGCCAGCACGTTGACGCCCCTGTCCACGAAGTCTCCTTCTGCCAGCCTGACGAGCTGCTGCCTGAGCTTGACCGGAGCCCGCTCGTGCTCGAAGGTGTCCCAGGTCTTGCCGGCGGGCAGCTTGGACGCTCTCCTCAGCCTGTCTACTCTCCGGATCCGCCTGTCCTCTGCCTCCTGCTCCAGAACCTCTACCAGGGTTGGCAGGGCGTCGGCGTGTCCCGCATCGCTGAAGCGGTCCACGGTCTCAGTCGCCAGAGTCGGCAGCCTGAACTGACGGCACAGCTCCCTGATCCGCTCTCCCACCGCGCTCGGTGCATAAGCGTCAGTCGTCATCGCGCACCTCCCGCGAGCAGCCGGTCATACACGCCCAGGTCCACTTCACCGGACAGCCCAAGTGCCGGTATCTCGGGAGACACCGGTGCGGCCAACTGCTTCACCACCGCGTAGTCGAACCTCACGCTCGATGCGAGCAGCCGCTTCAGTGCCCTCTCGACTTCGCACTCCATCGTCGTCGCGGCAAGGTGCAGGATGCGCACATAGTCCACATCTGCCCGCTCTCCCTTCCAGCCCCACATCGCGTCGTACGCCAGACGGAAGGTGTGGGTCGGGTACATCTGCTCCCTGAAGCGGTAGCGGGCGAACGCACCGGGCTTGCGCACAAGCGAACCTATGATGTGCCGGTAGTCTATGAGTGCCTCGCCCTTACCCCGTACCCGTTCCATGCTCTCCACGTGGTGCCCCTTGTAGTACACCTCCACGTGGTCGGCGTACAGCCGCACATCGACCATCACGCCTATCAGGCGCGAGGGAACGGAGTAGGTCCTGCTGTCCACCCTGATGGTGCTCCACTTGCGCACCCTGGCAGTGTAGCTTGCGTACTCGGGCACAGGAGCCGGAGGCAGCGCCCGCAGATGAGGATACTCACCTGCCAGCTTCTCCCTGACCAACCTGTTGCGCTTGTCCACGATCTGCCTGACGAACTTCGCGTACTGCTCCACCGACTCGAAGTCCGAACTGCCCCTGAGGATCAACTCCTGCGCTATGACGTCCTTCAGGCGGCGGTGTCCCTGCTCGGCCACCCCGTTCTCGTGCGCACTGTACGAGTTGGTCCTGGTAGCCTTCAGTCCGTAATGGTCGAGTATCTCCTTGTAACGCTCGTTGAAGTCCCGGCCCTTGCTGTCCTTCAGCTTGTGCGTCGCAGCACCCAGGTTGTCGCTCCTGACCACCTCCGGAGCTGCGCCAAGCTCCCACAGCGCTCCCTGAATGCCGCTCCTCAACGCCGCGAACGTCTCGCTGAAGCATATCTGCGCGTAGCGCCAGCCCGAGTGACTCAGTATGAACTCGAACACCATATGCGGAAACGGCTCTCCGCCTATCGTCACCTCAAAACTGTCGCAGTGCGTGAAGTCCATCTGCGCCTCACGTCCCGGCGGATGCTTCTGCTCGAAGTACACCTCGCGATCCGGTCCGCTCAGTGCACGCCAGTCCTGTATACGTCTCTGCAATGTGCGCAGGTGCGACGCGTTGAACCGTCCGGGATGACGCTCGTCCAGCCATTCAAGCAGCACCGTCGCCTGCAACTTCTCCTTTGCATCCCTGCGCAGCAGCGGCACTATCTCCTGCTCCCATACCCCCGAGAACGCGTCCGGGTGCGTTCGCCAGTTGTGCTTGTTCTTCTCCGACGGCAACGGTCCGCTTCGCCACCTGCGTGCGCCCCTTGCGCTCATACCCGCCGCTGCCGCTGATGCCTGTTGTGTCTTGCCTTCCATAATCCTCCGCCTCAGTAGTAGTACTTGCTGATCTGTGACCATCCAGTACCTCCTGTACAAGATGGTCAAATCTACTCCCTCAGGCGGCCAAAATGAATGTCGCACACCGGCCATTATAATTGTCGTTGTTCAACGCCCTACGGGATGCTGGTGGATGAGTACGTGCCGTCGGACGAGAACGCCACACGTGAGCTGGGCGAAGTATACCGTCTCGTCTACGGTATGCGCCCGGCCGGGAGCGTGGAGATCGAGGAGGTGCGATAGATGCAGATGCCAATGCGTTCAAGAAAAGGTCAGGGGCGGGCACAAAGCGCGAGCGGACCGGCCGCGAAGCGTGGTCCGAGACGGGCGCTTGACGCCGACGCAACCGCCGACCGGAGGATTGTCGCGGACGTTACAGACGAATTTCACCGGCGCGTAAAGCATGCCGCGTTCCTCGAGCGCATATCAATGACCGAACTGGTCCTGCGGGTGCTTTCGCCCGAAGTTGACCGTATACTTGGCGATGCGGACCTGTCGCAGAGCAAAGGGTCATGACGGTGCGGCATAGGTTCATCTATTCCAGGTGTCAGCCATTTCGGACGCCGACCAGCATAGGCGTCACGGTTCTGGAGCGGTGTTCCAGGGTGCATGGGACCGAGCTTGGGGCGTACGAGTGCCCCGCCGTCCGGATCACGACTTACACCGAGGGGCAGGAGAGGCAATCTCAGAAGATGGAGGCAGCCGATCTACGCGAGTGGCTGAAATAGGGGACTGCAAAATCATGCCCAGGCCAATAGAAACCAGTCTTACGATGTCGTGCCTGATGTGCGATTGGTCCGCCGAAGTGAGGAATGCCTCCACGGGTATGTCGACGTCGTTCGTCGCGGAAGCCCAGGCCCACGCGACTCAGCAGGAGCAACACGCCGTCGAGTTGATCCAACGTATAAAGGTGTACGGCGTAAACTATGTAGACCCGCCGCCAGCTCCCCGGCAGGGACGAGCTGCTACGGCTGGGCGTGACCGGGGAATGCAGACGGGCTTCCTTGACCAGCCACGTCACCAGGATCATTGACGATGACCGAATCATAAAGGAGTTGACGATGAGCGGATACTGTCTGAAGTGCCGGGCGCACCGGGAGATACAGAATGCAGAGGAGGTAACGTTGAAGAACGGGCGATTGGCGACCCGCGGCAAGTGTGGTGAGTGCGGAACGACGATGTTCAGGATGGGTGGAACGACGGTTAAGGGGTAGGACATAGTGCTGGCCCGGAGCGGACGGTCTGCCGGCTGCGCGGTGCGATTCGACTCATGCTGGCGGAGTCGCCAGAATTGGGGATGTCGCCAGTCCACTTGTCCGCCTCAGGATGCCGACGAGGGGTGCGACGTCGCCACTACACGTCTCGGCTTGAAATAAAAGCCATCTGCGGCGATTCTGCCGATGATGGATTCCCGGGTTTTCACGTGAAAACAGCGACTTTAGGGCTGATGGAGGCGATGCCTGCAAAACGAGGCGTTGGCGCGGGGCGGCGTCTCATCCTGTCCGAAAAGCCTTTCTTGAAGCCTGAGCCGACTCACTAGCGGAGTTACGCCCACTCACCTTCTGCGTACTCCTCATAACGCCCCCATAACGCTCCCATAACGCCCCTAAACGCCCGGGGAGCTTAATCTATGCTTCTGTCGATGCGCTTCCATCGCCCTGACTGACCACGACCCGGTGAAACAACCAATCCTCTGCTCTTCAGATCCTCCAACGCTCTACGCACTTGGCGCTCGCTGACCCGAGGGATCAAATGGGCGTGAATCTCGCGGCGTGTCAAGCCATCCTCCGCGCCATCCAGCATGACGAGTATCGCCTCCCGCCGTTCATCGGGGCTGCTTACGCCCCTGTGCCTCTGAGGGACTAACCGGCCGTGCCGGAACCGCACAGTGACGCATGCTCCATCGTCTTCTATCTCCGGGATTGGAAGCCCTGCGTTACTCGCCATCTCAGCCATCTTCAGTGTTCCGCTACCCCATTCCTCAATGATCCCGCGCCGGTAGAATGTGCGAGCGATCAACGGATTCCAGGGGCGCGACTCGTGTGGGGAGAAGAGCCTCTCCGGGGTCAAGCCGAAATGCAGTGAGCCGGAGGAGGTCACCTCCAGACGGTCATCGTAGATTGCTATGCCGACCGATCCGCCGCCGATGGAATAGTCGCGATGGCACAGAGCGTTCGCAAGCGCCTCACGCGTCGCCAAAGGTGGATACTGGGGTTCGTCGATTCGTTCGAAACGGTCTTTTTCGAACCTACCGGCTATGGGCAAGGTGTCGCGCAGGAATCGCTCCGCATTGGTAAGGAGCGTGAAAGCATTGCCGTTGAATTGGCGATTGTCCAGAAACTCCATCCGGTCGAGTCCACGGAAATGTGCGATGCGGAGCAGACACTGCGGCATTTCGATTTCCAGCTTCTCCGTACTACCGAACAGCACCGCCGCTGCCTTGAGCAGTACGCCGTCGCGCAGAAGGCCGAGACCGCGCAGCATATCGGAAGGCTCCCCACTCATCGGCTCCTCAAGGCGGCCTCGTCGGACCGCTTCTGCAACTGTCCGACGAATTTCAGGTACATCGAGGTCACTGATTTCCCATCCATCGATGGGCTGGTTCTCCCAACGTTGCTCGCTGTGCATCCGCTCGAAGAGTATGCGGTTGCGCTCATCCGCGGACATTGCCAGTGTCGTGTTTCCTACCCGGCTGTAGGCGATGCCGCGGTAGGTATACGGCTTCAATGCCCCCTGATCAATGCTGACTACAATGACTTCACGATCCCCGTCCACGCGGATTCGCTCAATATCTTTCGCGTGAGCGCATAAACGCTGCGCTGTTCTTGCTAGGGTATCTCATTTTAGTCTCCGTTTACGCAATCCATCGCTGCTCTCTTCTCTTCGTATGTCGCATTTGGATTCAAAAATGTATTAATCATGTTGCAATCATCTCGTATACCATGCTCACTATTGGGAACTGGCGTAGGGAGCACTACATTCATTTGGTTCGTAGAATAGTAGCCTTTTTCGTAGTTCGCTCCCTCCAAAGGCTTCGGTGCTACTTGAATAACTGTATGTTTGGGCGGCGGCTGTATCACTAACGTAATTTCTGTTATTTCCGTATCGCAGCCACTAGGCACACTTTGCTTGCCGTAGACTACTGCTGAAGTAATCAAGAGCTGCATTGCGATAACTATCAGTACCACTAATACCTTATTTCGCATTTCGTTTTCTCCTTCGTGTTCTGGATCTACTCTTTGAATTGGTTTTATTTTGATCTACTAGATATTCTTTCACCATTTCATTTCCTCTACGTTTCGCAGAATCTTGTATCTTTATACTTAGTTCCTTTTCTTCAATCCACTCGCCGATAATTCGGTCGATCAAAACATACATGTGCTCCTCTGGTACAGAACGCTCAATCGTCATTACTTTGAGCTTGTTCTTCTTTACCGGATCCATTGGTAATACTGTTTTCCTATATTCCATTGTCGGAAAAGCCGGAGGGTCGATTCTCTGAAGCTCGGCGCTCAACTCCTCGATGGTTCGGTCACTGACCTGCTGTCCAGCGACTACGCCGGCCGCCGTCACACCGAACAGAACCTGTCCGCCGCGCTGGTTCAGAAAGGCGCACACTGTCCTGGACGCCTCGCGGCGTGTTCCGGTAGTCTCCTTGAATTCCAGCGTCTCTGATTCGCCGCCGGTCTCGACTAATTGCGCAACCTGGTCAATGTCCATGGATGTACACCATTCCCTGCGGCTTGGGAATCCGCCATTCCCTCTACTATTTCCGTCGTCCGCACGCTCACCGTGCAAACCTGCCTCAGCAAGTCGATGACCTGCTCCTTGTAGTCCGCAAATCGGTATGTATTGAACTTGGCCGCGATAGTCGGATCGCGCGGCTTCTTCTCCTTGTACTGGTCAAGCACCCACTCCAGCGCAGACCTGTTCCCAAGCCTGTACCGCCACGCATCCGCAGGCACCCCCCGCAGCACCGTCTCGCTGTCGATCTGAATCTCCTCCCGCTCCTTGTCCCCCGCATTAGCCCGCAGCATCACCCTTGGCGCAGCCCCTGCCGATGTAACTGCCCTATCCACCCGCTCCAGCCCATAAGCCTCCACATCCTCGAACCCGATATGCAACTCCAGCAGCTCCTGCCCTATCTTCACCCACGCAGCCCAGTCGTCGTACAGCGGCAGCCGCGGAAACTCCCGCAGCAGGTCAACCTTGTACTCCTCCCTGTACACCGGATCATGCAGCACCGCGTATGTATACGCAAACACATCCTCCGCCGTAATTGCGGCACCCCCCACGACCTCCTCGAAACGCTCCCCGAACTCCTTGCGATAGTGCTCGTTGATCCGCCGCAGCCCCCAATCCGTGATATTGCTCACCCGCTCCCCGTCCTCCGTGTACCGGTAGAGAGGCAGGCACTGCGCGCCGTCAAAGTACAGATGGAAATCTGATACCTTGTCAGTTGCCAAGACCGCAAAAGGTCGGCGCGCGCCAGTGCCCTGGAAACTGATTACCTTGTTTTCCTGCTTCAGGTCAGTCCCGAACATTTCATAGTGATTTCTGGTGAGCCTATGGTTCATTGATACTTCAGAGAAATAATGCTTTGTGACAAATGGGCGATATAGTGATTGAATACGATTCGCATCGTTATAAACTATGCGCTCGCCTCGTTGAAATCTGTTGTGCAGCGAACTGCTCCACTTGATAACTGGCGGATAAGAACTGTCTTTATTGTCGAGCAGTTCGTTGTAAGTGTCGGCGAAGAATAACGCCTTGTTCCTAAGATTGTGAACACCGAAGTCATACACCCACTCATCTCGAGCAGATTCTACGCCCCTAGAGAACAATCTAAATAACGCCCGATCATCATCCGTTGACTTGGCGAACTTTGTCCGCCTATTAGCGATAGACATCAAACGCTCAAAGTCAGGGTTCGACTGGTCAAGCCAGTGGCTATGCTTGTCAGGCGTGATTTGCTCGAACTCAAAATCGGCTAACATCGTCTTGTTCAAGAATGCTAGCTTATCCACAGCAAGCTCTTCATCCTCACGACAGGAATAGTAGATACTACACTTGCCGACTTTGGCTTTTTCGCGCACGAAGAAGCCAATAGCAACTCCCGTCTGTATGCCGAACACATTATGCGTAGTGCCTGCAATCTTAGGATTGCGCCGCACATCCGAACCAAGGTCAAGGATATAGATGTCGCTGAACTCTTGAGAGGCAACTTTGCGAAAGCCATCATCCGCTTGACCGTCGATGTATTTGCGATTAGTGATAAACGCGATAACGCCGTCATCATCTAGTCGGTCGCTTGCCCAACGAATAAACCTCTTATACATGTCATACTGCTGCCTACTATTTTGAGCGGTGCCGCTTTTGACATAAGTATCTCTGATACGGCGATCGATCTCAGGATATGCGCGGTTCGCGCCGCCGTCTCCCCACAGCATCGCGCTGTCGTTATACGGCGGATTCCCCATTATCACGCTTATCGTCTTCTCGTTCTGCCCCTGCATCCGATACCAGTTGTCGAACGACAAGCCACCCAGCTCGAACGCGCCCTGCCGTGTCACCGCGCCACCCGTCGCCCCCTCCCAGTCCATGTTGTCCAGCGTGTCCACGAACACCAGGTTCGGAAACTCCAGGTACTGCCCCGTCTTCTCCCGGTATGTGTACTCGATGTTCAGGTTCGCGATGTAGTACGGCAGTATCGCCACCTCGTTCGCGTGCATCTCATGCCTGTACTTGTGCTCCAGCCTGTCCGCCGGCAGGTACTCGATCAGGTTCGTGATGAACGTCCCCGTCCCCGTCGCCGGGTCAAGTATCTGCACATTCTCGTCCGCCAGCCCCCGCCCGAAGTGCTTCTGCAGCAGGTAGTCCGCCCCCCGAATGATGAAGTCCACAACCTCGTTCGGCGTATACACAACTCCCAATCTATCGGCGGCAGCGGGATTATACGCCTTGTAAAAATCCTCGTAGATCGCCTTCAGGAAGCTCTGCTTCTCCGCATAGTCCGCAATCTCGTCGGCAGTCCTTCCAATTACGCCGTAGTACCCGCGCAGTCGGTCAATAGCCTGCCGCCGCGTGTCCCCCGTGAAGAAAGTCCCTTCCAGCGCGTCCAACCGTCGCGCGATGTCGTTCTCCCTGTGGAACTGGTCCTCCGCGAACACCCGCAGAAAAATGTCCTTCGTCAGGATGTGCTGCAACAGCATCTCCCGCACATCCAATTCCGACACATCCGGCCCGATGCTCTGGTGGCAAAGCTCCAGGAATACAGCGGCGGCATCTTGATACTCCGCGTTATCGCGCTCCGCATCCTCAATCGTCTCGCGCAGGCTTGCAAGCACGTTCGGCAGGTCGTCCTTGAACTGCGATTGCGCCTTCCGAAAATCCTCAATCTCCGGCAGCTCATAGTCCAGGAACAGCCGTATTAGCCTGTGCAGCTCCCCCGGCTTCCGCATGTCCGCTCGCTGCGCCACATCCCCGTTCTGCACCAGCACCGCCGTCTCCGAGTCCTCGAAGATGATATTGTCCCTCGGATACCCCTTGTTGAACTTATTCTGAATCTCCGCATCCAGGTCGTCGTGCGTATCCTTAGCCTCCCAGTACCCACGGTCCATCCGTAACGAGTCTTTCACCGTCCCGTCCGGGTACACACCGCCCTTATACGCAAGTTCGTCCACCAGAGCCAATCGCTCCCTGTGCCCACGGCAGTACGAGTCCAGGCATACCGCAAACGCACGCCGTATACTCGACTCATTATCAGAGCCGCCGAAGTCCAGCAGGCGTTGCAGTTCCTCTCGGTACTGGTCGATATGCGGATAAGTGGGCATTCAGCAACCTCGTCTTTTCCCCTTCGGCAAGTAGCGTGACATAGCAGGAATGCTAATCACTGGTTCTCGCCTCGTCAAATACGCCGGTTTCAGACCGATTCTGAGAAACTTGTCCTCGCAGAATCGCCGGAGAGCGTCGCAATTCAGGGCACTAGAAGGACACCTGACCATTTGCCTTCGCTCGCCTGCGTTGACCTGACGTGGGGATTTAGGGATGGAAAGCGCCTGGCTGTTCGCTGCTCGGGGTGAGTTTGTGACGCGGCCCAGCGTTGCATCTGAACAAGTTCTCAAAGCGTAGGTCCACACCCTTTGTCGGTGGGTTGGGGTAATCGTTCTTGCATGACCTTTACAGACTGTTTCAGCCCGAAGATATTTTACGCCGCCATAGATAACTCGCAAAAGATGCACAGGCACCTATCATAAACAAAGCTTCGTCTTTTCCTGAAGGGGATTCTGCACTACTTGAACAACGACATTTATAATGGCCGCTGAGCGACATTCATTTTGGCCGCTGAAGTGAGTAGATTTGACCATCTTGTACAGGAGGTACTGGATGGTCACAGATCAGCAAGTACTACTACTGAGGCGGAGGATTATGGAAGGTAAGACACAACAGGCATCAGCGGCAGCGGCGGGTATGAGCGCAAGGGGCGCTCGCAGGTGGCGGAGTGGTCCGTTGCCGTCGGAGAAGAAGAAGCGAAGTTGGCGAACACGCCCGGATGCGTTCTCGGAGGTATGGGACGAGGAGATAGTGCCGCTGCTGCGCAGGGACGCAAGGGAGAAGTTGCAGGCGACAGTGCTGCTTGAGTGGCTGGACGAGCGGTATCCGGGCAGGTTCAACGCATCGCACCTGCGCACATTGCAGAGGCGGATAAGGGACTGGCGTGCGCTGAGCGGGCCTGAGCGAGAGGTGTACTTCGAGCAGAAGCATCCGCCGGGACGTGAGGCGCAGATGGACTTCACGCACTGCGACAGTTTTGAGGTGACGATAGGCGGAGAGCCGTTTCCGCATATGGTGTTCGAGTTCATATTGAGTCACTCGGGCTGGCGGTATGCGCAGATATGCTTCAGCGAGACGTTAGCGGCGTTGAGGAGCGGCCTTCAGGGAGCGCTGTGGGAGCTGGGAGCTGTGCCTGAGGTGGTCAGGAGCGACAACCTGGGTGCTGCGACGCACAAGCTGAAGGACAGCAAGGGCCGGGACTTCAACGAGCGCTACAAGGAGATACTCGACCACTACGGACTGAAGGCTACCAGGACCAACTCGTACAGTGCGCACGAGAACGGGGTTGCCGAGCAGGGACACCGCCGCCTGAAGGACTCCATAGCGCAGGAGTTGATCCTCAGGGGCAGTGCTGACTTCGAGTCGGTGGAGCAGTACGCGAAGTTCGTCCGGGGCATCGTAGACAGGCGCAACAGGCTGGTCAGGGAGAAGCTGGCGGGTGAGTACCCGCACCTGCGGGCTCTGCCTCCGGCTCCTGTGCCCGAGTACGTCAGCTACAGCGCCAGGGTGCTCAAGTGGAGCACCATCAGGGTGGAAAGCAGGACGTACTCGGTGCCGTCACGGCTGATAGGCGTGATGGTCGACGTGCGGCTGTACCCTGACCACGTTGAGGTGTACTACAAGGGGCACCTGGTGGAGAGCATGGAGCGGATACGGGGTAAGGGCAAGGCGCGCATAGACTACCGTCACATCATAGGTTCGCTTGTGCGCAAGCCCGGAGCGTTCGCGCGCTACCGCTTCAGGGAGCAGCTTTATCCCACGCACACCTTCCGTCTGGCATACGACGCGATGTGCGGCTGGAAGGGAGAGCGCGCAGACGTGGACTATGTCCGGATACTGCACCTGGCCGCGACGACTATGGAGTGCGAAGTCGAGAGAGCGCTGAAGCGGTTGCTTCAGTCGAAAGTGAGGTTCGACTACCCGGTGGTGAAGCAGCTGGTCGCACCGGTGTCTCCTGAGATACCGGCACTTGAGCTGTCCGGTGAAGTGGACCTAGGCGTGTATGACCGGCTGCTTGCGGGAGGTGCGAGATGACGACTGATGTTTATGCGCCAAGCGCGGTGGGAGAGCGGATCAGGGAGCTGTGCAGGGAGTTCAGGCTGCCGACGCTTGCGGCTGAGACCGTGGACCGCTTCAGCGATGCGGGACACGCCGACGCCCTGCCGACGCTGATGGAGGTTCTGGAGCAGGAGGCAGAGGACAGGCGGATCCGGAGAGTAGACAGGCTGAGGAGAGCGTCCAAGCTGCCCGCCGGCAAGACCTGGGACACCTTCGAGCACGAGCGGGCTCCGGTCAAGCTCAGGCAGCAGCTCGTCAGGCTTGCCGAGGGCGACTTCGTGGACCGTGACGTGAACGTGCTGGCCTTCGGTATGCCCGGCACCGGCAAGACGCACGCGATGTGCGCCATAGGGCACAGGCTGGTGCAGTCGGGACGCTCCGTGCTGTTCATCCCGGCGTACCGCCTGGTGCAAGACATGCTCGCGGCCAGGCGCGACCTAGATCTGCCGCGGATGCTCAGGAAGCTGGATAACTACGACCTGCTGGTCATAGACGACCTGGGCTACCTGCCGCAGGGGGCCGATGAGTCGGAGGTGCTGTTCACTCTGATAGCTGAGCGCTACGAGCGCCGCTCGCTCGGCATCACCTCGAACCTGGTCTTCTCCGAGTGGGAGAAGGTGTTCTCTAACCCGATGGCGACTGCTGCCGCGATCGACAGGATCGTGCATCACTCGGTCATTCTCGAGTTCGACATGCCGAGCTACCGGACCAGTGAAGCACAAGAACGACAATTACAAACGACAATTACACCAGACCCCGAGCGGCCAAAGTAATTAGCGTAAAGCGGCCAGAATAATTGTCGTTGACCACTACTCATGAGTGGATGCCGTATGCCCTCTTCATCAGACGTATAGCCGTACAGTTTTTCAAAAGCACTCCTGAGTGCTGGGTGCATCTTTCGGTCAGCTTCAAGTGATTTCAATGCCGGACTTAGGGTTTTAGCCGATTCGGGCGCTAATAGGCGTGCTATGGATTCCACTGAATTAATGCTTTCCCTTATCGACCCGGGCCAATCGCCTTGGTTAATGAACTCTGCTGCTTTTCGGAGATGTTTCTCAGGGGCTACTAAACCAGCTATGTGGAAAGTGTCGATGGCATCACGTATTGCAGCGCCTTCCTGTCTGGTAGCCATAGGGAAGATAGTGGCAGGCCCATTTACGTCTACATAGTAAGCCATGCGGTTATTTACGAATATAGCCTGAACTCTTTCAACGAATCCAACTGGACAACGAGGATGACGCATAATTATCTGCAAGATGTCGAAGACCTTGTTGAATGGCTGCTCACCCTCAAAAATTGCTTCTTTGCAAAACCACTGAAAACTGAACACACTCGCATCAAAATCCTCAAGTGGCCTTTTGCGGAATTCCCTGTGCAACGCTATCGCTATTTCAAGCCAAACACCCTCCAGAATCTTAGTAGGAAAACTGAACGCTGGATCGCTTCCAGTGTGCACGTAAAGTAAGTCCCATAATTCTCGGCGAGCGTCGTCACTGAGTTCTTCAAGTGCCAGCAGGCTAGGTAGGACTTCATAACCTTGAGTTTGGGAGAACGTCAGAGTTCTGGGGCCATCTATATCATTGTTCGGCACTTATAGTCTCCAAACTCATGTGTAGCGGCTACTTCAAGGAACCATCGCTAGGCTGCCCGTAGGGTCCGGCACAAGCTCCAGGTAGATGAGCGTAGTCTGAATTGAAGAGTGCCCCAACCGACTCAGATAATTGATGGGGATGCCGTTCATCAGTAGGTGCCGTGCGTAACTGTGGCGCAGCGCGTGGGTCCCGATCCGCACGCTTTCCCTTGTATGATGGGGATAACAATTACAGTGTCAGAGGAGCAAGAAATGGCTAATCTCACTATCCGCGATAATTGATGCTTGACTGCTTGATAACAGGTCCTAGTAGACCGGCCTCATTCAGGAGATGACGTAAATAGGATTCAATCCTATCTTCATTCTTCACAGAGGGTCCAAGAGTGATAGTAGCGCCGGATACCAGTATATTCTTGGCACTAAGCATCTCGTGTTCGTAATACTGCCGAACGTCTTCATGTCCTGATTCTCTGCTGATGTACTCGTATGTGGGATTGCTGGTCTCAAGTTCTGTCACGACGAAACGGCATTCTTTTTCGTATTGATACGCTTCACTCTTATGGAGGTAACTGACTAGCTCAAATTCTTCTGCGATGATTTCCTTTATGATTCCGTTAAGAAATCCTTCCCTTAAAGCACCTCGCACCGGGTTAAATAAGTCGTGAATGTCTTGAAAAGACTTCTCCAGTTCTTCCAATTCATTCACAGTATTCCGAGCATTACATCTTCCGTACAATACTCGCAATAATGGAAGGTCTCCTCTATCCAATTGTGTTCCTGGTATCTCTATTGAGCACCCATGTCCGTCATTGCCATAGGTGCGCCAAAATACGAGATTGTCGTTTATGTCGTTGACCTGACCACGTTCTGCAGGGATAAAGGACGTGATGTATGCGTGGGCCTTAACTGGCGAGGATAACCAGTCGCTATTCTCTTCGTTCCATTGGGTAATCCGAGTAAGGTAACGCCCTTCGTCAGGGTCATTGAAATGGGCCGAATCGTACAGCCTTAGATAGCCATTCGTATCTCCGCTAGACCGTTGCAGGATTTTGACCAGTGTATCTACGCTAGTGTAGTGAACAAGATTCAAATCCTGTGCAGAAACCAAATGGCGTTCTTTGATAGGCATGAATATATGAGCCACTGCTTTTTGCAAGAATAATGGACGAACTATGTCCGTGATGTATGAGTAAAGGTCATACTGGCTGAAGTGAGGACCACTCAGCATCCTTGATCCGCTCTCGATAGCAGAGCGCAATTTCTGAATGTCGTTAGGCTCTGTGGACATGCGTCATTGGACTCCGTGCTTATTGCTTGCCATTAAGCAACCAGCGTCGGCGGTTGCTCGGCGTCGCCTCTTGCTTTGCGATTTCGGAACTCACAGTGTGGGTAGCACTTCTCATTGATGATTCGCGTGTCCCCGGTCACGAACTGGTAGTCTTGCTGCTGAACTTCCGGCCACCACTCCTGACCGATCAGGTATCGTATCATCAGGTTGACCATCATTCCTGCGGTTGCAAGACTGAATGGAAACACATTCTGATTTCCTGGGATGCTTCCGGCAGATAAATTGCTGATATATGTCGGGTCATCCAACGAGCCGTCGCGCTCCATGACGACCATACTGGTGTTGTATTGGCCGTTACAGCGAAGGCATTGATGATATGGCGTAACTATATGGCTTCGCCAGTGAGCTGAAGACAATCCTTCTCCGCGAACGTCCTGCTCAACCGCAATGCCTCCGTCGAGAACTGGAATGAGATGCGCGTTGGCGATGTATGTTAGTACGTCCCTAGCAATTGGGCGGTCAACGCAACTGAAGATAATGTCGCAGTCTAAGGCAGATTCATAAGCATCTTTTTGCTGAATGGGAAGCGGCAGTGCCTTAATCCTTATATTGTCGGCGGTAGCGTTGCGTTCCATTCGGCTCTTTGCCAACCGAACTTTCTCAACGCCTACATCGTTCTTGGTTCCATAGAGAAGTCTGTCTAAATTATGTAGTTCCACTCTATCGGGGTCAATCAGTGTGACCTGCCCAACGCCGATACGCGCCATGGCTTCGGCAACGATGCTACCTACACTTCCTACCCCAACGATGCCTACATGCAGCCTCGATATGGCATTCTGTACTTCACTGCCCCAAGTGTCGTAGGTGCGCTTCAGAATATCCAGTCTAGGGTGAACGGGCGCTATCGCGTCATTAAATTGCAACCTATAAGACTTCAAGCCTACGATGCGAACCTTTTGGCACCAGTGTTTGGACATTTGAACTTCTTCTATGTCCGAAGCCCAGATTTTCCACCAGGGCCGCCGTATGTGTGTTCTTTCCTTCTGCCAAAACCTAGCGCTCCAGTAGCCGTCAACTCCGATTGTCATTCCGACTAACGGCAACCCGGTAACGCCCGCCGGATATGCAATAACATCACGCTCCGCTCGGGTATCTTCTGAGCTGAGGGACTGCCAACCTTTTCCAGGATGGCTGTGCATGAAAGACAAGCCCGATTCGCTACGCCGCGCCTCTTCCAACGCTCGCATCAAGTATTGGGGGTTGAAACTCGCATTTCCATGAAGAGTGCGTTCATTCGGTTCAGGCAGAATGATACGATCAATCAGAGCCGTAAGGCGATTGCTTCCTGTTGATGGCTGCCATAGTGCAAAGCAAAGATCTTCTTGTTGCTCACTTCTGCGAAAGTGTTCCAACAAGTGAGCAGTCGCTGTTGCGTTAGCCTCTGATGTAAAGGCTACTTCGAGTTTCATGCTCATCTCAAAACGCGTCTCAGGTGTTCTTCGATGTATGCGCGCATAGTTTTCGTGGGAAGCCTGTCCCATATATTTCCCGGTGGGCGACTCATAGCCAACCATTCACGCCCGTCTGCGTCCTTATATGGACTGACAACGCCACCCTTGTTGTCATTGATTGGCGGACTAACATGAACCCAGTGAGGCGGGTACTCTGGATAACCCGGGTCTTGGAAACTCAGTCCCACTTGTACATCCTCGCGTTCATGAGGTCCAGACTCAATCGTGTAGTGGAATATCACCGTTTCGCCCTGGGCTGTATCACTCACCGTGGTAGAGTACCCCAATTCACCCAATTCTCTTCGCACTCTTTCAATATCTGAGGACATACTGTACCTCTCCGTAATGTCTATATGACACGAAAGACGGAACACTAACTTAGTGTTCCGTCCGTGCCAATCCTTCTCACCAAGACTTAGGCGACAGGAGTTGGGGTATTAGGTATCGCTATGAAATCTTTGTCGTCAGCTACGTTCACGGTCTCATCCCAGGCATACTCGCGGTTTGCGCCCTTCAGGATGTAATCTTGAGGGTTCCCTGGTATAGCGCCTTCGCGCTTCGCCAACTCAAGGATGTCACCTGCCGTAATAGCTTTATCCTTAGTGGTCTCAACCTTGATTTCGACCCCGTTGACACGAATGGAATACGTTTCTTCAGTGCTCATTTCATACACCTCACATCAAGATTGTCCCATTAAGGGAACATACTAATAAATATGTTAATCCCGTATATAGAACACTGTCAATGGGAATTTTGTTGGATTATTCGCTTATTTCAATTGAAACTGCTGCCGGACAGTATTGGCTCCCACCAATTGAGACAACAATCGGTAGTTCCGGCGCTCGTAGCGGATTCGGCCAGCGATAATGGCCGGATGTATTTGCAATGTCTGAGCGAATTCAAACACGGCCATAGTTGAAGGATTCGAGCGAACACTGCTACATGTCCATTCCTCTTCAGGCACGAATGAGTCTCTCGCTAGTCGGTCGGCTTCAGCTTCCGGTGAGTCGGGAATCTGGTCACTTTGCTCGTTAAGTGTTAGGTCATCAAGGTAGATGTCATCATAGTTGTCAAGATGAAGCGAAACGTGAGCCAATTCGTGGAATAGCGTGTACCAGAAATTATCAATCCGGTCGTAGCGCAAAGTTAATCCAATTACAGGTCTGCCGTCGTGAAGCCGCAGAGCCGCGCCATCAAGGTATGTCCGAGGCAAGTGGCTGATAATTTCCATTGGTATGCCATTGTCCGCCAAGAATTGCTGTGCTCTGATTGGACCGTCTGGGTACGGGCTGAGCTGTGCAACTTCCCGCATGAATTCAAGCGTGATCGACCCTGACTGATAGTCAGAGGACAAATTACGTTGATTTGCATTGGATAATACTTGCCAGCACCAAGCTTGCAACGCATACGGATTTGCCTTGGTATTGCGAAGCACTTGACCATTTCTCCGAAACAGCCCATTTGCAACAACTGCTCCGCCGGCTCTTTCTTTGAGGTCATTTATGATTACTTCCGCACCTTGACTAATGTCAGGATTCTTCCCTAACCAACCACGTTTTGCCATTTCTCGAATGGGATACCGATTTAAGTTGGCGTCTGGTGTGGATGATACCGCGGGAGACGGCGTCTCTTGTAACAATACTTCAGCAGGTATGCCGAGGTGGTGGTGAAGTGCTCGCGCCATATTCATCGTTATAGGACGCTTCCCCGACAGGACCTCCGACACTTTTGAACGGCTTCCGATGATAGGAACGAGGTCCCTTGGAGACAGTCCCATCTGCTCCATGCGGGATTTGATACTAGCGATAGGGTCTGCCATGTTGTCTCGCAAATGCCGATTCTCATAGTCCCTAACTAACACAGATAAAACATCAAGTTCGTCCCGTTCAAGTGCTCCAATCTCAGAGGAGACTATGTGCTTGATACGATGCTGCGCCTCATCAAAATCCTGCTTCGTCTTAATTGGCTTTATATTGACCATACGTCCGCCCATCTAATCAATGCTAAAAGGAAAGAACTTTGGATTAAATTATAAATTGTTCCCAATTGATCGTCAAAGAGAAGACAGGTGCCAGCGCTTTGCCTCTGTACTCATCACGGCACCATCGCCAAGCTCCCAGTCGGGTCCGGCACAAGATCCAGGTAGGTCAGTGTCGTCTGAATTGACGAGTGCCCCAGCCAGCGTGACAGGTAGTTGATGGGGATGCCGTTCATCAGAAGGTGCCGTGCATAGCTGTGGCGCAGCGTATGAGTGCTGACCCGCTTCCCCGGCGAGATCGCGCCAAGTTCTTCAGCGCGTTTCACCGCCGTCTTCACCCAGCGCCATGCGGTCGTGGTATGCGCCTCGATGATTCTGCCCTGGCTGATGTCCCCGTAAGCCAGGGCGCTACTCAAAGCGCCGTGCAGCTCCGGATGCACCGGCACAAGCCGCGTCTTGCCGCCCTTGCCTGAACGCACTCTGAGCGTCGGAGTGGCCGTATCGAGCGACAAGTCCCGAACTTCGAGGTCAAGAGCCTCGGACACACGCAGACCCGCCCGCCACTGTTGGAGCATCAGCAGCTTTGCCTTCGGGCTTGGCGCTGCTCTGATGATGGCGTCTATCTCGTCTGCTTCGAGGTATTCAGGGATGCGCTTCTCGCGCTTGGGAGTTGCGCCGTCCTGTGTTTTTGGGTAACGCCCTCTGGGTCTGCGCTGGCGGGAGATTGCGGTGGTCGGCTCTGCTGCCATACTGACTCCGAAGTTGCAGTTATCGAGGGCAAAGGTACACGCAATGCACACTTACTTGCAGTTAGCGCCGCCTTAGTTGCACTTATGCGCGACTTACGGCGTCCTATTTGCAGTTTATCAGTGCAAGACATTCCCCGATACATGTTTGCAAATCAGCGGTAGGTTGTCCATTTTAAGGAGGTGGCTCAGCTACGGAGCTGCCGGCCGGATGCAAGCTTTTACCGTATTTTGATGCTCCTATATTTTGTCAAGCAGCTTTTTCGAGTATCTGGGCAGGCTTCTGAATGGCGGAGTAGACTTCTCGGGCGACATAGCGTTTGAGACAGCGGATGACGTCGCGCTTGCTCATTCCCTCTGCGGTTCGACGCCGCATGTATGCCCGTGTCCTCGGGTCGTGAGCCAGCCTGACGATGACTATGCGATAGAGTGCCGCGTTGGCCTGGCGGTCGCCACCGCGGTTGAGTCGGTGTCGGTTCGTCTTGCCCGATGATGCCGGTATCGGGTTTACGCCACACAGCGAGGCAAAGGCTGCCTCGGTGCGGAGCCGGTCAGAATTACTTCCCGCGGCGATCAGCAGGGTCGCTGCCGTATCGGGCCCCACACCGAAGGCGTTAACCAGGGCTGGCGCGACTGACCAAGTGAGCCGTTTCAACTCGGCGTCCAGGTCCCGCAGTTCATCACTGAGTTGGCGGTAACGGTAGGCAAGGGAACGAAGAGCGTACTTGGCCGCCGTCTTCGGATCGACCAGACGAGAGGGGCGGAAGTTTTTGCACCGCTTGGCGAGAGCGCTGGTGGTAAGACCATCGAGCGATTCTCGAAGCTCGGCGGGAGCCGTCACAACCAGAGCTTTCATCTGGTTGCCGGCCTGGGTTCGAGCCTTTACTGCAGAATCCCTTGCGCTCTTGAGCATACGGATCATCTCGACTTCGCCCTCGCCAGACTTTGGAGTGGTATCTGCTACGCCGGCAAGTACCGCCCGTGCTGCCATCTCTGCGTCGGTGGGGTCGCTCTTCCCCTTGCGAAAGCGGACAGATCGATCAGGCCTGTTAACCTCGATCACCGTATAGCCCCGACCGGCCAGGAAGCGTGCGACTCCAGCACCGTAGGAACCCGTGCCCTCTATTCCGAACGCGTGGATCTCTCCCAAGCTACGGGACCACCGCTCGAGCTCCTTGTACCCACAGGTGGTCACACGCACGTGTTTCTCGCCAAGCCAGACACCTAGCCCATCAATGGCCACTGCTACGTGCTGGTCCTTGTGAGTGTCGACTCCGATAATTACCTCAACTGCGCGACGAATCTGGTGACCTGCGACTCCAATCATCTCTGCCTCCCGGACAATGACGTATCAGCCGGGTGAGCGGACACAACTGCGAAGAGGCTCAAGGCCACGCTCCTATCAAGTCACTGCTCGCCTCAGCCGTTGGCAACTAATGGCCAATCCGGGAACGGGTCGACAGATCAAAATCAAGGCATCTGGGCCAGTTGCATTGAGAGTCAGACCCGATCCCAGACGGCCTGTATATATCATCGCAGTTGCATCCGGCCGCGAGAATCTCGCGAACGCGGGAATGAGAAGAGGGCGAGGTTAATGCAACCTCGCCCTCTTCTTTACAATTTTCCTTGAAAAATGTAACGCTGTGAGTAGGGGAGATTATGGCACAGGCTCACCCCAAGAACGATTGGTGTTCGCCCTGTGTCACCTGGCAATCTTAAAGAGCAGTGACACGTTTCTGTCCCGGATTCCTAGTGACTTGCGATGCGACTCTATTGATTTCATGGATGAGATGACCTCGGTGCCTGCAGAGAAAGACAAGGGAACGATTATGGCCACGGTTAAGAGGCTTGAACATCGCGGGGTAAGATGAGCCATAGAGCATATATTGTCCTCTACACACAGATGACAGAACACAAGAGCAAATTGTAAATGACCCTAGCACACCGCCCGCCGGCGCGGTTGCAGAAACGGCCGTCCAGCTCCCCGAATACCTCGAAGTGGCTGAGGTCGCAGCGTTGATATGCGGAGAGTTGAATGAAGTATCACGAATTCTATAAATGCTAAGGAGGCTGAATATGGCAGTGTGGATCGTCAGGGCTGGTATGATGGGCGAGAATGAGAACTTCGCTCTACGCAATGGAATGTATAGCGTAGGACCTAGCGTGAATCAGAGCGTTGTCGATTTTAGTGACCGAGAGGCGTGGCGTAATACTATTCCAGTAAAGCGATCTTTTGCCGACGAGATATGGCGTTTTGCCCGCAACGTTGAAAAAGGCGACAAGCTAGTGTTAGTGCGCCGACAAACTAAGTCAGTGGCCATCGGCAAGGTAGTCGGAGACTATGTGTATTGCTATGTCGAAAGACCCGACGAATCCTTGGCGCCTTTGCCGCATACCCGTGAAGTGGAATGGCTGATCAAGAGTGTGCCATTGGAAAGCTTTGACGAAGATCTACAGAATGGAGTGGACCCCACAGTTAGGACAGCGAAGGGGCTAAGTTAAGAGAGACTCCCGCTGTAAAGTCTGTTGCTACCTCACGAGATGATAAGGCTGATGCCTGGTCTGGTAAACACCTGAGCAACCTTCCCGACGCGAACACCTGGGCCGGAGTTCGATAGCCCAGAGACTGGTGTGGCCGCTCCCGATTGTACAACTCCAGATAAGCGTCAATTCCTCTCCTCGCTTCACTTCCGTTGCTATAAGCTTTCAGATATACCTCCTCGTACTTCACGCTCCGCCACAAACGCTCCACAAAGATGTTGTCCAGGTATCTGCCCTTGCCATCCATGCTGATCTTGATCCCCCGCTCCAGCAGCAGCCCACTGAAGGCATCACTGGTGAACTGGCTTCCCTGGTCGGTGTTGAAGATCTCCGGCTGTCCTTTGCTCAGGGCTTCTTTCAGGGCATCGATGCAGAAGTCCACCTCCAGAGTGTTGGAGAGCTTCCAGGCCAGCACGTAGCGGCTGTGCCAGTCCATAATGGCCACCAGGTATAGGAATCCCCGGGACATGGGCAGGTAGGTGATGTCCGCCGCCCAGACCTGATTGACCCGATCGACTGTCACTCCCTTCAGCAGGTAAGGGTATATCCTGTGCTCCGGCGCAGGCTTGCTGGTATTGGGCTTGCGGTAGATCGCTTCCAGTCCCATTGCCCGCATCAGTCTCTGCACCCTCTTGCGGTTGACCAGGTATCCCTGGGTCCGCAGCCAGGCCGTCATCCTGCGAGAACCATAATAGGGAGTCTTCAGATACTGCCGGTCCATCCCGGCCATAAGCTCCAGGTCCGCAGGCTTAGCCGGCGCCGGTCGGTAGTATACCGAGGAACGGCTGAGCCGCAACAGACGACACTGCTTCACTACAGAGAGCTTCGGGTGTCCTCGATCCACCATAGCCAGACGCCTGCGCCGACTCATAGCCCGGACTTCCCTGACAGAAAATCCCGCTCCACCTTGAGCTGACCAATCTGCTGGTACAGATGCGCAGTCAGCGCTTCCTGATCCCTGTCCGCCTTTGCACTCCCACTACCGAAGACCTCGGGCGCTCCCTCGATCAGGGCCTTCTTCCAAGTATGAATCTGCGTGGGATGAACTTCAAACCGGCTGGCCAACTGGGCAACGGTCTCTTCTCCACGGAGCGCGGCCAACGCCACCTTGGCCTTGAACCCCGGACTGTGCTTCTTCCTGCTCTGCTTCATTTTCCTGCTCCTCTTCTTCCATTATTCTAGGAGCGCGACTCTCTCTTAGCCACCTGTCCGATTTATTGGGTCCATCTCAGAAATCGTTCAAGAGTTCTCAGGGTAATGTAGTGCGGATCAGAAAGCCCAACTCCGAAGGTCGAATTGAACGGGCTATAGGAGCATATTTAGTAGGTTGTAAAAGTTACAATGCAGGTCTCAAGAAATTTACAGGGCTTTAGCGATCAGCTACTTCCCAGGAGTTAGACGCTAGGACGGTGATAGTAGAGGAACTGGAGCAACGGCAATGATACGAACGCCAGAAGCAATAGAATTACTGTTTAGCTGGTTCGGCAATCTCCCATTCGAAGTGAGACACATAAGTGATGAGAGGACGGAAGAATTAGCTGTTTTGATCGGGGAGGGCTCCCGAAGCCCGGGCATTGGCCTGAGGTCTAATATCGGCAAATTTCTTACAGATCTAAATGGCCGCAATATATCCTCGCCATCGGGGACCCACGTTTTGGCTGTTCTAAGGATGGCAAACGACAACATACCAGGACTATATCAAATCAAGCAAAAGTCCCGATGAGGCAACAGGCCGGCAAAATGGTTGGTGCAGTACAATCCCGACGCCAAGGTGATGAGGGTGGTTCTGGACAATCTCAATACTCATAAGATTGACTCCCTGTATGAAGCATACGAGCCTGTCAAGGCATGGCGTATAGCACGACGACTGGAGTTCCATCACACGCCCAAGCACGGGAGCTGGCTGAATATGGCGGAAATAGAATCGAGCGTCTTCAGAAGGCAATGTCTGATGAGCGGGAGCGTAACGCTGCTGGCGTGACCATAGACTGGCGCTTTCGCTCTCAGAATGCTTGCGTGAAATTCAATCGCGTCTATCCCAAGCCAAAGCTATGAGCGCTAAGCATCGCACGTGTCATCATCAACTGGATTTGGTACTAAGTATCCATGGTGCATTCGGCCCAAACAGAACGATCTATGAGGAACGGCACATCTTATACCAATTCGCTTAACTTATGACACAAAAGAGATGGCGTGAAGACCGCGGGGTTGCGCTTGAAGGCTCAATTACGGATACTCCAAGAAATCGGTTCGGCGTCACACCGAGAGGAGAAGCAATGCAACACCTAAAATTAAACAGAGATAGGCCTTACCCGATAGATCTCCCAGATGTGCCCGCAGATGCACCAACCTTTGACGGCACAAAGGTGCCGGTTGAATATCTGTTCACGTACTGGGATAAGCGATTCGCCCTCAAGTCCTTCCTGATGGACTTTCCCGAAGTGAGTTCCAGTCAGGCGTTGGCGGCCCTCCGAAAGAGAGCTGAGTCTGAAATCCCCGCGGACAGTGAGGATGGACTCATGGGTGGTATGCCAGTCTTCAGGGGCACACGTGTACCGGTGGAGTACCTGTTCAATCAATTGAAACACGGGGAAAGTATAGATGAATTTCTAAGTCAATACACCACGGTCAAGAGAGAAGACGTGGTGAGGGTTTTAGAAACGGCTAGTGAATTCGTGGAGGTTGCAACTTATGAGAATTCTCCTTGATGAGAATATGCCACCCCAGTTCCGCCATAATTTTCCCGAGCATGATGTCCGCTCCGCGCAATTCATGGGCTGGTTGGGCCGCCACAACGGAGAGTTGGTTAGACTCGGACGGGACACCTTCGACGTCATGATTACCAAAGACAAGACAATCGAAAGGGACGCAAGACCCACACCTGAAGATGTTGGGATAATCATCTTGGTGCCCGAAGACCAGGGAATGCCTACACTCACCCTGCTTGTCCCGCAGATATTGGAGGTTCTGCAAACGATCCAGCGAGGACAGGTTAAGTGGGTGCCCCCAGAGGCGGACCCCGGATACATAGAAGCCCTGCACTAAGCAGCAGGGCTTCTTCTTTTGCAAACACAAAGCCGGAACAATCCTTGCACCCGACACCTGCGGGCTGACAACTTCGCCAAGAAGGTTCGCCCCTGATAAGGATTCGTACCGCAACTTCAGGCCCGCCATGCCCGGCGGGCTTTTTGTATTTTCCACCCGATGACATCTCGCTTGTCATCTATACCTTGTTAATCACCGTTTCATTCACGCCCTCTCTTTTGTGTCATAAGTTAAGCGAATTGGTATTACATCGGCAAGTCTTCAAGTGCAGCTTTGGTTTCCCCTCTTCGTTCACTGCTTCCATAGGGTCATCGAATAAGTCGATCTCCAGCTTCGCCACCGATTGCCTCCGCTTCACATATTCGCGTCTGCCATGTAACTCTCGGTCTGCAGCGGCCTTCGTGAAGGTGTTCATGCAACCAACGAATAGCTTATACGCCACTAGCAGCGAACCAACGAGCAAAACAATACCGAGAAGCGGCTGTATCGCAAACCCGATCGATATTGGTATGATCGCCAGCACGCCAAAGCAGAAAACCACTGCAAGCGAACGAGCCTGAACATCTTTGGCTTTCACTGCCGATTATCCATCTTCACCTGTACTTCCGAGTTTACTCTGCTCAATACGCTTCAGAACAGCCTGCCCGTAAGTGGTAGTCACATCAACGGGCTTATCGAAGCAAATGGCGCAAGCCAGATCGTCCTTCAGAATATAATTGATTCTTCCTGGGTTGCTAAATGGGTTGAGGCTGAAGAATTTACCTAGGGTAAATCTTTCCTCTTCCTCAACTACGTCGCCAATTACCTTATATCCAATCGGGTCCACGACACTGCACCGGTTGCAAACGTAACCCGAAAGCGTTAGTTCCTCCACTATGCCTTTTTCTCGCATCTCATTCAGGGAACCTTGAAAGTTATTCCTTTCAAGCCAGTTCCGACCAAAATGCTCATTCAACGTAGTATCCTTTCTGCCGAGATTATACTCCGGGAATCATACACCGATCACCTTCGTCTGCTCAAAAACAACGGCTTCACTGTCGATTGACTGTCAAGGCAATAGCAACAATTTCGGTATGGGGATTTAGGCTTCGCTTGGAAGTCTTGCACAGTGATTCAGGCACTACGACTCGTTGAAGGGTGTAACTGTCTCCGGGCAACCAGCTTGAGATGCGACATTGATCCAGACATCATGGCTGCGACCGCAAGTGTCGGATCGTGGACATGCTCTTTCCACCTTCGGCAAGCTCCGCGGCATAGGCTGCAACTACCTCTGGCTGAGCCCGAAGCGCCGATTGCCCCTCGCGTTCACACCAGGCACGGAACTTGCGGAACTGGTCGGCATAGTTCCTGCGAGTGTTTACGGACTTTGCGTTCTCAAGGGCGGCCGAGACACGTCGGAGCCGCTGGTCCGTCAGAGCTGCCGGAGCGTTCACTGTGTGCTGTGTCCGGAGTGTCATAGGGTGCCTCATCTAAATGCGTGATAATGAAATATAACGCACTTAGGCAGGGCGGATTTAATGCAAGAAAAGGACCGTTTCTCCTTGACTTGGTAAGGGTCAAGTACGTGAAATGACGGCTCTCTACTTTTCCACGACCTAGCTATGAGTTATCAGAACGGAGTCTCGGATTCGAAAGATTCCCTGAGATTTCTATATTCTCGAACTTGGTATTCACACAATCCCAAGAGCAGGTACTCCAGATAAAATTGGCTCAGGTCATGTAGATCAAAATACTGAGCCATATCCATATCCAAGTGCCTGCGAAGAGTTCTCTTGATTCGGGCATCAGACTTCGTGTCCAGCGGGTGAGCAATATAATTGCGAACCTCATTGAGGAGATATGCACCGGAGTTGGAATTCTTATCCATGATCCTTTCCGCCAGACTATAGGTAATCGGATTCTGCGACTTGTACAGCAGTCGGTAGGGAATATCATGCTCCTCTAACTGCCTGTCTATTTTCTTGGCGGCTCTTCCAGCGATGGTTTTGCCTGAATGCAGGCTAGCGAGAATTTCTAACCCCGCATAGCTCTTGGCTACTGCATCGGCCGGAATACCGGCTTGACACATTACGTTACTGTGGACGTAGGACTCAATGGCAACCGTAAGTTCGTCTCGGCTCTGAAACCACTGGCGCCAAAATCCTGAGAACAACGCCTCAAGAGCGGTTCCATCCTGAACGAACTGACTGTTACAGAACCAGTTAGTGGAAACCCGCCGACTCTCTTCGAATTTCCCAACTTGTCCCCAGACTGGGCTATTATCTGCGCCATAACCAACGACGGCAGTGTGTCGCTGTGCAGCATAAATGTCAGGGTAAGTGGCCAGCATAAATGTCCGCAGCTTGGCTCTTGATAGTATCAGATCATGGGCCATTCGGCGTCAGTCGAGATGGCGCCACAGGTGGACTCTCGGCGTTCATGTACTTTTTCACCGTGTCTCTGTGTATACCCAGCTCCCGGGCGATCCCACGCATCGACAGCCCCTTGCGCTTCGCCTTCTGCACCGCCTTCCACCTGGCCGTCTGCAGCGGCGTGGGCTTCCTGCGCCGTGGACCCACAGTTTTGCGAACTCGTCCCGTCCCGTTGCGACCGGAGGTGGCGACGGGCTGCTCGGCATCGTGGTTGGCGTCCAAAGTCGCCAGCTTGGCCGCCCATTTACTACCCAGGCCGTTGGCGGGCTGATGGACGATGGGTGAGTGCGTGGTTCTCCCGGCGAAGCCCCGAAGGACACTCGGACGCGGCGGCGCTTCCTGAGATGGGATGTCGCGCCCCTCGTGCTGCACTGCCAGGCTATCGTCCAGTCCTTCGAGCACATCCACAGCTGCTCCGGCGTAGGTCGGCCTGTCAGTACCGGGCAGCAGTTGAAGGGTGCGCCAGCGGTATCTGACCGTGTTGTCCCTGGCGACTCTGCGCCTGTACTTGAAGCACAGGACCCTCTCCAGACACACCCCTTCGTCCACTGGGCGATAGGCGACTTCCGACTCCCGCGCGGGTACCTTGAAGCGGACGTTGAAGCGTGGAAGGAAGCCCTCCAACACGTGGTTGGCGTCGTCGATGGTGGTCGCGCCTGCAAGCCGGATCTCGCTGACGAGCCTGTCCTGGAACGTTCCCGCGGCGCGTTCCACTCTCCCCTTGGCTTGAGGCGACAGAGCGAATATCAGCTGTATGCCGAGCTCATCCATAGCTCGACTGAACTGGGTGGGAGCAGCGGCAGTCTCCGGTGAAGGCGTGTGCTTGAAGACGGCATGCCGGTCGGCATAGAGCGCGAGCGGTATGCCACGGCTCCGTATCAGTCCGTTGAGGAGCGAGAAGTAACTGTGGGTGTTCTCCAGCTCACAGAACAGGGCATTGACGACGGTCCCGCTGGCGTCGTCAATCGCCAGCAGTAGTGTGAACTGCGGTCCGTCTTTCCCAAGCCATCTATGGTAGCTGCCGTCTACCTGGATCAGCATGCCCTCACGCGGCATCCGCTGCCGTCGAACCCGGTGCTTCGGAGGCCGACGCCGACGGGGGCTGTTCTCACCGGCATTCACCAGTAGGCGACGCAGTGTGCTGCGCGTTATGTCTATGCCTTCGCGTTCACTCAACAATTCGCTCATATGAGTGTGGTTGGTTCCCGAATACCGTGTGCGCGCCAGATGCAGCACAGTGGTCTTCGTTGCCTCCGATATCGCATTGGGCGCTCTACGACCTCGATGACCGTGGGCGAGTGCGGCTGCTCCTTCCTTCCTGTATGCCGCCAGTATGCGCCTGGTATGGCGTGTGCTCACTCCCATCAGAGTAGATGCCTGCTCCATCGTCATATGCTCCGCCAGCAAACTGTTGAGTACCTGAAGCCTTGCCTGTTCTCTTTGGCTCAATGTCACATTCTCCATGTCCTACATGTTGTGACATTTATGCTGAACAGTTAACTGTGACGTTTATGCTGAACAACGACAGGCAGTGTAGAAACAATATGTACCTGTGGCGAACGCAAAGAAATACTTCAGTATCTCAAGTACTTCTCGGAGTTCAG
The DNA here is from genome assembly GCA_965221045.1 of Dehalococcoidia bacterium. GTDB lineage: Bacteria > Chloroflexota > Dehalococcoidia > Lucifugimonadales > JADFKI01 > Bin90. The sequence continues at coordinate 372,208 of CBDCRO010000003.1, forward strand.
ATTCATCAAACCCTTCATGGCCTCTTTTCTCAACTAACCCTGTATGGCTAATCCGGCCCCTTGTCTTCTCGTCATCTCTTGTAATCGTGATAGTCCAACCATCGTCTCCAAGGAGTACCGCACTATACTTAACTGGCGTGAAATTGATGCTGTCTTGAGCGCCTTGTTTGACGGATTCGCTTTCCCTCCTCGGAGTGTAAAAGTCAGGGAAGTCAACGATGCAGAACTCTGCGCCGCTTAGTTGAGAACATTCTTGTCTAACGGCATTTTCGCACAATACCACTTTACCACTACGACCTGTGTGAACCAGACTTACTGTTGCATCCAATTCTCTGGCTGTGGTTGGCCCAGTTGAAGAAATAGGAGTGTCGAACCGTAGGGTGACTCTGGTCTGATTTGTCCACGCCTCAAGCAATCCTGGCGGTATTCCAATCCGCTCTGCAAAACTGCTAGGGTGCTTGACGTCTTGCGACCGATGTGTCGCATCGCAGTATTTCAGTGCGAAATATCCATGAGAATCTATGGATGGCACGAGAACTAGGTCGAAGATACTCTCCTCGTAGCGAAGAGTTGCCTCGAAAGGCACGTCTAGGTCGAATTTGAGAACCTCTTCAAATAGTTGAGTTTCTAATTTATTGAATTCCATATTCCGCTACCCAAAAAAGTGACCAGTTTCCGTAAGATCTATCATCCGCAACTTTCTACTATCACTGCCACTATTATAGACGAGCGCCGAGAGCAAATACTGAAAAAAGGAACCTTTCCGGAAGGTTGGGGATTCAGCCAGGAACGACTACGAAAACGGTGTGCCGGCGGCACATACCGTTTTTCAGGTGAAAGGTTTGGCACTCATAGCCAATGCAAGAAAAGTGGGTATTTCCTTGCATTTCCGACAGCAGCTCGTACCTGAGACACGCCCTTAAAATGGACAACCTGTTTTGGCGCTGATCGCGGCGGAACCGGGCCCATAGCAGCCCGTAGAGCCTCTGCTTTCGAGCCGGACTACCTTAGGATGCCTGTGAGCGCTGAAGTCGACGAAGGGGCTACCACCTGGCCTACCTGGGGCGATACGCGACCTCCGCAGGGTCAGCGTGAGGATAGAGGCCTTTTGCTCTATCACTCTCGCATCTACTGTGACATGCCCTCTCGCAACCATTTAGTGAGCGGGCCTACATCGTCAGAAGATACACGGCTTACTGAAATGGTACTGGCATCCGTCGCCGACATGAGGTAGGCAGCGTATGTTGGAAATGGGATCCAATCCGGAGGCTCATGAGCCGGTCCCATAGACCTTGTCCTATACCTGGCGTTGCCGTCTTCAAAGGTTAGAGTTGCGATACCGGCTTCCGTAGCAGCCTTAAGCGCTCCTCGCTGAAATCCTGACGTCGCAAAAATCATGCCCTTGTGTGCAGCTGTATACTGTAGCTTCATGGCAAGATCCAGCACAACATTCCGACCCACTGGCCTGTTCCAACGCTTGCACTCAACTAGAATTTTGAACAGGGCACCGCTAAGAAAAGTCATCTCTCCATAGACGTCTATTTCGTAGTCGCCGCCGCGTCCCGGAATGACTTTTCTGTTAATCCAGTTAATGCAGGGGAAGTCTTCTGATTGAGACAACCAAGAGCATACCTGGGCTTCATACTCCGCAGGAGTGACTTGGGCAGCTCTGGGCGGATTCCACGGATTGGCCCTGCGGTGTTCTGTCAATTCCGATAGCCTCCTGCGCTGATGTCCGAGCCTGTACATATCTATGGACTAGCCTATGGACACCAAAGGTGAGTGTCAACGCAGATTTGGCACACCTGAAAAGCGAGTGCAAGAACATACCCACGAAGCTTGCATTTGTCGGTACAATTGTAATTGATTGGAGTGATCGTGCCTGACGCACACTGCTGTCCTCAAAATCGAGCGTCACTTTAAGTCATCCAATGACGTCGTTCACGAGGGACAGCCCTTCTTTGAGCCGGTCACGCCAGTCGGGACGGGGATGACGAATGGCGTTGGTGCATACCCTGAACAGGCAGACCGCCTCACGCAGAGCCAGTTCCTGCTCACTCCAACCCAGACGATCAAGAGATGCGGTGCGAAAAATGGAGTAGTAGGCGATCTTGGCGCTCGCTTCCTGCTCACGACCGAAGTGGAACGTCCAGCGCAGGTGCGCTAGGAAGTTACCAACGTCCAGCATGGGATCCCCCGGACCAGCTTCCTCGAAGTCCACAAGCGCTATTCTACTGTCCGGCAGCGCAAGCATCTGGTCATCGTAGAAATCGTTGTGAGCAATGTGGGAAGGTCTCCAAGACTCGACGAACGGATCCAGTGAGCGTGTGGCATCCTTGAGGATTAGGCGCCCGTCCAGGTCATCGGCCAGTGCCTTTATGAAGGCACGCTTCGCGCGTCGATAAGCTCCCGCCAGGTTGAACGGGCGGGTGTCAACATCCTGCATCGGAACGTCCCACAGCTTCACAAGCCCATCAAGGAGCGTCCCTGGGGACGGTTGGTGTCCCCTGCGTATCTGCCTCCGAAGATTCCGTCCCGGTATCTCAGACATCCACAGCACTCCGCCGTTCTTCCAACAGCCCGCAAGCCGCGGAACCGTGAAGCCGGAGCGCTGCACCAGGCTCGCAGCTTTGAGATGAGGGGCGAGGGTGTCGGGACGCATCACGCGAGCGTAGAAGTTGACTCTGCCGAGCCGGTGGCGCAGGACTGCGCGGTTGCCGGGTCTATATCGGACCATATCCACCCGCAGGCGTCGTGCTGGAACAGAGAGAACGTGCCTATTCAAGAGCTTGAGGGCGGGTTCAACTGAGGCCGCCTCTTTCAATCCGGGAAGATGTGGATCCTCCGGATAGCGGTACACGCTGACATCCCTGCCGCGCCGAATCTCCAGTGCGAACTGCTCCTCCGGCAGAAATTCATCAAGATGCCACTCTGCAATGTAGCTAACAACTGCACGCCTTCCGGGATCGTGGCTGACTTGTCTGATTCTGATGCGATACGGTGTGCCGTAAAGCTCACCGAACTGTGAGCGGTATTCCCGCCAGACCCACCTTCCGTTGAAGAGACTGGAGAATCTGTCCAGTTCCTCGTCCTCAAGGTCGAACTGCGGGTAAATCGGGATGGCGGTTACAGTGGCAGGCATCATTTTCTAGCTGTCGTCGTCATCGCTGTCGTCGGAGCCGGTGACATCGCTGGGGGGCGGAGTATCTATCCCATCGCTGTCGGTCCCGTCGTTGTCGGTGGGCGTGGGTATGTCGATGCCGTCGTTGTCAGTAGTGTCGATGCCATCGCCGTCGGTCGTGTCTATGCCGTCGTTATCGGTTGTGGCATAGTATAAGTAGAGGTCAATGACAGTGCTGACCTCGACCAAGGTAAGTTGCCCGTCGAAATAGTCATCAATTGAACAACGACAATTATAATGGCCGGTCCTGTTGCCTCAACGGAATATGTTACCGTAATTTTCTCAGCTTCTAATTGACGCCCACGGGTCTGATGTTCCTTTGGTCAGCCTCAATCATTTCACTCCGTTCACCAGAAGCGTACACCAGCTCTCGCGCCATAACCCTACGCCATTGTTGCACTCGGCGTTGCAGCGTACGAAGGTGCCTCCTGCTGAGATAGTGAAATAGCTGTCGGTTGGAGATCGCCATAATGATGAGACTACCAGCAGAGTGTCACCCGTCGGGCTGACGAGGGTGTGATCTTTTGTCTGGCAGGGCCGGCGCCGTCCGGCATTGGGGGCGCGTAGGTCTCTGCCCGACTCAGGGATGGCGAGTGAGATGATGTAGTGGATGACCGTGCCTGGTTGGCGAAATCAGGTCCGCATTTATCTTTGCGGCTGTTCAAGGGAATAATAGCTGGTGCCTGCCGAGAATGGTGGAGAATATATGAGTACAAGTTGGTCGTCATCTGAAGGTATTTCTACGACCATCGCTCCAGTAATCTCACCTCCTCCAAAGAACTCTCCCCGGCCCAACTGGAGTTCACCACTGTCTGGAGAGAATACTTCACTGTACACAAAGCCAAGTTTTCCTGTTACCCAGAAGTGGTCCTCGGAGTAAACGCGGGATTCATTTGGATCTCCGACATTCCTCAGACGCAATTTTATCGCAACATAGTAGCATCCTTCACGAGGAGCCTTTCGAAGGGACAGGCCAGGAAAGAAAGTACCCTCCTGGGCAAGACGGCCTACCTCCAGAATGGTGAGCTCCATGCCATTGTGAGCGAACGCCGTGCCATATAACACAGGATTGGTTCTTCCGGTTCCGAGCGGAGGTAAAGGCCATCTCTGGGTTGGTGCTGCACTCGGAATTCGCCCGAGAGTCCCACTAGCGGTCGATTTCTTTAGTGAAAGATAACTTGAATCTTGCGACCCGGGTGAGTAGATCAAGACAAGGTCATCCTCTTCTTTGGCCACTCGTGCAATCAGATGGCCCGTGAGTTCGGAACCTCCGAAGAATTCACCTGAGTCTAGGTAGCGCTTTCCTAAGTGCCTTTCCCACCGTTCGGCAAAAGAGTACCACTTTCGCTGCTTCTTTGGAGGGACGTCTGCGAGTTCGTAGGTCGCTCCGGACCCTCCAGCTACTTTGAAGTGCGTTGATTTAATGATCCTAGTTTGATTTGGATTGCCGATATTTCTCAATTGTATTTCTATGACCAGCCACACGAAGCCTTCGCCTGCATCAGGGGCGTGAAGCCTTGTCTCGGTTGTAATGTTTCCTTCTCTCTTTACACTTTCGAAGAGAAGTTCTCCACTATTCCAGTTGAATGTGTCTGAGACAGCAATCTCCATTGCTTTATGAGAAAGTGGGTAGCCGTAAGGCACAGGGTTCATCCGCAAGGTACCTGCTATGGGAGTGGGTGTAGAGATTGGCGTAGACATAGTTGACGTTGAAGCTAATGTCTGCACGCGGGTTTCGTTTGGGGAGCCATCTTGGTTGAAATCAGAGCAAGCGGTTAGTAGTGGCACGAGCGCAATGGCAAGGATTGCGATTACGAGGGGACGGCCACTCGTCCCCTTTTCTCGGTTATCAGCAAATATTCTTGGGATCATGCCTTGGCCCTAGATTCTCTTCCTCGGCTTGGTTGTCGCTGCGCTGTTCATACTGCTGGAAGGCAACTCTCCAAGGCTTGCGTTTGTTCACGTAAGGAGCGCGCGATGCTTCCTTTCGAGTCAGGATTTGGTGCTACCTAACCATCTCACACGTGGCTTTATAGGGTTCCGTCAGAGAGTTCGCAGAAACCGCTGAAACTCCCTCATCATAGTACGACTGGCATCCTGCATCGTGTTATCGAGCCGCCACGGAGGGATCATTCCATTGACAACTCCTTGCCGATACGAAGTGTCCGTCGTGGTTGATCTGAATGTGCAGATTCCTCTCCGTGTGTCCACTATCATGATCTTCCGCCATCTTCTGTCAGGGACTTGGATGATGACAAATAGGGGTTCCAATCCCCAGTCAGGATCCCTGTTTACGTTGATAATGGAAGCAAATTCACGTTCACGTTCACGTCGGCCCAAGTTTCGTGAGTCGATTATGAAGTTTTCAGTGCCGCAATGACGCTCTTGGAAGTCATCGTATCGCTCGTCAAACATTCCTGTCGCATCGGCACGATTCAGCAGTCCGAGAGCTATCGATAAAGGTATCGTCCAAATCCCGGTACCATGGTGTCTATCGTAGTAAAAGCGTCGGTTGCCCCTCCCGGTCGGTAGGACGGTTCTCCACGATAGACAGAAGAAATCAACAGGTGGAACATAGTGTCGTGTCTGAAGGACGAGATGCACCGGCAAACCTGCATGGATCATAGTGACGCGCCGGATTTCGGTATACGGATTCAGGGTAAGCCTTCCTGCACGGGATTATCTCTAATCGCTACTTTACTTCAACCGCGGTTAGGAGTCCTCCCAGTCGAGATTTCCCAGCAAACGATAGCACCATCATCACGTACTGCACAAGTATGCCAGTCACCAATCCTGACTGATATGAAGCGCTCGTCTCCGGGGGAGAACTGATCCCAGAGGCCGTCCCCCCAACAAAGCATCGTACCATTCTCACGGAGACCGCAAGCATTCCAGTTGCCGCTCTTACTGATTGACATTAAACGCTCATCGTCTGATGGAGCACGGCCACGGCGTCCAGACGCTCGGTCAGCAGCCGGAACCACTGCTTGTACACCGGGTGGCCAGCAGCATGCGCTCCTCACCCTCGGTGGCCATGCTTCCGGCGATCACGCCATTCTCCGTGGGGAAGTACCGGCGCTGCGGGCGAATCCCCAGCACGCTCAGGTGGTGCGGCACTAAGTCCATCGGTCCCCGCTCCGTCAGCTTCGTCAGCCGGTCGCGGAGCGTGGAGGCCGGAACGCGACCGAAGCGGGACAGCTCCTCCATGGTGGCCGGAGGCGTGGCGCACAGCAGCAGAAGCGCCTCCTCAAGACCCCGATGACGCAGCGCAGGGTCCGGCCGCAGGCCCTCCGGGTCGATGATGGGCTCGAACGCGGCATCTTCAATCGGTTGGACGCTTCCGCCAACCTTGTTCAGGACGGCGGAAGGCACGGCGTACCCCATCTGGTCCCGTTCGAGGAATCGCCGCAGGGTGTGGCGGGACACGCCGAAGTCCTCGGCCGCCTTGCGCCGTCCGTGCAGCGCAGCGTAGGCGCGCACGTAGCCCCGTACCGCTCTCCTCAGCTCCGGCCCGGCCTGCGCCGTGCCATCTGGTCTGTTCCGATATGTGGCGTTCCAGCCTTCTGACATTGGTGAAATGAGAAGCGGTGTTACAATCTGTGAGTTTACTCCAGGAAGGAAAACAACCCTCGCCGTGCTAGGAGAATTAAGAAAATGTCAGAACCATGCTTCATCCAAAGAGTACTCCTTTAGCGGTGGTATCCGGCTCGGTTGATATTTTGGATCGTGATGCAAGATTCCCTCTCTCTGTGCTGCACGTACCAAGTAAAGAGGGGGTTGATGAAAGGGCAAATATCAACAGTGTTATGTGTACTATGGGCAGGAACCTAGAGAATCGATTGCCCTCATCAGTATCGCGTCGTCACGCCAGTAGTACATCAATCGAGCCATTCTAGCGCCTCCAGTGCCTTCTCGCTCCTTGTGTACCTAGCCGGCATCGACGGTGACTTCCAGCGCCCGTGGGTCTGAACCGCCTGCAGTGGAGCTCCGCGACGCGTCATCCTCATCGCCAGACCCACACGGCCGGAGTGTCCGGAGTATCCCTCACCCAAGCCCACGGCTCTCGTCCTGCTGTCCACACGCCGGCTAATCTGGGACATCGACAGCCCGAACACCGGATCATCATCAGAGCAGTCGTCGTCACCCTCGCGCAGGTGCTTCAGCGCAGTCAGGGTATCGGGAGTGACGACGACGTATGCGCCCTCGCCTGCCTGGTCGGTCTTCGATCGCCCGATGTACACCAACCCGGCCCCTTCTTCGGCATCGAACACGTCGCGCCACCTGAGACCTGAGGCGTCGGACATCACGGACGCCAGCGCAATGTCCAACCGGCCGCGTCTGAGAGCAGTCTCTTCCATCTCAAGCGAGCCCCCCGCGTTATTCGCGGCGTAACCGCAGTTGCCCTGATTGCAGCGAGAGCGTCAGCGTCCAGCGGTCTCGCCTGCTTCTGGCCGACGCCTAGCTGCCGGGACAGTCCTCTCAGGGTTTCAGTGACGCCGGTAGTCTGGGGCGATTCCAGGCCCACGCGCCTGTGGGCGTCAACGATGGCCGCGACCGCAAGCCGGATAGTAGACATGCTCTTGCCTTCGTCGGCAAGCTCCGCGGCATATGCCGCCAGAACCTCCGGCTGAGCCGGCAGCGCCGATTGCTCTTCACGTTCACACTAGTCACGGAACTTCCGCAGCTGACCGGCATAATTCCGGCGGGTGTTTACGGACTGGGCGTTCTCCAGGGCGTCCGAGACGCGCCGGCGTTGTTCTTCTGTCAGGATCGCCGGCGTATTTTCTACTGACTGATGTGTTTGTATTTGAACCATTTTCGCACCTAATTCACAGCTCCAGGATGAATGAGAGATGAAACTCTACACGTGGACATGCCAACAGCCTCGTGGTGCTCATTGGCGATTGCATGCGTGTTGTCGCCGGCAATTTCTAAAGTCCGTCCTTTGCCAGGAACTCTTCAACATCTAGATCGTCGAGGACCTGGTTCAACCGGACCGTATCAATGCCTTCCACGAAGCCGCCTTCGTTCGGCTTCACTCGAAACTCCTGAGTGTCGGCGGGCTTAGCGGCAATTGTCATGCCAAGCCTCAATGTCTCGTTAATCACCTGCTCGACTGACTTATTCTGAACACGACTCTGTTCCTCCACAAAGTCGGCAACGTCATCACCCAGTGTCAGCTCTATCCTCATTCATCTTCACCTTCCCTGTCGAAAGTTGTCGTGTCTGAAGGGTCACGTTGCTGTTCACTTAAAGATATTCCTCGTCTCTTCCCCAGCCCAGCCACGCATCTCTCATTTTGGCGAGATTCCCCTTGCTCTCCTCCGGTACGGGGCTTGCGCCTGTCAATTGGCGTAGTGCCGGGAACCAATGGTCAACGTCGCGCTTAAGCTCTTCCAATATCAGTGGTATCGCCTGCTCCCCCATCTCAATTATCCGCTGATATGCAGGATGCTCGACCATCTGTGCAACATCAAAGCCGCGGTGATGGCCAGTCTTCCAACTGTTAACCAGTCTGGCAAATTCATCGCGTAATTCGTCCGGGGAAGTATTGCGTGAGTTATGCTTTGTCGTCATTGGCTACCTCGGCGGCTTCGTATAAATTAGCCACTTCTCAAATGCAGTATAAGGGTAATTATAACGCTGCGATGATACTTTATGGGCAACACGGGAACGGGTCTGACCCATTATAACGCTGGCCCAGATATCCTCTAAATGATCTGTCGATCCGTTCCCGACACCCATAGGGTCAACGGCTTCTGTGAGTAGTATCCGTGTTGAATGTCAAGCCGGATCGGCCTGATAAGACGGGCAGTTGTTCGCATGCTGCTTCACCCAGGGAGTGCCTCGACGTGCTACGGCGTTGAGTTGCATCAGAAGCTTGCGCGCCACCGCTATCACGGCTACCTTGCCGGGTTTGCCGCGCTCCCGAAGACGCTGGTAGAAGTCGCGTAGATCGCCATCTATCCTGAGCACCACCCAGGCACAGATATACAGCGCTCGTCGTGTCGTTGTTCAGCATAAACGTCACAGTTAACTGTTCAGCATAAATGTCACAACATGTAGGACATGGAGAATGTGACATTGAGCCAAAGAGAACAGGCAAGGCTTCAGGTACTCAACAGTTTGCTGGCGGAGCATATGACGATGGAGCAGGCATCTACTCTGATGGGAGTGAGCACACGCCATACCAGGCGCATACTGGCGGCATACAGGAAGGAAGGAGCAGCCGCACTCGCCCACGGTCATCGAGGTCGTAGAGCGCCCAATGCGATATCGGAGGCAACGAAGACCACTGTGCTGCATCTGGCGCGCACACGGTATTCGGGAACCAACCACACTCATATGAGCGAATTGTTGAGTGAACGCGAAGGCATAGACATAACGCGCAGCACACTGCGTCGCCTACTGGTGAATGCCGGTGAGAACAGCCCCCGTCGGCGTCGGCCTCCGAAGCACCGGGTTCGACGGCAGCGGATGCCGCGTGAGGGCATGCTGATCCAGGTAGACGGCAGCTACCATAGATGGCTTGGGAAAGACGGACCGCAGTTCACACTACTGCTGGCGATTGACGACGCCAGCGGGACCGTCGTCAATGCCCTGTTCTGTGAGCTGGAGAACACCCACAGTTACTTCTCGCTCCTCAACGGACTGATACGGAGCCGTGGCATACCGCTCGCGCTCTATGCCGACCGGCATGCCGTCTTCAAGCACACGCCTTCACCGGAGACTGCCGCTGCTCCCACCCAGTTCAGTCGAGCTATGGATGAGCTCGGCATACAGCTGATATTCGCTCTGTCGCCTCAAGCCAAGGGGAGAGTGGAACGCGCCGCGGGAACGTTCCAGGACAGGCTCGTCAGCGAGATCCGGCTTGCAGGCGCGACCACCATCGACGACGCCAACCACGTGTTGGAGGGCTTCCTTCCACGCTTCAACGTCCGCTTCAAGGTACCCGCGCGGGAGTCGGAAGTCGCCTATCGCCCAGTGGACGAAGGGGTGTGTCTGGAGAGGGTCCTGTGCTTCAAGTACAGGCGCAGAGTCGCCAGGGACAACACGGTCAGATACCGCTGGCGCACCCTTCAACTGCTGCCCGGTACTGACAGGCCGACCTACGCCGGAGCAGCTGTGGATGTGCTCGAAGGACTGGACGATAGCCTGGCAGTGCAGCACGAGGGGCGCGACATCCCATCTCAGGAAGCGCCGCCGCGTCCGAGTGTCCTTCGGGGCTTCGCCGGGAGAACCACGCACTCACCCATCGTCCATCAGCCCGCCAACGGCCTGGGTAGTAAATGGGCGGCCAAGCTGGCGACTTTGGACGCCAACCACGATGCCGAGCAGCCCGTCGCCACCTCCGGTCGCAACGGGACGGGACGAGTTCGCAAAACTGTGGGTCCACGGCGCAGGAAGCCCACGCCGCTGCAGACGGCCAGGTGGAAGGCGGTGCAGAAGGCGAAGCGCAAGGGGCTGTCGATGCGTGGGATCGCCCGGGAGCTGGGTATACACAGAGACACGGTGAAAAAGTACATGAACGCCGAGAGTCCACCTGTGGCGCCATCTCGACTGACGCCGAATGGCCCATGATCTGATACTATCAAGAGCCAAGCTGCGGACATTTATGCTGGCCACTTACCCTGACATTTATGCTGCACAGCGACACTCGTCGCACCGTACCACGACCGCCTCGAATAGACCGGTTGCCGCGCTTTTTCCCGCTGTCTCGCGACCACGGAGCCAGCCCCACCAGCGATGTCAGCGTCCGTCCGTCCCACCGCCCGAGTTCGGGCAAATATGCGACCAGTGTGGCCGCGGTCAGCTGCCCTACGCCGGGTACCGTCTGATACAGTTCGACCGTCTCACTGAGGCTGGCGCTGTGCTTCAGCAACTCCTTGTACTCCTCATCCAGTCGTTCTATTTCTCTGTCAAGCCAGCGGACGTGCCGCCTGGTCGACTTCCCGACGCTCGCACTTACGCCCTTGTCCAGTCGGTTGCGCTCCCGCACCCGCTGCTCCACAAGCTGACGACGCCTGCTCAGCAGCTGACGCAGCTCCTCACGGTCAGGATCCGCCTCCGGTTGTGTTGTGTCCGACTCAGAGAACACTACTCCGTAACGAGACAGCACCTGGGCATCGAGAGGGTCGGTCTTCGCCTCGTATCCGCATGCGCGTGCGAAGGCGCGCACCCTGACCGGATGCGCCACTTGCACGTTGAGCGCCGTCTCCCTCAGCTTGCCCACAACAAGACGTTCATACCCACCGGTGGACTCGCACACCGCCTTGGTCACACCCGTACGCTTCATATGCCTGAGCAACCTGCGAATGCCTGCTGCGCTGTTCTCAAAACTGAGCACAGGACCTTCAGAAATCGACACCTCCAGAGTTGCCTTCGATACGTCTATGCCTGCTACAACTACCATAATCCAACCTCCATATGTATCATGCCTGTGTCCTCCTCACTTGCAGATGCGGGCCTTCTGCCCTTGTATCCGTTCGGAGCGACAAGTGCGGCGAGAGGGGTGTCTTACTGCTCAGCGGTGCAGTCAAAAAGTACTCTTTGCTCACCCAGTGACCTACGACGCGCCCCTTTCGCCACCTCACAGATTGGCCTATCTATAGGGCTTTTGCAACATACAAGTGACCTAATAGGAGCGTGGCTTCAAGCCCCATCGCAGTCTTGTCCACTCACTCGGCCCATTTCTCGCACTCAAGGAGGTAGAAATGACAAGTGCCGTAAGCCATATAAGCAGTCGTGCCATTCAGGTCATCGTCGGTATAGACACTCACCAGGACCAGCATGTAGCCGTGGCAGTGGACCAGCTGGGTATCCGCCTCAATGAGTACAGCACTCCGGCAACCACTTGGGGATATGGAGAACTCGAACGATGGGCCCGCGACTTGGGACAGGTCTGCGCATTCGGTATCGAAGGGACAGGTTCCTACGGCGCAGGAGTCGCACGCTTCTTGACCAGTCGGGGCTACGCCGTCTTCGAGGTCAATCGACCTAATAGATCGATTCGCAATCGCAAAGGTAAGACCGACACCACCGATGCAGAGATGGCAGCGAGGGCAGTGCTTGCGGGAGTAGCCGACACGACACCCAAGTCTGGTCAGGGAGAAATCGAAATGATCCGCATGCTGAAGACCGCCAAGGACTCGGCCATAAAGGCTCGTACTCAAGCCATCAACCAGATGAAATCCCTGGTTGTTACAGCTCCGGCTGAGCTTCGTGAAAAACTTGATGGTCTCACCACCAACGCCCTCGCCACGCGGTGCAGAAGCTTCCGTCCTGGTCGGCTGGATAGTCCCACTGCAGCGGCCAAGTACACGCTTCGTTCGCTTGCCCATCGCTACCGTCAACTCAGCAAGGAGATCCAGGACTTGAAGGCCGAGCTTGAACGGCTCGTCCAGACTGCAGCGCCGGCACTGGTCAATGCCTTTGGAGTAGGACCTGACACGGCTGCGGCCCTACTGGTCGCCGCCGGCAGCAACCCTGATCGGCTCAACTCCGAGGCCGCCTTCGCTGCTTTGTGTGGTGTGAATCCTATCCCGGCTTCGTCCGGTAAGACCAACCGGCATCGGCTCAACCGCGGGGGCGACCGCCAAGCCAATGCGGCACTGTATCGCATAGTAGTCGTCAGGTTGCGCCACGATCTGAGGACCCAGGCATACATGTGCCGCCGCACCGGCGAGGGAATGAGCAAGATCGAAGTCATCCGTTGTCTCAAACGCTACGTCGCTCGCGAAGTCTTCACAATCATCCAGAAGTCCGCCGCATTGGTCAGCAAAGTAGCTTGAATTCTATAGGAGCATCATTTAGAACTCCCACGAAATTGAATGCTAATCTCGCCTCAGTGCAATCGCATTTAAATTGATTGGGAGAGAACTTCGGAGAAACCAGCCGTTTTGCGCCTCTTCCAGGCTACGACTCGACTTTGCACATTTCATACGGAGTATAGACAAGATATAAGAACAGGGTAAGATGACCGAACCACCCCATCAAGAAGGTCCGGTTATGCTCACCCTGCCCGATGCCATTATATCCGTACTCCGACCATTCTCAACTCTCTTTCGAGATAGAACCTGGTCAAAGGCGCAACTACTGCTCGTCGGCGCCATCCTCGCCCCGCGCAAGCGCACCGTCACGTCAGCCCTGCGCGTAATGGGTCTCAGCGACGATGCCGGCTTCGCGAAGTATCATCAGGTGCTCAACCGAGCTGTCTGGTCCCCGCTGCAGATGAGCCGTGTCTTGCTTATGCTGCTCATCGAGCATCTTGCACAGGATGGGGAACCACTGGTGTTCGGGATAGACGAGACGCTGGAACGCAGACGCGGCAGTCGCATCAGCGCCAAGGGAGTGTTCCGAGACGCCGTGCGCTCAAGCGAGTCCCACCTGGTGAGGGCGAGCGGACTGCGCTGGGTCAGCCTGATGTGGCTGGCGCATATCCCCTGGGCGAATCGCACGTGGGCACTGCCCGTTATGACTGCACTGGCTCCGGCAGAGAGCTATCATCAGAAGGTGGGACGACGGCACAAGAAGATCACCGACTGGGCACGACAGATGATTATCCAACTGCGCCGCTGGCTGCCAGACCGGCGCATAGTCGTCGTATCTGACAGAGCGTACGCAGCGCTCGGACTCCTGCACGGCTGCCAGTCTCTGCGCCAGCCAGTCACCTTCATCAGCGGACTCAGGCTCGATGCTGCGCTCTTCGAGCCCGCTCCACCCAGAATGCCAAGACAGATAGGCAGACCACGCCTGAAAGGACAGCGACTGCCTTCTCCCATCGCACTCCTGGACAACCCCGATGTGTCCTGGAGTCGCGTCTCGGTGCCATGGAAGGACGGACCGGCGCGCACACTGGAGATTACATCCGATACAGCCGTCTGGTATCGCTGGGGACGACCTCCCGTACATATCAGATGGGTGCTGATCAGAGACCCTCTCGGTCAGATGAGGACTCAGGCACTGGTCTGCACAGACACCGAAGCCGATCCCCTTCAGATCGTCCAGTGGTTTCTGCTGCGCTGGCGCATCGAGGTCACCTTCCAGGAGGTACGCGCCCACCTCGGGGTGGAGACTCAGCGCCAGTGGTCCGACAAGGCTATCTCTCGCACCACGCCTTTGCTGCTGGGACTGTTCTCCTGGGTTACTCTCGCCGCCGGGTTGCTGCGGCAGGAACGCCCGGTTGCCCTGCGTTCGTGCGCCTGGTACGCCAAGTGTGAACCTACCTTCATCGATGCGATCGCGCTGGTGCGCCGGCACCTGTGGTTTGCTTCTCAGACTTTATCCACTTCCCCGTTGGAGTCTGATGTGGCGAAAGTCCCACTGCCTCTATTCAATCGTCTTGTGGATTCCCTTGCCTACGCAGCCTGAGCGTCTGTATATCTGCTTGCTTCGATTACTCTGATGTACAAAGTCGAGTACGATATTTGCTGAAATATGCAGTCAAGGCTTTTCCAAACCTTCAATGAGACTTGGGATCATCATTGTATAAGATAAGTGAGCGCAATAAGTATTCCAATTATCGCAAGATGCGATTGCCCTGGATTGCGCCCGCGGGAACACCCGGCAGCCCAACTTTGTAGTAATATGAAAGGCAGGCCGCATTCATCGTGGCTTTCACATCCACAGGGTGGCACGAGAGATTCCCTCTCCCCATTTGCGAGAGAACAAATTTTGCCGGGATGCCCGGCAAGGAGTCACGAGCAGGAAGCGTGTCCATGCAAATCGGCATGTTCTATCAGATGCAGGTCCCCAGGCCGTCATCCCGCTCCTACGAGGCTGACCGGTTCCTGGACATGCTTGACCAGGTGGCCTATGCTGAAGAGATGGGCCTGACCAGCGTCTGGATGGCCGACCACCAGTTCCGTACCGAGTGGTCCCACTCCAGCGCCCCCGACGTAACCCTTGGCGCATTGAGCCAGCGCACCATCGGGATGCGTCTGGGCATAGCCGTGGTGGTGCCCCCGGTGCAGCACCCTCTCCACATCGCGGCCCGCACCGCCACCCTGGACATTCTCAGCAAGGGAAGGGTTGACTTGGGCGTGGGCCGCTCCGGCTACCCCTACCAGATGGCCGCTTTCGGTACAGACCTGGAAGACGCCACCGGAATGGTGGACGAGGCCCTGGAAATCATCCCGCGGGCATGGACCGAGGGAGAGTTCACCTACCAAGGCAACCACTATAAGATTCCCTTGCGCGAGGTCCACCCCAAGCCGGTCCAGCAGCCCCACCCGCCCATCTGGCTCGGTTGCAGCCAGGAAGACACGTTCAGGAAGGCGGGCCTCATGGGCCTGGGCTGCCTGGCAATGGCCGGCGGCGGAGCTACAGGATTGGCTCCTCTCGTGCAAGCCTACCGGGGCGGCATCCGGAACGCCAGTCCGAGCACAGGGGTTGTCCACAACCGCGTCGCTGCAAGCACCGTGGCCATCTGCGGGGAGTCGCGCAAGAAGGTGCAGGAACGCTCCGCCGAATTGATCGACTGGTACCGTCATCAGCAGGCCCTCAGGGACGTCCGCGTCTGGAGCGAACAGGACCCGTCCCGCGTTCCCGAAGACTACCAGTGGCACTACACCCGCTCCACCGCGACCGACTCTCCAAAGCGCGAGGAAACATCATCCCTCGACCAGATAAGCCCGAATCCACCGAAGAGTAGAGTTATATCCGCCATAGCGTGGGTGAAGGACACGGCAAGGTGGCAGTGCGGGTATGATGCCGGTGCTGGAGCGTTCTGAAGGTCCCAGGTCGTGATGTTGGGCGCCAATGGAGGCCCACAGTGGCGATTCCGGGTGAAGTTGACGAATCGGTGAGCAACAGGGGATACTCGCGGTCCGCTCCGGCGCGAGTCTGGGGATGAGATGGGTTGTGGAGTGTATGGTGAGCAGTCGCCGCCGCCGTCAACTCGGTAACGGAATGGTTCGCAGTCTGGCCACTGCGCGACCGAACTGTGTTCCCCAGGGCCAGCGCTGGGGAAGATGCAGGGTGAAGCGGCGGGCCGAGCGTGTAAGCCGTCCCGCGAGGGAGAAGAACCGTCGTCTGAGGGTCTTGGTGGTCACGGTCTGTTCGCTCAGACCGATGCGGGCGGTCCAGCGGGCCAAGTTGTGAGCCATCACCTGCACGGCTAACCAGGCGGCGTTGGCGGCAAAGCGTCCCGTTGGCAGATGGTTCAGTCCTACGCCGTACTTGAGGTCGCGGATTGCGTTCTCCACCTCGGCGTGTCGGCGATGATCAGCTTCCAGTTGGAGGGTGTCGCCCTCACGGTCTGTGATGAAGGCGTGATAGCTGTAGTTGGTAAACAGCGCCAGTTGGGAGCCGGGCGTGGGCTTCACCCTGCGGACGATGAGGCGCACCGGTGCGGCGGCGGGCTTGCTCTCGAAGGGAGTGTAAATGGTCTCGGCCACATCGGCGGCGCCGTCCATCCAGTAGGGTATGGGTGTCCAGTCCGTCTCTGGTATGGCCTCGATGAGATTGCGCAGTCGGGGGTGCTGTCGGATGGTGATAGAGAAGCGGACATCCATCTTGCGACAGACGGCAACGATGGCGTGGGCATAGAAACCGCTGTCGGCCCGCACCGTGAGCGCTCCCGTGGCACCGGCGTAGCGCACTCGCGCCACCGTCTCCCGCAGGAAGTTGGCTGCGCCCCGGGCGGTGTTGGCCCGGCCCTTGCGCAGTCGTGCCATCAGCACGTCTGAGGTGCCGGCGGCGATGGCCAGCAGCGGATGATAACCCCGCTGGCCGTTGTAGTTGTGATGGCGCGCTCCCTCCTTTGCCAGTCCGTAGGTCTCGCAGACCGTCGAGTCTATGTCGATCGTCAGATGCGAGTCCCCGGGGCCTGCCCCGGCGTCCCAGGCACGCGCCAGCAACTCCCGGCTCACCCGGTCCAGCTGTCGCACATGTCCCCAGCGGAAACTGCGTAGGAATGTCCCCAGCGTGGACGGAGCCTTGACCACACAACCCAGTACCGAGGAGGTCCTGCCCGCACGCAACACGTCGGCGTCGTCTATGCAGTCGCCGCCAGCCAGAGCGGATGCCACCAGGGTCAGTATCTTGTCCCCGGTGTTGGCCCGCCCCGGGGCGTCGCCCAGGTCAACGTGGTTGTCGACGAGTTGGCTCAGACCCAGACGCCCGGCGAGGGTGACCGGCAGGATCAGCCCGGCATTGGCTACCAGGCGGGGATCGTCGAAGGCTACTTGGATGCGGTCGGGGTGGTTACGTGGTAGCATCTATTGGGTGCTCCTTTTCTGTGACAGGTTTTTTGGTTCAAAACCATTATCTCAGATTCAAAGTTGCACCCTTTTGCTTCTTCAGGAGGCCTCTCACACGCCCCCTTCGGTGGATTGGGGATAAGGAGTGGACGCTACTGCATCGGCGACCCCGACGACTGTATCCGCTACCTGGAAGCCTATGCCGAGGCGGGCGTGGACGAGGTCATACCCCTGTTTCAAGTGGGCGGCATATTCCATGAGGAAGTGATGGATACGCTGCGTCTCTTCGGCAAGCACGTCATCCCCCACTTCAATGCCAAGGCAAGTTCGTCCTCCGGTAGCCCTGCAAGATAGATGGTCCCATTCCCTGGCCTGACTATTATTCCAGCGTCAGAAGGAACCCCCTGCCCTGCCGTAGGCTTGCGAGACCACCTGATAGGGAACGCAACATCGTCCTCGGTATTCTCAATTCCGGTGTAAAATCTCGCTGATGTCGCCTAGCCAGGAAGGGTCGCGACTGATGGCAGCATTAGCTACTTCGAACCGTTCTTCGTGGGGATGAAATGCTATGCGTATCCGTGTTCGCCGGTAGTTGGTTGTAATGACTTGTCTGCCTAACAATGCCGCTAGGAGTGCGGTAATACGTTGCTGGCCGTCGATAAGGATGCGTCGGCCGATGGACTGCCCCCCATCTTTGAGGCGGACATTTGGGTTGCGCCAAGCGATCAGGTATCCAACTGGATAGCCTTGATACAGAGAGTCAATGAAATCCCGCACCTTAGCCGCGTTCCATACAAAAGGCCTCTGAATCTCGGGGATCGCGATTTCATCGGAGTTAATCCACGTCAGCAGTGTGCTGACTGGATGTTGGTTTACTGAGTACCGTTGAACAGCCATCTGATATCCCTTACTTCTTTAATTCTCTTAAGGCTGAAGGCGCCTCAGCAGTAAAGTGTTCGATTAGAAGCAAATCACAAAAGCATGTGTTGCCAAGGCGGGCTCCGAGCAACAGAGTCGTTTTTCCGACGAGTCATGCAAGCTGGCGACTTTTCGAGACGCCTTGGTTCACGTCTTCAAACTTGGCGTAATTGCCCGAGCGGTAGCAACAGTGCAGGTGAATACCTAGATAAGGTTCAAATCCATTTCCGCTGCTGTCGCTTGACAAGCTTACCGCGTCTTCTCCCTCTGTCAATACCTCGGGCAAGTGACTGGCATACTATCCAATAAGCCTCCACCTGCGAGGACGGATACCCTTGCTCTCCACCTCACCCTTGGTCTACATCAGTCGAAGGCTATCTTGACAGAAATGCCATCCGGAACGGTCATCATAACCTGCTGGATTAACACTGTCTCGAATATTTGATGTGGTGAGCCAGCCATCGCCAGACTCCCTTGCTTCACCGAGAACGTCTGCTAAGACCTCCTCGATGAAACTGATACCAACAAGGATTTTCCGTCTCCGATCGTGCGGCTTCATATTAAGCTACTCCTGTTGTCAGTTCGATACAGCAAGCTAAGGCACCATCGCCAAACTCCCTGTCGGATCTGGCACGAGCTCTAGGTAGATTAGCGTCGTCTGGATCGAGCTGCGCCCCAGCCAACGACTGAGGTAGTTGATCAGGATACCGTTCATCAGCAGATGGCGGGCATAGCTGTGGCGCAGCGTGTGCGTTCCGATACGCTTCCCAGGCGCAATGGCGTCCACGTCCTCGGCACGTTTGACCGCCGCCTGCACCCAGCGCCAGGCAGTTGCAGGATGCGCGGTGACGATCCCGCCCTGACTGATGCTCCCGTAGGCCAGAGCGCTGCTTAACGCCCCGTGCAGCTCCGGATGCACCGGAACCAGCCACGACTTGCCGCCCTTGCTGGACCGCATACGGATCGTCGGATTGAGGGTATCGAGGGATAGGTCCCGTACTTCGAGGGCTAGCGCTGTTACACGTCAACCTGATTTGCCGACACGTTGCCTCAAGGTTCTTGTTACCGAAATCAGGTCATTGCCTCACAATGGGTGTTACCCAAATCGAGGAGGCAGCCAGATGGACGGAGAGATCAGTGGAGTAACGAAGACAGAGGTACTCAGGGCTATTCGGAACCGTTACAGAAAGGCATCGAAGAAGGACAAGAGCCGGATGCTCGACGAGTTCGTAGCCATAATGGGCTGCCACAGAAAGCACGCGGTCAGGCTTCTGAGGCAAGGTGAAGAGTCGACTGCCCCGAGCGCTCCCAAGGGACAGCGCATATACGACGAGGCGGTCAGGGAGGCGCTGACCGTAGTGTGGGAAGCATCGGACAGGATATGTGGTAAGAGGCTGAAGGCGGCGCTGCCCAGCATGGTGGAGTCGCTGGAGAGACACGGACATCTTGACCTCGATCCCGGAGTGCGTAGACGGCTGTTCTCTGCGAGTGCCGCTACCATAGACAGGCTGATGAGGCCCATCAGGGAGCAGGCGGGCAGTCGAAGGAAGCGCAAGCAGAAGAGGAAGATGGCTGGTCGCATCCCGGTGCGCACCTTCTCAGATTGGAAGGAGCCTGAACCGGGCTATCTGGAGATAGACCTGGTGGCGCACTGCGGCGGCACGGTTACCGGTTCGTACATCAGTAGCCTGGTGGTCACGGACGTGTGCTCGGGCTGGACGGAGGCGATTCCACTGCTGGCGCGTGAACAGTCCCTAGTGGTTACGGGTCTGGAAGCGGTCTCCCGTATCTTCCCTGTCCCGATCCGCGGCATAAACTCCGACAACGACAGCGTGTTCATCAACGAGACACTGCTGAACTACTGTGAGGAGAGGGACATCAAGCTCACCCGCTCGCGTGCGTACCGCAAGAACGACCAGGCGTGGATAGAGCAGAAGAACGGCTCGGTCATACGCCGCTTCGTCGGACACGAACGCTACTCCGGTCCAATGGCAGGTCAGACGATGGCACACCTGTACGGTGCGATGCGTCTGTATGTGAACCACTTCCAGCCATCGTTCCAACTGCTGGAGCGTACTCGTGACGGCGGGACCGTGAAGAAGAGATACGGAACGCCCGCCACTCCCTGCGACCGTTTGCTGTGGCGTGACGACGTGAGCGAGGAACTGAAGACGATGCTCAGGGACAGTCGGGCCAAACTCGATCCGGTATCGCTGCTGCACACGATACGGGAGGCGCAGTCGGCTCTTGCCACCATCAACGCGACCGATTCGGCGAATGCGCCGCAAAGTGAGAGCAACCGTCTTGTTTGTCAAGATGTGTTGATCTGGGGAGTCCTGTGCTGACCCGTCTTCACCATCGCATTGAGTATAGTCAGCAGCTTTCGCATGCAGGCCGTCAGCGCCAACTTCTTAGGCTTCCCTGCCGCCAGCAGCCGTTGGTAAAAGGCTCGTAGCACCGGATTGTGTCGACTGGCGACCAGTGCACCCATGTAGAGCACCGCGCGCAACCGGGTTCTGCCTCCCCAGACACTGCGTTTGTTCCGGCGGGGACCGCTGTCTCTGTTGAACGGCGCCACACCAACCAGCGCGGCGATCTGCTTGCGATCGAGAGTGCCCAGCTCCGGCAGGTATGCCAAAAGCGACAATGAGAGCTGCTCTCCCACACCGGGCACCGAGCGCAGCAGGTCGTCTTTCTCACGCCATACAGGACTGCTACGCAGAGCCTTTCGCAGGTCCTTGTCCAGGTCGCTCAGCTCCTGCTCCAGCCATCTGATGTGGGACTGGATGCTGGGATGCACGGAGTGGGAAGCTCGACTCAGACGATTCTTCTCCGCAACCAGCATCGTCATCAACTGGCTGCGCCGCGTCGTCAGGGAGTTAAGCTCCTGGGTGTCCTCATCGCGCAAAGGGCGCACCGGCGGACGCACCGCCTCGGCGAAGTGGGCAAGCACCTGGGCATCCAGCGCATCAGTCTTGGCAAGTCTGCCGGTAGCCTTGGCGAAGTCGCGCACCTGTCGGGGGTTGACCACTACCACCGGCAATGCCGCCGCTGCCAGAGCCGACACCAGCGGTACTTCGAGTCCACCAGTTGCCTCTAGCAGCACCGCAGTGGGTTCGGCAGTTCGCAGGCAGGACACAAGCTCACTCATGCCCCGCTCGTCGTAATCAGCACTCCACGTATCGCCGCCCGGGCGTACGGCAACATCCACCCAGTCCTTGGCCACGTCGATGCCCACATAAGTCTTTTCCTGTTTCATATTCATCCTCATCCTCTCCTTCGGTGATGGCCCTTACTTGCAAGATACGGGCTTGGTTAGCCCAGGCAACCGTTCGGGCTCTATCTCGAATGTGTGCGGCGACCCTCGCTCTCGCACGGTCTATGATGACCTAGTCTGGATCGGTCTGCCGCACACGGAACCGTCTCGTTTACTGAATTGTCCCCTACATGTCAAGATACAAGTCTGGAGCGCTTCCTGATCAGTCTGCCCGAGCTGTGGCGACAGGGAGAGGTTCGTCCTACGCACGCGCCCAAGAAGAGAAAACGTCGAGGGATACGCACACGACCGGACCCCTTCGAGGGAGTGTGGTGTGAGATACTGGACTGGCTTCAGCAGCATCCGGATGCGAAAGCTGCCCAGTTGCTTGATCGGCTGATGGCTCGCTACCCCAACCGCTACAGCAGGCGTCAGCTCAGAACGCTTCAGCGCAGGGTACGTCAATGGCGCATCGTCGTGGCGAAACAACTGGTGTATGCTTCTGCCGAGCAGAGTGAAGTGAACGAGGCAGACCTAGGTGACATCACATCTGTGAGCGACAATTAAAGCTGCAGAAATCTCGGTAACAAATTCCGATGAGGCAACAGGCCGGCAAAAGTCATTGTCGCGTATCAAGCGCCTCCGAAACGCGAAGCCCGGCCCGCCACTGCTCAAGCATCAGCAGCTTCGCCTTTGGGTTGCGCGCGGTCCTGATGATAGCGTTCACCTCGTCGGCTTCGAGGTACTCGGGTATGCGCTTTCGGCGCTGGGGAGATGAGCCGTCCTTTGCCTTAGGATAACGTCCTCTTGGCCTGCGACGCCGGGAGATTGCGGTGGTAGGTTCTGCTGCCATACTGACCTAGAAGTTGCACGGATCGCGGGCGAAGGTGCAGCCAATGCACAGTTAGTTGCAGTTAAGGCCGCAGTATTCGCACTTAAGCGACGCAGGCGGCGTCCTGCCTGCAATTTCCCGTGCAAGATTTCCCCGAGTCATCATTGCGACTCTACTGGAGGTTGTCCAGTTTAAGGGAATGGCTCAGCTAGGGGCTCGACGCCTGGATGCAATAAAAGGGGGGACAATTTCTTGCATCGGACTTGAGAGTGCTAAGCCTAGTCGCATCCGAGGTCGAGCATCAATCCGGCCAAGTCCACTGAGCCGCAATAACGGTTATCAGTGAAGCCCACCGTCAGCCCCCTCTGGCAGGCAGCAAGTCCTAGTCCCAAGGCGATGCGAGTCTTGCCTGTGCCGCTGTTACCTATGGCGATGACGTTCTCACGACGCTCGATGTACTCGCATCAGGCGAGTTGGGTCACGAGCTGCCTGTTCAGGGACGGTATGGCGAGGAAGTCGAAGGTGTCCAGGCTCTTCACCGCGGGGAAGCGCGCTACTTTGATCCTGCGTGAGTTGTCGGCACGGAGGAACACCGTGGTGCGGCTTCCGTGCGCCCACCAGCACGACGCGCGACTATTCATTTGCGCCATGGCTGAATACGACCTCGATATCGCAGTGGATGAGTTGAAGTCGAGAGGCTGGTGGTAGCAATCTATTTGGTACCTGGAATGTGTTTGTTCATCCAACCGAGCAGTCGCGAAAGATACTCCTCCCTGAGTTTGGGGTGACCGGTCCTAACGAAACCGTGGGAGCTATCCGGGAACCGGACGAACTCGACCTCCTTGCCCAGCCGTTTGAGCGTCACGAAATACTGCTCAGACTGCTCTATCGGACAGCGATGGTCGGCCTCGCCGTGCATGAGGAGCACCGGAGTTTCGACATTGGGCGCGTATGTAAGGGGAGAGTGTTCGAGGAATTCGTCCAACGCGTCCCAGCGGTTGCCACCCCACTGTACCTCTCCGAACCTGACGCCTATGTCTGACGTCCCATACATGCTGGATAGGTTGATACAAGGAGCCCCGACAACGGCAGCCTTGAATCGAGTGTCGTGTCCTATAATCCAGGAACTCATAAAGCCGCCGTAGCTGTACCCGGTGATACCGAGTCTGGACTCATCCACGTAGCCGCGCTCACAGACAATGTCGACTGCCGACATAATTTCCAGGTAGTCTTCCCCTCCCCAGTCGCACAGCACAGCCTTCATGAAGTCCGTCCCGTATGTGGAGGAGCCACGCGGATTGACCGCTAGCACAATATACCCAGCTGTTGCCAACACCTGGTGCTGGGCGCTGAAGCTGTCGGAAAAGACCCCATGCGGCCCGCCGTGAATGTCCAGAACAAGTGGGTAACTCGAACCTGGGTCGAAATTAGGTGGGAACAGCATTCGGGATTGTATCTCGAATCCAGCCCTACTGTGCGTGAATTTCTCCAATTTCGCTGGCGGGTGCTCCTCGAAGTACGCGCTGTTGAAGTCCGTCAGTTGCTTGACAGCGCCGGAAGCGATGTCCACATAGTGCAGATCGCCCGCGGACCCTGGAGGTGTCGTCAGAACAACCGCGGTTTTCGCGTCTCCATCGAATGAGACCTGTGACATCAAGCCACCGCCCGTGACCTTTCGCACATCGCCCGTATTGGCATCGGCCTGGTATATGCCCGACTCACCCTTTGCGGCGGCGATGAACGATATCTGACCGTCATCTCCCCAGCGCATCTCTGGCGCGGGCACCAGTGGTGCGTATCCTCCCGCCAGGGTGATCGAATCATCGGTTAGCTTGCGTGGAGAGCGTTCGCGTCCGATCACGAATAGCCAGGACTGCCAGCCTGCGCCTACTGTGTCGTCGTCTGAGCCTCCGACCGCCATCGCATCACCGGATGGCGACCAGCAAAGCGAGGCAACGCTGGGGAGATCCTGAGACATCAGCTCTATGCGGCCGCCGGAGGCCGGCACCACGTAAACGCCGGAATGGGTCGCCGTCTCGCGATCAGGCCTCCTATCTGCGATGAATGCGATAGACGAGCCGTCGGGTGACCAAATGGGGGCACTGTCATCGCCTTCACCCTCGGTGAGCTGCCGCGTCTCGCCTGAATCGAGGTTCACCACGAAAATATGCTTGAAAGCATCGCCCCTCCATCCGAGGCCGTCCGCCCTGTACCTGATCCGCCTGGCGACACTAACACGAGGCTCTCTTTTCGGATCGTGGTCGTCCGGGGCGCGGTCAGGGTCGACGTCCGATACGAATGCGAGCGCGCTGGAGTCTGGAGACCAGGCGATGTCCGTGACGCCTCCATCAATCTCTGTCAACTTATGTGCCTCACCGCCATTCGTAGGCATGGTCCAGATCTGGGGTTTGCCGGCGTCGTCAGGTCGGACGAACGCGAGATGGCACCCGTCGGGCGAAAATCTCGGACTGGAGTCGCTCTTGCCACCGGTAAAGGTCGCGACTTCATTCGATGGAATGTCCATCATCATGATCTGCGATCTGGTCTCGGCGCTGTCCCTATCAACATGGGATCGAACGAAAGCCAGTCTCTTACCGTCCGGAGACACCGACGGAGAGGCAACGCTCACGAGTTCATACACGAGTTCTGGAGTGATGGCGGAGTGCATGGCTAGAGGTCCCTTCTCAAAATACTAAGTCTATCTTAATCAGATAGGGGTGCTGATGGTCAAGTCGGCGGTGTGCCCGGATCGTTACGGCAAGCGAGGAGCGGATCTCTCGCCCCTCGGGTCTGTGCGACACTTACTTCGATCCATTGTTGCATATCCGGTGTGGGTTGTCAGAGATAAGGGGGAGCGTTCAGGTAGGGAGGGGTGGGTCAGCATGCCGAATTGGTAGCTGGCGGGGGCTGTATCCGCGGTTGTACTCATACTCCGTCGTGGGAGCCAATCCCGAGTCCACCGGCGCTGTCGCCGCATCGACGAATGGCGCCGCCGGAATGACTTCTAGCTCGGATACTTGCTGAACATCATGAACCCGTTGCTGTCGGGTGTATTACAGCCCGCAAGGGCAGTTTCCGCCCGTACCGTCACCTGCCGCGCGCCTGCTGTTCCCCGGAGCTGCTGAATACTGTCAGCGTAGAGGACGGCACGGTTGCGTCCTGTTCCGTTATTTCCGCCACTGGAGAGGAAGGGATGCGGTCCTTCGACCCTGATGTCATCGGCATAGAAGTCGTGGGCTTCTCCCAATTTGACGCCGTGCCATTGGAAGCCTTCCAGGAATTGCTGCGTAAACGTGAGGTATCCGTCGTATGGGTTGAATATGTCAACGTCCTCGGGACCCAGCCCTGAACCCTCCCACATCTTCTGCGCAAGGCTGGCAACCGCCTCCTGATGCTCCTCCAGGGTCGCCATGCTGCTCCTGCCCCTGCTGTTGTGCTGTGCGTGGTTAAGGACATAGATCGGCTTCTGCCTCAGGTCCTTTGCGCGCTCGGCGGTGGTGAAGATGAAGGCCGCGCACGTATTCACCGGCCTGTCGCAATCATAGATCACCAGTGGTTCCTCGATCACGCGCCCATTCAGGTAATCCTCGAGCGTAAGCTGATAGGGCTCGTGCAGTGCGTAGAAACCCCAGGGTGTCATAAGGCCGTTTCTGCGCAAGTTCAGACAGAGGGGGGCCAGCCCGTCGTGGGACTTGCCGTACTTCTGGCAGTAATGCTGGAAAACCACCAGGTTATTGAACATCGCCCCGCTCTGGTAGCCCCACGGAATCGTGAATGCACTGTTCCCGTGGGCTTCATTGCCGACATTCTGAGGGTTGTTATGCCCGTACCGTCCTGAGAGGTTGACCATCGGATACCACACCAGGGCGGTCTCGCATAGACCATCGCCGACCGCCTGGGCGGCCAGTCCCATCATCGGCCCGATGTAGGGCGCGTCGGACTCAAGATACCTTATGTTCCTGAAACCCAACTCCCTCTGCATCCACTCCGCCGAAGCCTTGGTAAGACCGTCTTCGCTGTCGTAGGGAGGGTCGAAGTAAGGGCGAGGCGCCCAGGTCTGCTCGGCGCGGGTCTCTGCACTCGTGATAAGCCCGTCAATGTCGTCCAGCGACAGGCCCGCGTCCGCGATTGCCTTCAGGCACGCCTCCTTGCTCAAGCCGCCGCAACTCCTGTCAAGAGTCACTCCGTCCCATCGCCGGTCCATGTGGGACTGTCCCCAGCCTACAACGGCGACCTTGCCTCGGTGCTCCCAGACTCCCATACCTTCCCGGTCTCTCATCCAACTTGTGTCGCCAATCATCTCGACTCCCTTATCGCCACTGCGTTTTCGAACATCTCCATAGATCCGGCGGGGCTAGCCGACCACCCGCCACTCGTGGACCAATTGGCCGGTACTCGTTTCTTCGAATATCATCTCGACCGGCGCTCCGACTGGGACCTCACCCGGTGGAGTGCCCGGAAGGTTGGAAAGGAAGTTGATACCCGGGTCCTCGTCTAAGGTTATCACCGCGAAGTTGATGGGCTGGGCGGACCGGAACCCCCTGATGCGGGAGTCTCGTATCACAAAATACACGTCAATGTGCCCTCTGCCCTGCACCTCTTTCCACTCGAAACTGTCGGCCAATCCACATTCGTCGCAACGCCGGGTGGGCGGATATTGCAGCCTCTCGCACGAGGTGCAGATTTGCAGAACCAGCCGTCTCTCGTTGCAGGCGTCCCAGAAGGGCTTTGTCAGTTCATTGGGAACCGGTGCGGGTCTCCCCAGTCCTGGAATCATAGACATGGCTCTTGCCTTCCGCGTATTCGCGCGCTCATCTCTCTGTGGTTACCGACACGATCCAGCATGGATTACAAGACGATATCACAAATCGCCGGGAGTGCTAATTCGACCAATCGGCAGCTCCAGTCAGCAGTCGCGGCGCGTGAAGTGTCTGCGAGACTCAGCTCGTGGCGGGAAACCGGCGCTCGTCTGCCCGCCAGTGCCTTATTCAGGATGTTAAGAGCAGCTGGCAAGTGCCTACCTGGCGGCGGGGATATGATCCAGCCCGACTTCATAGATGACAGCGCCGTTCTCGTCGTGCGTGAAGCGGGTATTCCTGTAACCGCCTGTGAAAGGAGAGAAACCGTCGTCGGTTACTGTCGCAGCCTTCCCGTCTCCCTTCGGAGGGTTCAGCGTGACCTTCCAGTACGGGATGTCGCGCGGAGCTATCGGCGGGCCTATCTCGACAGTGTTATAGCACCTGGGGGCGAGCAGAGCCCTTCCACCGACGTATGGAAACCGCATGGAGCCAATCCAAGTCTCTGTATTCGTGGCGAGGTCAGTTATCCACAGCCCATATCAACGCCCGGCCGAGTCGTCTGGACCATCCTGTCCCATGCGAAGCCGGTACTTACCCGCGCCCCAGTCGTAGTTGCGCCTGACCTCGATGAAGTCGCCCTCATGGCCCGAGGACTCCGTGAAACCGTCATCGGGAATCCTTGCGTTAACCAAGTTCCTCTCTTTCCATCGGGAGAAAATCAATCCCTTGCCAGTGTAAGGGTCTGAAACGTTGACGTTGTTGTTATGCACATCGGTCTGCAACCCGAAGTAATATCCGATGCCGTCGACATCGCCACTGCAGACCATCAGGTAGATGCCGTTGCCTGCGCCAGCTAGCTCAATGTCGTTATTTAACTCGATTTTGACCGTTATTTCATTGAGCGCACTCTGCTGGTTTCGCAGCGGGTTCTGGTAGTCTCAGTCCCACCATGCATAGACCATGTGCTCAGGCGGTGTTCCCAGCAATGTGAGTTCCCTCTCTTCTGCCGTTGGAGCAACTGTTGCCGTGAGTATAGCAGTAGAAGTTGCCGTGGGTTCCGGAGTTGGAGTGGATACAGGCACAACCGTGGGCGTCAGAGTTACCGTGGGTGTCGGCGTGAATATTGGTGCCGGAGGAGTATGCGTAGCAATTGGCGTGTGAGTGCCGGTAGGTGTCGATGTCGTAGCCGGCGTAGCGGTAGGCGTTGGTATGTCGGTCGTTGCGGACACAGGCGTCTGCGCCGTCGGGGTGTCTGTAGGTCTTTCCGTGCTTTTAGCTGTTGGTACCGGAGGTGCATCCCGCGCTGCAACAAGTTCAGGTGTTCGGATAGCGGTCGCAGATGGCTTAACACTGGGCGTTATCGCTACAACCCGCTCGGTTGGCTCATCCACATCAATCGGAGTGGGCGCTGGCGTAATCATTCCTTGCTGCAGCGTAAACATAATCCTGGTATGCACATCGTTCCTCACGGATAGCACCGCGGCAGTCCCGATAATCACGGCAACAAGCAGGACCAACGCCCCAATTCGCCAGGGACGCTGGCGACGGCGAACAGCGCGCCAGTGGTTCCCCCCCTTAGGACGGCGGCGGTGGGTGTGAAATGACCAGTCATGAAAGTGGCTGTAAGGCATTGTCTAACTTGCGCTATGCCCCAGACGCACACTCGCAAATGAGATGACATCGCCCATCGTCGCTAATTGCGCTCCCACTTCTTTGCACACGCGGCCAAGGCACTGCGGCACGCGTTGAGGACAGGAATATTCGGATCAATCGGACTGCCACAGAAGCGACATCCTATCGCTGCACCTGTGTGCGCTCGGATGGATAGCAAATTCCAATTCAAATTGCAGGCTCACATCATCTTAGACGAGCCATTCAAGGGCCTCAAGCGCCTTCTCGCTCCTGGTGTACCTCGCGGGCATCGACGGAGACTTCCAGCGTCCATGAGTCTGCACCGCCTGCAGCGGAGCTCCCCTGCGGGTCATCCTGATCGCCAGGCCCACGCGACCGGAGTGACCCGAGTAACCTTCGCCAAGGCCCGCAGCCCTAGCCATGCTGTCCACACGCCGGCTTATCTGCGACATCGACAGTCCGAAAACAGGATCATCGTCACTCCATATCTCTGAGTCCCCTCGCAACTGCCTCAGTGCTGTGAGCGTATCGGGCGTGATCACCACGAAGGCGCCCTCACCAGCCTGGTCGGTCTTGGATCGCTCGATGTACACTAGCCCTGCGCCATCCTCGGCATCGAGCACGTCACGCCACCTGAGAGCTGCGACCTCAGAGATGCGCAGATCCGCATTGGACATCACGGATGCCAGTGCGATGTCCATCCGGTCGCGTTTGAGAGCTGTTTCCTCCGTCTCAAACGAGCCTCCCCTCAACCCTCGGGGACTAAGCGCCGTCGCACGGATGGCAGCCAAGGCATCAGCGTCCAGAGGTCTCGCCTGCTTCCGCCCCCGGGGAACTGCCCGGGCCGATCCATTTCCACCCCGCTCAAGGAGTCTGACCGCGTGCTTTCGGTGGCAGCCCGTCGTGGCTACGAACTCATCCAGCATCCGACTCTTGTCCTTCTTCGATGCCTCTCCGTACCTACTGCGAATGGCTCCGAGCACTTCTGTCCTCGTCGCCAGGCTAATCTCTCCAGCCATCTCTTGCCTCCTCAATATGGGTAACTGCGATGATACTTTATGGGCCATCTCGGGATCGGATCTGACTCATTTGGTAACTGACTCAAATGTCTTTATGGTGATCTGTCGGTCCGTGCCCGAGATGGCCCGTAGAGCATCGGAGGCTTTGGTGAGCAGTGACTCAATAGGAGCGTGACGTCAAGTCCCATCGCAGTTCTGTCCGCTCACTCAGCCAATACGCCATTGACCGGGAGGTAGAGATGACAGAAGTCGTAAGCCCAATAAGCAGTCGTTCTGTTCAGGTTGTCATCGGGATAGACACTCATCGGGACCAGCATGTGGCGGTGGCCATTGATCAACAAGGTGTCCGGATCGGTGAGCATCGACTACCGGTAACCACGTGTGGGTATAAGGAACTCGAGCGGTGGTGCCGCAGCCTGGGAGAGATCCGCGCGTTCGGGATTGAGGGCACGGGTTCCTATGGCGCTGGAGTCGCACGCTTCCTAACTGGTCGAGGTCATAAGGTTATCGAGGTAAACAGGCCCGATCGATCTGTCCGCCATCGCAAGGGGAAGAGCGATCCCACCGATGCCGAGATGGCAGCACGTGCTGTACTTGCTGGTGTCGCCGATGCTACTCCCAAGTCTGGTGAGGGCGAAGTCGAGATGATCCGCATGCTCAAGAGCGCAAAGGACTCGGCCGTTAAGGCTCGCACACAAGCTGGCAACCAGATGAAGGCACTGGTTGTCACCGCTCCGGCTGAGCTTCGCGAGGCGCTTGATGGTCTCACCACCAGCGATCTAGCCGAGCGATGCAGGAACTTCCGCCCTGGTCGTCTGGACAGTCCCACGGCGGCCGCCAAATACACACTTCGTTCACTTGCCCGCCGCTACCGCCAACTCAGCAGGGAGACCCAGGACTTGAAAACCGAGCTTGAACGGCTCATCTGGATGACTGCGCCAGCACTAGTCAAGGCCTTTGGCATAGGAACTGACACAGCTGCGGCCTTGCTGGTCGCTGCCGGCAGCAATCCTGGTCGCCTCCACTCCGAGGCCGCCTTCGCCTCGCTGTGCGGAGTGAGTCCTATACCAGCTTCATCAGGCAAGACCAACCGGCATCGGCTCAACCGCGGTGGCGACCGCCAGGCCAACGCCGCTCTCTATCGCATAGTCATCGTCAGGCTGCGTCACGACCTGAGGACACAGGCATACATGGGTCGCCGAACCGCAGAGGGAATGAGCAGGCGCGATGTCATCCGCTGCCTCAAACGCTATGTCGCTCGTGAAGTCTACTCGATCATACAGAAACCTGTCCTGATACTCGATAGAGCCGCTTGACATGTATAGGAGCGTCACCATTGTGAGGCAATGACCTTATTTCGGTAACATCGACGTGAGGCAATAGCTAAAGTTAGGTAACAATTTTATTGAGACAACGCGACCCTGACCGCGTCAGCCAGAAGCCCAATCGCGTGGTACATCGCGAAGCGGGTCCTGAGGTCGCCGTCCAGATAGTCGCGTCGGTGATTCCTCGATAACCAGATCACCACCTCGCACCAGTGTTCCACACGGCGTATGCGGCAGGTCTTCCCTGGTGAGAAGCAACTTCTGTCCCGACGTGATCGCGACCCTCTCTCTAGGATGACGTGGTGGTCCCTATGGCCTTCCGCAGAAGTGAGTGCTACCAACTTTCCCAATTACCGTGAAGGAGCTTCGTTGGCTGTCCCCTCACTGGAGGTCACGTCAATATGTGTGTAAACGTGATCAGGCGGCAACCTTCTCTGGTGTCGGTTCAACGACGATTCCGTCCTTGTAGACGGCACCCAGGTAGACGTCCCTCATCAGTTCCGGCGCCTTCAGCCTCCGGAACCTGCTCTCCGCCACCAGCAGCATCTTCCAAATCACAGCTATCGCCCTGTCCACCCTCTTAAACCGCTTCGCCGCATCGGTGCGCAGTCTCAGAGCCGCAAAGGGCGACTCCACAACATTCGTCGTCCTGACGTGCTTCCAGTGCTCAGCCGGAAAGTCATAGAACGTCACCATTCGATCCCAGTCACGCTCCAGACTCTCAGCGGCCCCGTTGTAGGAGCGCTCACGACACCAGCCGCAAAACAGCGACCTCAGACGCTCCGACTCCGCACGACTCCCGGCGTATGGGATGCCCCGCAACATCAGCTTGGCCTGCTCGTGCTGCCTCTTCGGAAGCTTGTCCAGAACGTTTATGATCTTGTGGTTCCAGCACCTCTGCTCCCTGGCGTCCGGATACACGTTGCGCAACGCTCCCCAGATGCCCAGGTGACCGTCGCCTACCACCAGTTTAGGACAGTTCATCCCGCGATCCCTCAGATCCCTGAGCGCTTCCAACCAGCTCTGCGTCGATTCCCTGTAGCCCGGAACAACACTCAATACCGTCTTGGTTCCGTCGCTCAAGGCCCCGATCACAACCAGTATCGCCGCCTTCTCGCGCTCAAGACCGGCCTTCACGTACACTCCATCCACCCACACGTAGACGACCTCGTGCTCATCGAGGCGACGACTGCGCCACTCCGCAAGCTCACCGTTCCACCTCTCCTTCAGTCGCGCCACCGTAGCTGCCGACAACGGCGCATCTTCTCCCAACAGCCCACGCAGCGCCAGGTCAAAGTCTCCCTCAGACAGCCCGTGAAGGTACAGCTGCGGTATCAGTTCAGATACCTTGGCGGTCCTTTTGGCGAACAGCGGCAATAGCCTGCTCTCGAACCTCTCGTCGGTGTTGCGCACTCTGGGCCTCCTCAACTCTACCGTCCCACCACTCAACGTCAACTTCCTCGGCCTGCCGTGTCCGTTCCGGTAACCGCTATCGCTGTCCGCCTCTGACCGGCGCGCTGACTTCGCCCTGCCGAAAAACTCCGTCACCTCCTCTTCGAGCACCTGCTGGATAAGATTCTGCATGCTCCCTCTCAGCCAGTCCTCCAGTTCGCCCCATTCGGGACTTGACTTTCCTATGCTTTCAGTGGTTCTCTTACTCATGGACGGTGTGCCTCCTCCTTTGGGTTCTCAAGCCCGTTTTGTTCGGAGAAAGGTTACACCGTCTGACCCATTTACACACTCTTTGAGGTTACCTCCCTCACTGATCTCAACGGGACTTGCTCTTGAAGGTCATGCCAGTGACTTAATCCTTGGCGCTGATATACGCGACCAGTGCAGAACCACGTCCCGGTCGCTCTCGCCAATGTTCATAGACTGTCCGCTGACGAGTCCTAGAGTACTTCTACACGATCTCTTCGTATATCTCCGTCTCATGCGTGGACGCCAGCGCGGGGTAGATTCTTTCGAAGATATCGGTTATCGATCGCGTGGCGCGGACCTCGTTGCGTGATGCGTCGTAGGCCGCTACGGATTCCCAGCGCTGAACGGTGACCATCGTCCCGTGGGGGCCAAGTACCTTCCGGTACACGCTCAGAGGAGGAAAGCCGGCCTCAACCGTGGCCGTCTGAAGGTCCCGGAGGTGTCGCTGAAGTCCTCCCCCGCCGGGTTTTGGAGTGTAGGTTCGTCGAACGATAATCAAGAGAGTCTCCTTTGTGTTTCGAGTCAAGGGCAGACCGACTCGGTCGATCTCCAACTGCACCTCTTCTGATCAAGGGCGCCAGTTCAGTTGTACCATCGGCCTCGGTCACTGACAATAGCTTGGACACGCGGTGGCTTGGGATATATCTACCGAGTCCTTATCTGTTCGTGGTTACTGGAGCATTTGCAAAAAAGTCGGTCAGGCTGCAACATGTGACAATGCGTTACCTGATAGGAGGATTCATGCAATGAAACTTGGACTGCGGCGGCCCGCTAAATCTCACTTTCAACAGGACTCAGAAACAAACGGCCACGTCACGGCCGCCGAAATGTACCAGGTGCAGGACTCGTACGTCCGGTTCAATCAGAGAGACCATATGGGTTCGCAGATGATCTGGGATGCCCGGTCCAAGGCTGAAAGGGACAAGCTGAAAGTCAAGCAGCGACAGCTCACTGAGAAGGGACGCGTCGGATTCGGTGCCTCTGCGTGGAGCCTCGAATACGCATCAGATTCACTGCTGAATCTCATGGACTTCTCGAAGAACCAGTCGGACAGGCCAGCCAATGCCTGGCAGTCTGAAATAGAGCCCTCACCCACCGGACGACCCGAAACTTCCCCTGAAGGGGCATCACAGATTGTGAGGAAGGCCGCCCAGATGTTCGGGGCGGACCAGGTTGGCTTTGCTGAGCTGGACCGTCGCTGGGTGTACTCTCACTACTTTGACGACGAGACGAAGGATGCCTACCCCATCAAGTTCTCCGATGAGCCCGGGTATGAGCGGTACGACCAGCCCATTCGCCTCGAAGATGGAACTCGGGTCATCCCGAAGGAGATGAAGTATGTGGTAGTGATGCTCCACGAGTGGGGTAAGGACATCGACGGCACGGAGTATGCACCGACTCTTCTTACCGAGGGACTCAGCACACTGGCATACGCCCGGATGGCGCCGACGCTATGGATGACGGCTGAGTTCATACGAGGGCTGGGGTATAACGCCATCCCTATGGCTAACGACACGGCCCTGAGCATCCCACTGGCTGTCGACGCGGGCCTCGGTCAGCTTGGGAGACACGGTCTTTTGATCAACCCAAAGGTGGGGTCGCGCTGCCGTATCTCCAAGATCTTCACCGACCTTCCGCTGGAGCCCGCTGGAGCCGTGGACTCGGGCATCACCGAGTTTTGCAACGCATGTCAGAAGTGCGTTCCGAAGTGTGGCACCAAAGCCATCACAACGGGCGACCGGAGTTTCGATCCCCTGGCCAAGAGCAACTCAGCGGGAGTGCTCTCGTGGAAAGTGGATGCAGAGAAGTGCAGCACGTTCCAGATCCGTGTCGGGAGCACCTGCAGCACGTGCGTCCGCAGGTGCGCGTGGACCAAACCGCCACACAAGATGTATGCGATACCACGCTTCTTCATCAGGAACTTCCGGTGGAGGTGGCTGAACAAGACCTGGGTATGGCTGGACGATCTGGCGGGGCACGGGAAGTTCAACAAGAGGGATGATGACTTCTGGATGGCGGACCGTTGAGCGGAAACGTCAGTCGCCTCCCTGCTGGCGGGATAGGTGGGCCGTGATCAGTTCACGGTAGCTCTCGAGGCCGGGGACATTGGCGCCGGGGGTCTTGGCGCGATCGTCCCAGGTGCGGACGCGTACCATGGACTGCCAGTTGGGTGACCGTGTAAAGTCCTGCACCTCCCCGGCTGACATGGGGCCGCCCTGGAGACGAAGGGACTCGACGCTGACGTCGGAAAGTTTCGACGCATAGTCCTTGTCAGTGGCGACGAGGTATCGCTTCGCAGCGACATGGCCGCTGACTATGTCGGCGACGTCATCGGAGAAGCCCAGCTCCCTGAGGGCCTGTGCCCCGACTTCATCGTGCTCGACGACGCCAACGCTGGTCACCTGTCGGCCTTCGACGGGCCAGATGTGGCCGATGTCGTGGAGGAGGGCGGCGATGATTTCCTGCTCGTCTCCACCGTCTTCTCCGGCGAGGTGGGCTGCCTGCAGCGCATGTTCAAGCTGCGAGACCTGCTCGCCGTGGTACTCCGTCTGTCCGGCTGCATTGAAAAGGTTGAGAACGCGGTCGGCGGTTGTCGCCGGGTCGGAAGTCATTGCGGTCTCCTTTGTTGGCTATCGTGGTGTCGTTGTGCAGCGATTCTGTCCGGCTAAGTGCGCAGCGATTCTGTCCATTGGTGTAGTTTGCCATAGTACCAGACTACGATGTCGTTGACGTCGGGCGCCCGCGCGCAATAGGTGGGCTTTCGGCGTCCATGTACTTCCTCGAGGTGTTTCTGTGTATGTTCAGCTCCCGGGCGATCCCACGTATGGACAGTCCCTTGCGCTTCGCCTTCTGCACCGCCCTCCATCTGGCCGTGTGCAACGGCGTGGGCTTCCTGCGCGTTGGAGTCGCAGTTTTGCGAACTCGTCTCGTGCCATTGCGACCTGAGGTGTCGACCGGCCGCTCAGTATCGTGGTTGGTGTCCGGAGTCGCCAGTCTGGCTATCCATTTGCTACCCAGACCGTTGGTAGGCTGATGGATGATGGGTGAGTGTGTGGTTCTCCTGCGAAGCCGCGAAGTACGCTCGGACGTGGCGGCGCTTCCTGAGAAGGGATGTCGCGCCCCTCGTGCTGCACCGCCAAGCTATCGTGCAGTCCTTCAAGCACATCCACAGCTGCTCCGGCATAGGTCGGCCTGTTCGTGCCGGGCAGCAGTTGCAGGGTGCGCCAGCGGTATCTGACCGTGTTGTCCCTGGCGACTCTGCGCCGGTACTTGAAGCACAGGATCCTCTCCAGACACATCCCTTCGTCCACTGCGCGATAGGCGACTTCCGGCTCCTGCGCGAGCACCTTGAAGTGTTCGTTGAAGCGTGGAAGGAAGTGCTCCAGCACTCAGTTGGCGTCATCGATGGTAGCCGCACCCGCAAGTCGGAGTTCGCTGACGAGCCTGTCCTGGAACGTTCCTGCGGCGCGTTCCACTCGACCCTTCGCCTGAGGCGACAGAGCGAAGATAAGCTGCATGCCGAGCTCGTCCATTGCTCGACTGAACTGAGTGGGGCCGGCGGCAGTCTCCGGTGAAGGCGTGTGCTTGAAGACGGCGTGCCGGTCCGCATAAAGCGCGAGCGGTATGCCGCGACGCCGTATCAGCCCATCGAGCAGCAGAAAGTAGCTGCGGGTGTTCTCCAGCTCACAGAACAGGGCATTGACGACGGTCCCGCTCGCATCGTCAAGCGCCAGCAGTAGTGTGAACTGCGGCCCGTCTTTGCCAAGCCATCTGTGGAAGCTGCCGTCCACCTGGATCAGCATCCCCTCGCGCGGCATCCGCTGCCGACGGACAAGATGCTTCGGGGGCCTACGACTACGAGGACTGTTCACGCCAGCCCTTACCCTCGACTTTGTACATTTGGTACAAGAAATAGACATAGTATAAGAACAGGGTAAGATAGCCGAAGCATCCCATCAAGAAGGTCCGGTTATGCTCACCCTGCCCGATGCCATTATATCCGTACTCCGACCATTCTCAACTCTCTTTCGAGATAGAACCTGGTCAAAGGCGCAACTACTGCTCGTCGGCGCCATCCTCGCCCCGCGCAAGCGCACCGTCACGTCAGCCCTGCGCGTAATGGGTCTCAGCGACGATGCCGGCTTCGCGAAGTATCATCAGGTGCTCAACCGAGCTGTCTGGTCCCCGCTGCAGATGAGCCGTGTCTTGCTTATGCTGCTCATCGAGCATCTTGCACAGGATGGGGAACCACTGGTGTTCGGGATAGACGAGACGCTGGAACGCAGACGCGGCAGTCGCATCAGCGCCAAGGGAGTGTTCCGAGACGCCGTGCGCTCAAGCGAGTCCCACCTGGTGAGGGCGAGCGGACTGCGCTGGGTCAGCCTGATGTGGCTGGCGCATATCCCCTGGGCGAATCGCACGTGGGCACTGCCCGTTATGACTGCACTGGCTCCGGCAGAGAGCTATCATCAGAAGGTGGGACGCCCACACAAGAAGATCACAGATTGGGCACGACAGATGATTATCCAACTGCGCCGCTGGCTGCCAGACCGGCGCATAGTCGTCGTGGCCGACAGGGGATACGCAGCGCTCGAACTCCTGCACAGCTGCCAGTCCCTGCGCCAGCCAGTCACCTTCATCAGCGGACTCAGGCTTGATGCTGCGCTCTTCGAGCCCGCTCCACCCAGAATGCCCGGTCAGATAGGTAGACCACGCCTGAAGGGACAGCGACTGCCCTCTCCCATCGAACTCCTGGACAACCCCGATGTGTCCTGGACCCGGGTATCTGTGCCCTGGAAGGACGGACCGGCGCGCGCACTGGAGATTACATCCGAGACCGCAGTCTGGTATCGCTGGGGACGACCTCCCGTACACATCAGATGGGTGCTGATCAGAGACCCGCTCTGCCAGATGAGGACTCAGGCACTGGTCTGCACCGATACTGAGGCCGATCCCCTTCAGATCGTCCAATGGTTTCTACTGCGCTGGCGCATCGAGGTCACCTTCCAGGAGGTACGCGCCCACCTTGGAGTAGAGACTCAGCGCCAGTGGTCCGACAAGGCTATCTCTCGCACCACGCCTTTGCTGCTGGGACTGTTCTCCTGGGTTACTCTCGCCGCCGGGTTGCTGCGGCAGGAACGCCCGGTTGCCCTGCGTTCGTGCGCCTGGTATGCCAAGTGTGAGCCCACCTTCATCGATGCGATCGCGCTGGTGCGCCGGCACCTGTGGTTTGCTTCTCAGACTTTATCCACATCCCCGTCCGAGTCTGATGTGGCGAAAGTCCCTCTGCCTCTATTCAATCGTCTTGTGGATTCCCTTGCCTACGCAGCCTGAGCGTCTGTATATCTGCTTGCTTCGATTACTCTGATGTACAAAGTCGAGTTACCAGTATGCGTCGTAATGTGCTTCTGTCGATGTCTATGCCTTCCCGTTCCCAGAGAAGCTCGCTCAGGTGCGTGTGGTTGACTCCGAAGTAGCGAGTTCGTGCCAGACGCACGACGCCTGTCGATGTCGTCTTCGGTGTAGCGTTGGCCGGTCTGCGACCTCTGTTGCCGTGAGCGAGTGCGGCTGCTCCCTCCTTACGATATGCCGCCAGTATGCGCCTGGTATGGCGTGTGCTCACTCCCATAAGTGTCGCTGCCTGCTCAGTTGTCATATATCTCGCCAGTAAGTTGTTGAGTACCTGAAGTCTTGCCTGTTCTTGCTGCGTCAATGTCACAAGCTCCATCATGTGGACATTGTATCTTTGACATGTAATGGGATAATTCTTAATGAAGAAGGTTCCGAGTGCGACAGACCGACCGGACATTGGTCGTAGGAGGCCGTCGAAAAGCGAGGGTCGTCGCACTCATTCCAGAAGAGTCCGAACGGTTGCCTGGGCTAGCCAAGCCCGTATTTACAAGGCAGGGCCAGTATGAAGGAGGCGAGCATGTCTCAGGAATCTATTTATGTGGGCATCGATGTGTCCAAGGAGCAGGTAGATGTCGCGGTACGCCCCACTGGAAGGAGCTGGAGCGCGTCTTACGACGGAGTCGGCATCGATGATCTTGTGGCTCAACTTAAGGATCTCAAGCCGGCTTGTGTGATTACAGAGTCCACGGGTGGTCTGGAGCTCCCTCTGGTGGCAGCTCTGGCCGCGGGGTCTTTGCCCGTTGCTGTCGTCAACCCCCGCCAGGTACGGGACTTCGCCAAGTCTACAGGCCGCCTGGCGAAGACTGACAGGCTGGATGCTCAGGTTCTGGCTCACTTCGGGGAAGCGGTGCGTCCGTCAACGCGGCCCCTGCGGGACGACGACACGCAGGCGCTTGGGGCCGTGCTGGCGCGCAGGCGCCAAGTGGTGGACATACTCGTAGCGGAAAAGCACCGTCTGAGTCGTGCAGTTCCAGAGGTCCGCCCCCGCATCGAGGCACATATCGGTTGGCTGAAGCAGGAGCTAGACGACCTGGATACAGACCTGCGGCAGAAGATACAGCGTAGTCCTGTATGGCGTGAGAAGGACGACCTACTGCGCAGCGTTCCTGGCGTGGGACCGCAGGTGTCTCTGACACTGCTTGCGTACCTGCCGGAACTGGGTACGTTGAACCGCAAGCAGATCTCGGCTCTGGTTGGTGTCGCGCCCTTCAATCGGGATAGTGGTCCACATCGGGGGAAGCGATCCGTGTGGGGAGGTCGAGCTACAGTACGCTCTACGTTGTATATGGGAGCGATGGTGGCCAGTCGGTGGAACCCGGTGCTACGCGACTTCTACCAGCGGCTGCTGGACGCAGGCAAGCCGAAGAAAGTGGCTCTCACTGCGTGCGCACGGAAGCTACTGACCATCCTCAACACTATGGCCAGGACTGGCGCGCACTGGGATCCGACCGCTCCCAGGCCTTGACAATCAAGACGGTTGCTTTTCGCTGATCAGTTAGTGTGGACGGAATCGCTAAGCAGCAACAGTATAAGTCTAATTATAACGCAGTTAGTATGGGCCACAATTTGCCACTTCCTAATCTCTCATGTGACACTCTCCGCCCCTTCATATGACTTCCAAAAATATCCCGAGCACCATATGATTCTTCAGAAAGGATTCCGCGAATAGTCTCAGAATGGAGCAGTCATGGACAAGGAAAACAAAACAACTGGGGTTCCTACGAAGGAGGAGAATGATGCCTTCTTCAAAGGGGTCGATGCGGCTATGAAGCGCGCGGCCATCGAAGCACGCCAGCGCGCGATAGATACTAAGGGATATGTGGAGACTTGGAGGGATGGCAAGATTGTGCGTGACACCGAAGTGTAGTGTATACCTGAGCGTAACATCAGAGTCCCCTCGACTTACATCAAAGCACCCCGAGCGCGCCATCAGCCGGATAGCCTGATGACGGACGGGCCTTCCGGAAAACACTGATTTGCTGCTGCTCTTTTGAATCAGGTCTTACCACGCAGTTTGCCCAGTTGATCATGCCTCTCGAAGCTCGTCTCTAAGCCCTTCAGGGCTTCGTGGCGCAGAAGCTCATCCTTATTGTTTTGAGTGTAAGCACGCATGGCGTTCTCGAGAACGGACTCAAAGTCCCGACCTTCCATTTCAGCTATCCTGCGCATCTGCTCCAGCAGCTTCGGCGGTGCGTGACTGCTGAATTCCTCTCGATGGCTATCCAGCATAAGCAATCCGTTCCTTCACCCGTCGTACTGACCTGTTCACAACCGGCGCTTCGTCTGTGAATGAGCACTCGATGTCACTTTCGTCCAGGAAATGTTCCGATTTGCCATCTGCCTCGTATGCCTCAAGCAGGTGGTTCAGTCCTTCCTTGGCGCGGCCAATCGAGCTGTCAAACGAGTCACCGTAGCCAGTTACATGGAACGGCATTATCGTGGCGGCATAGAGGTTGTCGCCTCTGTTGGCCACGTGTATCTCTACCTCGAGGTTGATGTTGGTCTACGCCATGTTGCTCACGTCCAAGGCTGTCTGCCTCGTTCCAGCATAGCAGACACGGGCAGGCCCCAAGAATAGTTCCGGGAGGAATTCTAGAGCGATGCTGGACCAATTTCCCATCCGTCGCATCACCAGGAAGCGCAGCGACATCTGTACTTTGGCAGAGTGGCGTCATGAGTCGTACGGCCTTAAGACAGGGCCTCTACAGCGATTTGGCGAAGACTGGTTTTCCGGCATCGAGCTGAAGTCGCCGGTATTCACGCCGGTCGGCGGGAAAGTGCTGAAAGGCTTTGATGAGATAGTGAAGAATTCCGGTATGGCCTCAACAGGAGCGGACCTCATGATTGGAGCCGGACGCGCACTTCACGAAATGACCAAAACCTGGATCGACAAGCGAACTCAAAGGGCTGTGGACAAGGCCCTGGCTAAAGGTCGGGCAGAAGCCGATGTTCGAGAAAGGATTGCAGCCGAACCGGAAGGGAGCGAATACCGAGGCAAGCTTGAAAGGTATCTTGAGAAGAAGCGCGAAGCTCACTCGAACGGTGAGCCCTTTGACGAGCCATTGCCGCCACGTACCGGCTAGGCGAAATTGCACAAAGCCCTGACTACGTTCAGGACTCATCGAAGCCACCAAGCCCTCTGGAACGAAATTAGGGCTGGACATAATTCGTCGTATCCCCTTCCCTTCGGCAAGCTCAGGACAGGCTCCAACCTTCCCCTAAGGGGCCAAGGATAAGATGAACGGCAATTATGTCCACTTCTACCTGCTAGCGCCATCCTTGACATATGATTGCATTAACGCCATCATAAACACATGGACAAAACCGTCGCAGATATGCGCCGAAACCCTCGGAACGTCCGGTTCAATGACCTCAGACGAGTCTGTAACCACTACTTCGGGGAACCGAGGCAGAGAGGCAGTCACCTCTTTTATAGGATGCCCTGGCAGGGCAGGCCGTTGGTGAATATCCAGCCCGTCCGGGGCATGGCCAAACCTTATCAGGTCCGTCAGGTGCTCAAGGCAATCGACAAACTGGAGGAAATGTATGGCTGAATTGATTGATCGCTACACCTACCGGGTATTTTGGTCAGATGAGGACGAGGAATACGTCGCGCTGTGCGCCGAATTCGGCCTACTCAGTCACCTGGACGATACACCGGAAAAGGCCCTGACAGGGATTCGAGATTTGGTGGCCCACGCCGTACAACTTAATCGGGAAGAGGACATTCCAGTCCCGGAGCCCTTGGCCACGCGCCGCTACAGTGGAACGATTACTCTGCGCATCCCGCCGGAGACCCACCGCGCCTTGGCAATGGACGCCGCCGAGGCAGGTGTCAGCATGAATCGGTTAGTCACCGAACGCCTGACACTGCGACCATAGTCTGTTGGTGCTGCGCATAATTCGTTTCACCCCATCCTAACTTCCCCCTTCAAGGGGGAAGTTAGTAAAGTGTGGCAATTGTGCCCAGCCCTACA
The DNA here is from genome assembly GCA_965221045.1 of Dehalococcoidia bacterium. Lineage (GTDB taxonomy): Bacteria > Chloroflexota > Dehalococcoidia > Lucifugimonadales > JADFKI01 > Bin90. The sequence goes on from CBDCRO010000003.1 coordinate 414,461, forward strand.
CCGTCCCTTTCAAATAGACTGAGGCGTACCGTGATGTTACATTTGAGGTAGCAGTTGGGAGGGTCGCCGATATGCTGCCCGCCAAGACATGGTTCTTGCCTAGCTGCCTTTTCTTTTAGTGACTTCTCATGCACCTACTTTACCTGGACGAAGCCGGGTCTGTAACGGACAGTAGCCAAAGACACTTCATTTTGGCAGGAATCGCCCTGTTTGAGCGGCAGACACATTGGCTGCAAACCGAGTTGGATAATCTTGTCAACTCCCTGGGACACCCCGACCGTCCTGAGTTGCATGCAAGCCAGCTATTCAATGGCCGCGAATGGTGGCGACGCTCCGCATTGAGAACAAGTAAGTTGTAATGAGCAGACCGAAGGCGTTCAAACCCCTCTAGCGACCACCGTTAGCTGCTTCAATTTACCTGACGGAGTCTGGCCATTCTGGCCAGATGATTGGCTTCAGGCTCTCTGCTGACACTACCGCCTACCTTCCTATGTCTTCGTTCCACTGCTTGGGGTTCTCTCCGATGAATGTGCCCAGCAGCGATCCGGCTTCATCTAGTTCCAAGTCGATGACTTCGATGCCATGCCGCCTCAAGGTGTCGAGTCCATTGGCCTCAGGAAAATTGCTCGACTCTCCGCAGATGACTTTCGTTATGCCGAACTGCACGATGGCGCCCGCGCACATGTGGCAGGGCATCAGCGTGGAGTACATCGTCATCCCGCGGAAGCTCTGCACTCCTTTCCGACTGGCGTTGTAGAGACAGTTGATCTCGGCGTGCATGATCGAGGCCGAGTCTTGCAGCCTGCGATTACGGCCGGTAGCGACAAGCCGGTCCCCGTCCGCGAGAGCTGCCCCGATCGGGATTCCGTGTTCGGCTGCGCCAGAACGCGCCTCATCGAGTGCCGCCTCCATGAACTTATCCATCAGGGCTCCTCCCGGTCTTCCCTTCGTCGATTTGCAGATTGTCATCCATTCGATCGAATGCGATCTTGTAGGCGTAGAACTCCACAAGCAACTTTGCCAACCGGACCAGCTTCGCACACTGTTCAACCGTAACCGACGTGTCGTAATGGGACACGAACTCAGCTATGCTATCGCCGGCCGCCAGGTGATTGAACATCGTATAGACGGTCATCCTAGTTCCATTAAATCGTGGCGTGCCGCTCACGTACAACCTGTCGCTGTTGAGTATGCTGTCAATTTCCTCTTGCAGCCTCTCCTCGATCGCCGCAAATACCTGCTTTCGAGTGACTGATGGATAGTCGCTTAAGAATGCATGCAGATTGTGGACATTATCCATGTAGTAATGCACGTACTCCACAGGCACATCCGCACACTCGAATCCAGCCCTCTGGGACTTCACCCAAGCTAGACTCCACTGCACCCGTTAAGTCATCGGACAGAGTTCCTACCAACTTTTTTTGTTGAGCCGCGATCTCGGGGCGCACTAGAGAGTCCGCTCCCCAGGTTCTTTCCACCATAAGAAACACGGTGATTGGCCTGTTGAGAATCGCTGGCAACAGCAACATCGCCGCGGCGCTGAGAAGAAACGCGGCACGACCTGACATACCGCTCAGACTCGTGGGGGCTAACCCTGTCTGTCCATAATGAAAAGACCCTGCTCTCACAGGTGCTGTACCAGTTTGGTCGGTCATACGCATGAAGGGGTAATCCCTTGTGGTTGCCCGTGTTGGTCGTCGTGCTCAGGGCGCCCACAAGGGATGCCCCTACGGTTGGGCCTCCGACTAAATTGATACAGGCTCGCTCTCACACTAGAGGCCCCGGTGGAAGCCGCACCGGGAACGGCACGTCCGGGTTTTCGTCCACGATGCGGCTCCAGGCCTTGTGTCCAATCGCCTCGGCCCGTGCGATCACATCGTCCTCGTCAAACGTCAGGATGCGACTGTCCCGCATGATCCAGTTGCCTTCGACCATGACGTCGCTGATGTCTGCCCCCTGTGCCTGGTGCACGAACACCGAGACGACCCTTAGCGTCGGCACCAGGTGGGACCGTCTGAGATCGACCATGAACAGGTCAGCCTTCTTGCCCACTTCCAGGCTGCCGACCTCGTCGGCTACGCCCAGCGCCCTCGCGCCGCCGATGGTTGCCCAGTCGAGTACGTCTTCCGGCTGAGGCCACATCTCGTCGTTTCTCCTGACACGCTCATGGAACAGCGCGGACCGCACCACCTCCACCATGTCCTCGGCCATGTTGTCCGACCCCATCCCGATGGGACACCCTGCGGCTTGCAACTCGAACGCCGGAGCTGCCGCTCCGCGCCGGGCGGCGATTGCCGGATTGTTGGAGACCGCCACGCCATGCTGTCCGAGAAGCGCGACCTCCGAGTCGTCCACGTAGCGACAGTGCGCGACCACCAGCCTGTCGCTCAGGAAGTCGTTGGCGAACAGGTACTGCGTCGGCCTGACCCCGCGCGTCCTCATTACCCCTTCCACCTCCAGCGAGCTCTGGGACAGATGGATGGTGTACCTCAGATCGTGCTGGTCTGCCAGCTCGACCGCGCTCCGAAGCAGGGCAGGGGAGCACAGATCCGGCGCGTGTGGAGCCACGAAGCACTGCACACGGCCATCGTGCTGTCCATGCCACGACGATATGAGGTCAGCGCTCCGCTGAAGCCCTGCCTCCAGCTTGGCCTCCGAGAACTCGTAGCGGCCTACCCCGAACTGTTCGTCGTCTATGTCGTTGAAGTTCTCGGCCAGGAACAGCCGAAGGCCCGCATTGGCGAGGCTGTCGGCATACTGCGGAATGCGGTCCGAGATCTCCAGCAGAGTCGTCCCCCCGCTACGGATTGACTCCGCCGCCGCAAGTAGGCTGAACACGTTGCGCTCTTCCGGGTCCAGCAGCCCCCGGCCAGTCGTCGGAAACCTGAGCGTCGTCGGAAACCCGAAGTCCTCCAGTATGCCCCGGTCGGCAGTGGCGAGCATGTGAGTATGGCAGTTGACCATACCCGGAAACACCGCCCGCCCGCGCCCATCGACACGATCCGCGTCAGGATAGCGTGCCTCGATCTCATCACTAGGCCCAATCGCCGCGATACGTCCCTCCTCTATAGCCATCCCTGCACCGTAGTGCACCGCCCGCTGCGGGTCGCAAGTCACAATGGTTGTATCTGTAATGGTCGTGGTCATTCTGGAAGCCCTCCTGTGCGAACATCCTAGCACGGCATAGCCGCCTCAGCAGGGCCTTCTCGCTTTCCGATGTCTCTGGACAAGTCCGTTCGTGGTTCGACAAGTTCAGAGTGAACGAGAGATTGACGACGGGACGAAAACGAAAGGACCCTGCCAACTGGGGCCCCCATATGTGCATATGCGATATGATAACTCGACTTTGCACATTTCATACGGAGTATAGACAAGATATAAGAACAGGGTAAGATGACCGAACCACCCCATCAAGAAGGTCCGGTTATGCTCACCCTGCCCGATGCCATTATATCCGTACTCCGACCATTCTCAACTCTCTTTCGAGATAGAACCTGGTCAAAGGCGCAACTACTGCTCGTCGGCGCCATCCTCGCCCCGCGCAAGCGCACCGTCACGTCAGCCCTGCGCGTAATGGGTCTCAGCGACGATGCCGGCTTCGCGAAGTATCATCAGGTGCTCAACCGAGCTGTCTGGTCCCCGCTGCAGATGAGCCGTGTCTTGCTTATGCTCCTAGTTGAGCATCTCGCTCAAGATGGGGAACCACTGGTGTTCGGGATAGACGAGACGCTGGAACGCAGACGCGGCAGTCGCATCAGCGCCAAGGGAGTGTTCCGAGACGCCGTGCGCTCAAGCGAGTCCCACCTGGTGAGGGCGAGCGGACTGCGCTGGGTCAGCCTGATGTGGCTGGCGCATATCCCCTGGGCGAATCGCACGTGGGCACTGCCCGTTATGACTGCACTGGCTCCGGCAGAGAGCTATCATCAGAAGGTGGGACGCCCACACAAGAAGATCACGGATTGGGCACGACAGATGATTATCCAACTGCGCCGCTGGCTGCCAGACCGGCGCATAGTCGTCGTGGCCGACAGGGGATACGCAGCGCTCGAACTCCTGCACAGCTGCCAGTCCCTGCGCCAGCCAGTCACCTTCATCAGCGGACTCAGGCTTGATGCTGCGCTCTTCGAGCCCGCTCCACCCAGAATGCCCGGGCAGATAGGTAGACCACGCCTGAAGGGACAGCGACTGCCCTCTCCCATCGAACTCCTGGACAACCCCGATGTGTCCTGGACCCGGGTATCTGTGCCCTGGAAGGACGGACCGGCGCGCACACTGGAGATTACATCCGAGACCGCAGTCTGGTATCGCTGGGGACGACCTCCCGTACACATCAGATGGGTGCTGATCAGAGACCCGCTCTGCCAGATGAGGACTCAGGCACTGGTCTGCACCGATACTGAGGCCGATCCCCTTCAGATCGTCCAATGGTTTCTACTGCGCTGGCGCATCGAGGTCACCTTCCAGGAGGTACGCGCCCACCTTGGAGTAGAGACTCAGCGCCAGTGGTCCGACAAGGCTATCTCTCGCACCACGCCTTTGCTGCTGGGACTGTTCTCCTGGGTTACTCTCGCCGCCGGGTTGCTGCGGCAGGAACGCCCGGTTGCCCTGCGTTCGTGCGCCTGGTATGCCAAGTGTGAGCCCACCTTCATCGATGCGATCGCGCTGGTGCGCCGGCACCTGTGGTTTGCTTCTCAGACTTTATCCACATCCCCGTCCGAGTCTGATGTGGCGAAAGTCCCTCTGCCTCTATTCAATCGTCTTGTGGATTCCCTTGCCTACGCAGCCTGAGCGTCTGTATATCTGCTTGCTTCGATTACTCTGATGTACAAAGTCGAGGCAACGGGCTGTCGCGTCAACTACAGGTTGTCGCAGCTATACAGCTTGAAATCAACAGTCAGACAAGGAGCAAAGGCGGCAAAAACTACTGACGCAACCGGCAAAAATGATTGACGTGTAACAGGAGTTTTCAGTTTCACGTAAATGCGGTTCAGCTTGAAGAAGCCCTGCTGCAGTTAAAGTCGCCGGAAGACCAGTATCTAGACTCCCGGGCGGTGGCGAATGAACAGCTGGAATACCTTCAGGTTGGAGAGCGCGTAGTTTTCAGAGGCAGACTGGATACAGCATTCCCGAATCGAGCGACAGGGATGTCGTTCTTCGGTCGTTCCTATGCGGTAAAATTCACGGAATGCTTGGTATTTCCTCAGAAGGCCCCCCATGGCCTTACATTTCTAAGGGTGAGTATAACCGTTGATGAATCAATTGCAATCAATCTATGAGAGAAGCGCTAGGGTTCCACTCACGTGGAAAACGCTGAACGGAGAGAATGTTTCGGAGACCCAACTCATTGATGCCATAAGGCAAATGTCCTTGGGCAGTATCCTGCCGCGCCTTGTCGGTTTGCTGCAGATCTGCGACGTCAAAGAACAGGCAACCTATGGAGATTTAGACCATCGCGTTAGTGTCCTTTTCCCCTCCTCGACGGCGTCTCGGATCGCAAGCAGACTATCGCAGGAAAGACCTCCCTTCATTTTCTTCTCGCGGTGGCAACTGCTGCTCGCCATAAAGCTCATATGCACTTTTGCATCCCGAGACACAAACGGGACCCAGATAACCGATAACCAGTTGCTCAAACTACTGTTGATGACCAACGGTTTCTACCCTGGAGGAGATTCTGCTATAGGCCCGAACGAAAGTCTAGAAGATTTAATTGTTGCTCTCAGGAGAACCGCCTTACAGGGCTATTCTCTTGTCCAAGGCGAGAATCCAATGAACCTAATAGGTCGCTACGCAGAACTATTCGGTCGACTGGCCGCGCCAGAAAATCGGAGTGACTTCAACACCTGGGTGGACATTCACAAGGTTCTTGCCGACGAGCTAGGTATTAAGTTGGACACATTCAAGGCAGTTCTGTTTGCCTTGTTTAGTTCGACAGTCTCAGTCCAATCAAATAGCGATGGCGTGATCTTATCACAGCCAGTCTGTCTGAACCCTGAGATTTACTTCGCTGACACGCAATTAGACCGAGAAGAAGTGAACCGAATCCTGCAGATGATATCGACGTCCGATGACGAAGTCAAAGAGCACCACCAGTCCAGTTACGCTGACGGTATTGGGAATCCTGTCGACCTCGGAATCCTACTGAGGAAGCCTGTAATCAGGCTAAGCGATGGCAGCGTAGTTGGCATTTCTGGACAATTGCTAATTCAAAGATTTACCTGTGGTCTGTACTGGGACATACACGACGCGCTGTCCAACGATCCTAATGAAACGCCGAATCGACGCCTGTTCCAGACCTTTTTCGGGGAACTTCATGAGAGGTATGGCAGCGATATTTTGCGGCGAGTCGAGTTTGAACAGATTAGGTCTGGGCGACAGATCCGTTTGTTGTCGGAGGCGGACTATTCATCAGTTAATGGGTCAAACCCTGACAGCCTGCTGATTGAGACTATAGGCAGTAGAACCATGCGATGTACACTCTTCGAATTCAAGGTTGGACGACCTAGGTATAGGGATAGCATAGTCGAAGGCGACATCCAAGCATTCGAAGAGGATCTCAAAAGTAAGATCGAAGAGGGCTTCAACCAAGAGTTGAACTTTGCCCGTCAATTGCTGAACGGCAGTCGCACAGTGCCAAATTTATCGCCACAGGATGTGACTGCGTGGATCTTTGTCATCGTTGTCACAGACCCATTCCCCTCAATGGGCTTGTTCTTGGAGCAGCTTAGAACTCTACTGACTGACTCGTCTGACCTAGGCAATGCAAATCTATATGGTCCGTTGGTTCTGAGCCTTAAGGAATTTGAACAGTTGGAAACTATTACTACAAGTCGCGTTTCACAGACTCTCATCGATTGGACTGCAAGCACGCACCGTGAATGGCCCTTCAACACGTACTATGCTTATCGCACCGAAGAACATCCAATTTCTAACTCTTACGTCTCGGAATCAGCCGAAGACGATTTTGAGGTTGTTACGACCCTTCTTAGCAACCGCATTGATCTTTGACCTAAGCGATTGGATAGGCCGTAACAATTGGCATTACGCAGGATGTTACCGAAATCAGGTCATTGCCTCACAATGATGTTACCCAGATTGAGGAGGCAAGCAGATGGTCGGAGAGATCAGCACAGTGACAAGGACTGAGGTACTCAGGGCTATTCGCAACCGGTACAGAGAGGCATCAAAGAAGGACAAGAGCCGGATGCTAGACGAGTTCGTAGCCATAGCAGGCTGCCACAGAAAGCACGCGCTCAGGCTCCTGAGGCGAGGCGATGAGCCGACTGTCCGGAGCGTTCCAAAGGGACAACGCATCTACGACGAGGCCGTGAGGGAGGCGCTGCCCAGCATGGTGGAATCACTGGAGAGGCACGGTCATCTTGACCTCGACCCCGGAGTACGGCGGCGGCTGTTCTCGACGAGCGCCGCGACCATATACAGGCTGCTCAGGCCCATCAGGGAGCAGGCGGGCAGTCGCAGGAAGCGTAAGCAGAAGAGGAAGATGGGAAGTCGCATCCCGGTGCGCACTTTCTCCGACTGGAAGGAGCCTGAGCCTGGCTATCTGGAAATAGACTTGGTGGTGCACTGCGGCGGCACGGTTGCGGGATCGTACATCAGCAGCCTGGTGGTCACCGATGTGTGCTCGGGCTGGACGGAGGCGATTCCACTGCTGGCGTGCGAGCAGACCCTGGTGGTGGGACTGGAAGCAGTCTCTCGGGTCTTCCCGGTCCCGATCCGGGGCATAAACTCCGACAACGACAGCGTGTTCATCAACGAGACGTTGCTGAGCTACTGCGAAGAGCGGGGCATCGAGTTCACACGCTCGCGGGCGTACCGCAAGAACGACCAGGCGTGGATAGAGCAGAAGAACAGTTCCGTGGTACGCCGCTTCGTGGGACACGAGCGCTACTCCGGACCGATGGCCGGTCAGACTATGGCGCACCTGTATGGTGCGATGCGGTTGTACGTGAACCACTTCCAGCCCTCATTCCAGCTGCTGGAGCGGAGTCGGGAGGGTGGGAGCGTGAAGAAGAGATACAGCCCGCCCGCCACTCCCTGCGACCGTCTGCTGTGGCGCGATGACGTGAGCGAGGAGACCAAGACGGTGCTGACGAGCAGTCGCGCTGAGTTGACCCTGTATCGTTGCTGCACACGATACGGGAGGCGCAGTCTGCGCTTGCCACCATCAACGCGACTGACTCCGCGAGTGTGCCGCAAAGCGAGAGTCTGGACCACTTCCTGAGCAGTCTGCCCGAGCTATGGCGACAGGATGAGGTTCGTCCTACGCACGTGCCGAAGAAAAGAACACGTCGCGGGCAGCGCACACGACCGGATCCCTTCGAGGGCTTATGGTGCGAAATACTGGACTGGCTTCAGCAGCAACCGACTTGAAAGCTGCCGAGCTGCTTGACTGGCTGATGGCCAGTTATCCCAACCGTTACAGCAGGCGTCAGCTCAGAACGCTTCAGCGCAGAGTTCGCCAATGGCGCATCGTCGTGGCGAAGCAGTTGGTGTATGCTTCTGCCGAACAGAATGAAATAAATGAGGTTGACCGAGGGAGCATCATACCCGTGGGCGACAATTAGAAGCCGCAAAATTACGGTAACACTTTCCAATGAGGCAACAGGCCGGCAAAAATGATTGACGCGGTACATGGGGTAGAGATTCTGTCAGTGACCCCGGAGCAGGTGCAGGCTGCACGGCATCATAGACGACAACGCCCACCTGCGATACTGCCCGATCATTCGCCGTGCCAGTCCAGCGAACACACCGCTAGGAACTTCACCAGTCGCCGATCCTGCCGCGTTACTCTTTTGGTATCATGCTACTTTATGGAGAAGACAGGTCTGGGCTAACTCACACTGCTCATGGTCTGGAGGAGGCGCGTCATGAGCGTCGCATGCCCGAAGTGCGGAAACGAAGATTTGAGATTGGACCCCATTAGTAGGTTCCGTCTCGGGATACCGCAACTCAGCGATCTAGAGCAGGCTGTCGTCGTGCTGTCCTGTCGGCCTTGTCGTAGCGAATTCCAATTCCGAACCCAGGGACGTAATCGACCGAGCTTCTCGCACTTCATGCACCTTCAGGACGGCAGCAAGCCTGAAACGAATGGTCTGCGTAAGGGATACATATCATTGTGGTCTGACACGGTCAGCAGGAAAGCATTTGTCGACTATTCCTTCGCGCACAGGGTCGAGCAGGGCGTACTGTGGCCAATGTCCGAGGCCAGGATCCAAACGGGCACAGGCGTCGACCAATACGGTGACCCTGACCTCATGACGGAGTTCGCTAAGGAGTATCTGAAACAGAACAGGGTGCTCTTGCAGCCTGGACGGTTGCCGCAGACACTCGTCGAAGTCATGCCGTCGCTGTTATTGCTGGTCACGGCAGCCGAGCTGGCGATGAAGGCGTTTACTCTGCGCTCTAAGGGCGAACAACCGCGATCACACGACCTAGTGGAACTCTATGATGGTCTATGCCCTGAGCATCGAGCCGCTATCGAGTCTTGCTTCGGCGGGTGTCAGCTAGTTGTGGGGCTCACATCCATTGGCGCTGATGCTCCCAATATCCCGAACATATTGGGCACGTACGCCGACATTTACGGAGGCAAGCGCGGCGCCGACCAGGAGGCCAAGTTCTACGCCGAGCCCACTACCATGCTGCCAGAGTCCAGCAATTTGAAGGGCGCCAACCTTATCAAAGGGAACACCCCGTATCCGACTTTCATGCCCTATCTGGTCGAGGCGATCGTGGACTGCTACTACTACTTCTCAGGGCTTGAACGGCTTCGTAGGCGCGGCGCTGAGATATTTGAAAACGGCCCTACGTCAGCGAGCCACGGCCACGGAGACTGGGTGCTGAGGCCGTCGTCGTTGGACCTCGCAGTGATCATTGTTTCACAGCAAGAGTCCAAAGACGCCAACTTCAAAGACCTCCCGTCCTTCGCGAGCTTCAAGTCACGTCATCCTACTAGCTTCCAGGCCGACTGGATGTACGGAGGAAGTACCCTTCTCTTCTATGACGCAACCGGTTCACTGCGTCGGGACGGCATCGAGACCATCACCAACATTGAATGTCGCATCATAAGCGATGGACAGATCCGCATGCACTCCCGTGATCTGGATAGGTTGGCTGACAGGCTTGAAGCAATCGACGCTGGAGACAAACCCATGGGTGTTCTCCCGTCAACTCGCTAGCCAGCGAGAATCCTTCTGGCGCTGACCTGCTCGCCGACCTGACGCCAGCGACCACCGCAACCGGGTAACACAACGCACGAGGATCAGCTACAAGTGTTTCTAACGCTCTAGGACCCCCCGGAGATTATCAAATTGGGGTGCAGCGGGCGCGGCGCCATGCCGATAGTGGAGGGAATCCTCGCAACCCCCGAGCCACTACTTACCTTCAATGCAAGGAAATACGGTAAAAGCATGTACGACTCATCTCCATCGGCGATTGGGAGTTCTGTCCGTCTAAGAATGTGTCTTGTCTCATGAGTGAACGGATTCCCCCGGGTGGCCTAAGCCACCGCAGCAACTTAACTGGATTACTACTTGGAGCAGGTGCTTCTTACGATCTCGGTATGCCTCTCCTTTTGGAGCTAACTCGGGAACTCAAGAATTGGCTGACGCCCGAAAAACTTCGCGAACTCAACCGTCATTGGCGACGTGGTGGACCGGGATTTGACTATCCGGACCACATAATTGAGGATTTTGCGTCCGTGTTGGATCGAGAGGATATGCATTACGAGAGCATCCTTGGACACCTACGGGTACAAAGTCGAAGACATTCCGGTGCTTTGCAGCCCTACAACGGCATGTACCTGTTTCTCATGGACATCATTTACTCCCTTTTGCAGGAGCGTCACCTCCGCAACGTTGATTACATCGAGAGAAATATCCGCCATCTAGATGGCATTAAGCCACTTTCGGAAAAGAATGCTCCACTTTGGATATTCTCACTAAACCACGACCTTATCATTGAGTGCTTCGCCGCAGATGTTGGCATACCGATAAGGTCAGGATTTACCGAGGAAATGATTCGACTACCTAGACGGAGTCCGGACGGAGCCGTGGCAGGATACTTGACGGCAGAAGTTCTACCTGCAGACGTTCTTAAGACACGAGGCTTGCCTTTCTTCAACGTAGGACAAACGGGCATAAACCTGCTTAAGGTCCACGGATCGCTCGACATGTTCACCTTTCGTGATGGAAGAGACGTGCTTAAACTGCTTCCAAATGGCGGAGGCGTTCAGGGCGTGTTATCGTCCCTCCGCATTGCCAATCAAGAGCTGAAATATATCGAACCTGGATGGCCTAATGGAGTGATAACGACTCCCAATGAAATTATGTATGCCGATGATTCTGGAGAGATGCAGTTCTTACGTCGATCTATTCTGGCTGGTGCACACAAGTTCGACCCGCATCATAGCCAAGTGATACCAAGTGAATTTCTGGAATACTTCAGGACATATCTGAATCACATCACTACGCTGGTGAGCATCGGCTATGGATTCGGGGACCGACATGTTAACCAAGTGATACGGGAGTGGTTGGAGTTTAATAGCGAGCGCCATCTGACTATCGTAGACCCGTGCGCCAGCGACATCCCAAATGATTGTCTTCACGTTGCGCCGCAAATCGATATGGTACTTTCTGATTGCACAGATTATCTCGACCAAATAGGAGGCATTGCTAGGGAGCCGATCGAGCACGCAATACGACAGTTCGGTGCTTGGAAGCGAAAGAAAGGAACGGAGGCAGACGCGATATTCAGTGACTTCATTCGAGAATCAATGAATCAGTACACTAAGGAGGCTGTGGATTGGACCAAAAGGCTGCCAATACGAGATGGCGATATAGATGTGGAAGCCTTGGGGATGACTGTCGAGGAATTAAGTAGAGCACTGAGAGCAGAAGTGACAATGCCTTCTCCAACAGAAGTAATTGAGAGATTCCTAGAAGAACAAGCGAGTCGTGACAATGATTAGATGGGGCGACATTGTGATCAACGACAGTATCCGTGTTATTTGGCAGCTCAGAGTTCCGCAACTCTCGATAGAAGAGACCTAATAGGCTCTGTCGTGCTTGATGAAACTCTGAAGCGGCCTCAAAAGGGGGCAGGTCCCACGAAGCCCAGGAAGCAACTGATGTTTACCTACAAGTGTCAGTTCGAGAAAATCCTCGAAGCCACGGGTTATTAGCTCAGAGATTACTTTCCTGACGCGAATAGATCTCCCAATTCAAGAGTACACGATGCAAGGAAATACCATGAAAGCTTGCATCCGCGCTGACTGCCCCGACAGGGTGGAGCCTGAACTGAAGTGATCCACTTCAATCCAGTCGAGCATCACATCGAGGACCGCGCCCATACTCGTCTGTGCGACGGCAGGCCCGCGAGTGATACCGACATATCATCAGAGGACTGCCAGGACAGGGTGAACCCGCGCGATGTCCGGTCGGAACTCTACGGCATGCGCAGGCACACGAGCGCTCGCCTATATGCCGTGCCGGTGCTGGAGGGCTTCGACGCGATAAGGAACTGCTCGCATTGCCGTCGGAACACCGGCGATAACTGCAAAGCGTGGCGAGAAGCCAGGAAAGCGGTAGCAGTACTCAAGCAGGAATCGAGACGGCTTGTGAAGGGTGTGGATGAGCTGCGGGACGCAACGGGTGGCCGGTCGGCGAATATGTACGAGTTCGCGTGCGGATCGGTCGCCTACTTTGCGCCGGACGCTCCCGACTTTCAGGAAGCGGGTGAACTTGCGGGTGACGAGTTGGCAAAGGCGGTGCGGATACTGGAGTCTCTGCCGTGAAACGGGCTGCTTCATGCCAGCGAACGCCTGTAACACCGTGCAAAACTGGTATGCTACAGTATTGCGGTCCTCCCAATAATCGCTCTACAGCGATTCTCGCGGGGCGCTTCTGCCCTGAAAGTCGCATCTCTCGCTAAATCCCGAGTTTTCAGTCGAATACGATACCGTCGTCCTGACGTAGGAGTAGAGGGTGAGGACGACCACGTCGAGTTCGTGAGCAGCCTCGACCGCGGACAGGAACCGATTGTTGTGCGTCATTTATATTGATTCTCGAATCAAGATTGACTATATTACCACAGCCACTACCATATAGCGGAGCGTTGCTTAGGAGTGCTAGGAAGACCTTGCACCTCAACGGATAGTAGTCGGCACGGTCAGATTAATAGGCCATTCAAAGAAGGAGGTTTTAATGACCACTAACGCACAAGGGGTGCGCGAAACGGCGGGCGAACGAATCGAAGAGAGCGTTCAGGGGAGCGACTCCCCCGCGGGCACTGTGTCCCACGTCAACGGACGGAAAGGGAGAGGAAGGCTCATAATCTCCGTAACGCTAATCGCCCTGGGTAGCGTCTTCCTTCTTAACAATCTCGGTCTCTTTAGTTGGTGGCAGTGGGATGTCCTCTGGCCTCTTGTAATAGTGTGTATAGGAGCTGCGCTGCTGGCGTATCGTTTCCCGAGGAGGACGCAATGAACAGGTTTTTTGTCTACGCGCGCGAGGAGAGTTTCCCTCTGCTTGCTCTGGGAACCATATCGCTTGGCATTTTGCTGCTTCTCCAGACAACCGACGTGGTGCCTTGGAACCTGTGGTCGGACATCTGGCGCTTCTGGCCTCTGATCCTCATTGCGGCGGGTATCAATATCCTCTACGGACGGATGCCTTTGCTAGCCGGGGGTCTTATTGTGGCGGCGCTGGTAGTCGGTGTGATTCTTGCAGCATTGACCGGGTCGTTCAACAACAAGTCCGCTAGCTTGGGCATCGGAGCCGCAGGTTCAGTGCATGAGTTGCTGGGTGAAATCCAAAGTGCAGATGTGAAGATAGATTTTGCCTCAGGCGACCTCAGGCTCGGCTCCCTCCCGGAGGGTTCGGAAAATCTCGTAGAAGCTGAGTTCCAGGGGCGAGAAGCGGAAGTTTTGATTAGCCGCTCGCATGGCTCGGCAGACCTGGACATCTCTACGTCAGATTTCAGCTACGAGTTGATCCGAAACAACATCGGTGCAATGTGGGATGTGTCCCTGTCGTCAAGTCCCGGAATGTCAATAGACGTGGATGCGGGTGCGTCAGAAATGACCCTTGACCTCAGGCAACTGAATGTTGACAAGCTATCAATTGACGCGGGAGCCGCGGACCTTGAGGTCACTATGCCCGCCTCCGCTGGCGAGGTAAGAGCTGACATCGACGTGGGCGCTGCCGACATTCTTGTCATCATTCCTGAAGGTGTAGGTGCCATGATCGACGTTAGCACGGCTGTCGGCTCTCTGTCTGTTGACCAGGTACGCTTTCCCAGACAAGGTAACATTTACGTATCACCGAACTTCAGCTCATTGGCGAATAGAATCCATCTGAATATCGATTCAGGCGCATCAGACATAAAAGTGCGATAGTAAATTTGGCTGTGGATCGAATTGGTCACCATTTGGGGGTTGATTACTACCGCCGCCCTATCGCCCCCTTTGAGTGCCCTAGATAAAGATTGCGAGTCAGAGTCAACAGGTTACTGACTCGCATAGGCGGTGGCATCCCTTCAGACACAGTCAGATCATCTGGAACATGATAGCTACAAAGTTGCAACAAATATGGGTATTCCATTGCGGGGACTCTTTCTGGCAATCTCTTGGTCGCGTGCCGAATAAAGGAACCTACAAACCATCTAATTCGCCATAACACTTGGTTATGCTCATCCTGTGGAATGAAAAGGATCCTCTTGCGATGAGTTTATTCCGCCTAGAGCAAATGAGGATTGGGCATGACAATCCAGACGTCCGGGCCCAGTCCGGTTTTAGCGCGCGATCTTGCCGGCTGTCTCAATTTGCTCCCGGTCCGTTTTCCATTCGCCCTGCTACCCTCACGTTGATCTAAAACGTGACATCCCGTCCTCGCTAGGTCTGGGTGAAATGATGCAGCCGAATTTGGTGTTCTGAGCGGGGGCGACCGTCTCGGAATGCCGACCTCGTTGTACATTTCATCCAGCAGCGGCCTTTTTGACAGTCCGTTCCTCCACTGTGGTGCCTGAACAAATGTCATCATGTAGCTTGATACAAAGCTGCGATCAGGAGTTGGGCGAGAAGATGTCAAATGACGTTCAAACCGTAGATTCCGGCCCTGTTCGAGAATCCAGACGAATAACCAGCCTAGACCTGATACGGGGGGTGGCGGTACTCAGGATCCTATTCCATGAACGCTGTCTCTTTCAAGTTCGGCTTGCCACCATACGTGAACCTGAGCGCGGGCGGGTCGGAGACCTGGCTAGACTGGACGGTCGGTATCTGCGGCGAGATCTTTATCGACCAGAAGTTCATGGGGTTGTTTTCTCTCTTGTTCGGGGCCGGGATGATACTCTTCATCGAACGCGCTGCCGCAGGAGGCAGGCGTGCCGTGATGCTCAACCTGTGGCGCAACGCGCTGCTCCTTCTAATTAGCATACTGCACTTCATGCTTTGGGAAGGCGATGTGCTGATGGTGTACGCCATATCCTCAGTTTTCTTGATCGCCTTGCGAAAAGTGGCCGACAAGACATTGATTGTGGTCGGTGCCACGGTATTCGTTCTCTCAATTGGCTGCTTGCTGCTTGCACGGTACATCGCGGACACGACTGGAACATCCCTTGCCGGAATCTGGAATCCAGGTGAGATTGAAACCGAAAGGTTCGTAGGCATTCCCGTGGTAGCCGGCCACTTCCTGCGCGGTCTTGGCTTAATTCTGATGGGAGCCGGGCTCTATCGACTCGGCTACATCAGTGGCCACAAGTCTGCCAAGATTTACCGCAGGACTGCCATAGTGGGCCTGGTCATAGGCTTACCGCTTGCCGCCGCCGGTGTGGTAATAACCGCTGTGAACGACTACTCCCGTGAAGTGGCGTTTATCGGACAGATTCCCAACACGCTTGGAACTATTCCCGCCTCACTAGGATACATGAGCCTGATTATCCTCTGGAACAGCCACGCAGATACATGGCTCAAGCGGCGACTGCGTGCTGTCGGAAGGATGGCGCTGACGAACTACTTGTCACAGACCGCGTTGGGGCTGCTCATACTTACTGTGATGCTTGGCGATGTCGAAGGAACGAACCGAGCGGCGATCTTGCTGTTTATACTGGCTGTCTGGATCCTGCAGCTATGGTGGTCGCAACTGTGGCTCAGCCGTTACAATTTTGGACCTGCCGAATGGCTCTAGCGCGTCGCTACATACCGGAGAGGACAGCCGCTGAGTCGCGCCTGACGGCATAAGATGCCGCTAACTATGACGGTTAGCCGCGGCGAAGCCGTTGCATTAGAGGTCGCATTCGGCCGTCTCTGTATCGTTCCTGTCTGATAGAGAAGGGGATTCGCGTCCTTGTCGTAATGGAAGCGCTCCAATATGAGTCATCGTTCCCAAGACGCTATTCTCATTGAAGACATTTGACACCAGGAGGTTTTGGCAGGGTGTCAATAGGTCGTCGTCCATTTAATGCAGGACACCGGACTCGACGGTGGAGATCACCTCCACTTGATTCGAGCTGGCGGGACCGAGGGACGAAATGAGAATCGTCGGGAATCCGGGGGCGTTGAGGTCGCGTCCCGGTATCCAGTCGTAGACGCAGATGCCGCGAGCCCGCACGATCTGGTAGTGCGTCACCTCGTCTGCCCGGTACATGGTCTCCTTCCAGTGCAGTCTTGCCTCGCTCGTGTCGCCCGCGACCCAGGTCACGCTTACGCAGGTCCGCTGCGGGTCGAGGTGAGCGGGAATGGGCGGCGGCGGGTGTCCCGACCAGCGGCTAAAGTCGACGGTCCGGCTCACGTCGCTGCTCACGTAGTGGGCGCGCACCAGGTAGCGGTAGCGGATGTCGCCGTGCGAGGCTATCGGTTCGTCCTCCTCGTCGATGGGAGTGATGTCCCCGTCCAAGTGACTGATAGCCAGGGCACCGCAGACATTGAATTGCGGACTAGCGCGGCATGACTCCGGTATAGCGAGCGCGTGGCCTGATCAGGGTATTGAGGGCATACTGCTCCAGTGCTTGGGCAATCCAGCCTACAGTGCGAGAGATCGCAAAGATTGCTATAGGGGAACCAACAGGGAGCCCGAGGATGCTGCAGAGGCTGGCGAGAGCTAAATCGATCTTGGGGCGCAAGCCGCTAAGCTCGTCCATAGCGTTGACGAGGACACGAACGACGGCAAGTTCCTGTGACTCGGGGTAGGACGCTTCGAGTCGGTCTAGGAGAGCAATGGCGCGGGGGTCACCATCCGGGTATAGCGGGTGGCCGAAACCGGGTATAGTCTCTCCTCGCTTCAGCCTCCCTTCGACGATTTCGCGCGCGTCGTTGGGAGCTACGGCTTCACTGAGCATTGAAGCGACGCGCTCGGATGAGCCGCCATGCCGATAACCTTGGAGCGCAGCGATTCCTGCTGTTACGACTGCGTGGGGGGGTGTTCCGGCGGAAGCCGCACACCGTGCGGTGAATGACGACACATTCAGTTCATGGTCGGCAAGCAGCACCAGCGCCATATTGAGCAGTTCACGCGCCTGCAGAGCCTCTGGCACCCATGCGTGTTGGAGCGTCTCCGCGACGCCACTCTCGGATGAAGCGCTCGGTGCTCCAGCAGCATGAGTTGCAGCGACATGCGCGAGCAAGCGCACGATTCGCACACCGGTGCGGACGACCCCATCCGGAGTTAACACGTAGGCAGCAGGGTCCTCGGCCAAGGCCATGGGTAGAACGATTTGGAACCGCTCGATGAAGCTCAGCCGTTTGTTGGCGCGAAGCAGGTCCATGGCCCTGTACGGTAGCGTGGGTACGGGTTCGTCAAATAGCGTAGCGTCGCCAAATTGCCATATGATGCTTGCTGCTTCCTCGAAAGAGTAGGATGCCGCAAGTTCCACGGCATCCCAGCCTCGATAGTAGTAACGTCCCCCAGCAATCAGTGTAACTTGGGAGTCGACGACAGGAGTGCCATATTGAAGCGCCCCCTGCGCCACCCGTTCCGGGTTGTGGCTGAGTGCTTTGTGTTCCACCACGCGGTCGATATCCTCGCGCAGGTAGCGCCGTTGGCGGCTGTCGTTGGGGCTGGCCATCGAGCGCACTAGGCCTCGACTGACGTAGGAGTAGAGGGTGGCGACGGTCACATCGAGCTCGTGAGCAGCCTCCACGGCGGACAGAAAACGATTGTCGTACGTCATTTATATTGATTCTCCAATCAAGATTGACTGTATATTACCACAGCCACTAACATATACTCCCAGACAGCGGAGCGCTGCCTAGGAGTACTAGGAAGACCTTGGGCCGCAATCGTGAGTCCTGAACGGACCGATCCCTTCATTCGGGACGTGCTAGAGCGTTGAGAGCGCCACGGCAAGGAGTTACGAATGGAGAAAGAGCATTTCGCCCAAGCCATTAGGTTCTTCCTGAATGTAGTCGCGCAGATTCCTGAGGAAGACTAGAACCGAACCGCGCTTGGGGTTTGGAGCGTTCGCGACCTCATCGGTCACGCGAGTCGGGCCATAGCCCTCGTGGATGCCTATGCCACCGAAGGCACCATGCGAAGCGGATTCGGAACTGCTGAAGGGATAGCGGAAAGGGGTCGGGAGGCCGGACAGGCTCTGGGGAGTAACCCAATAGCTACACTGAATAGGCTAGCGGACCGGGTTCTGTCACTCGTCGAACGCCTACCCTACGATCACATTATGCACACGCCTGGCGGTGTGCAGGAGCTGTCAAGATTCCTTCGTACTCGGGTGACCGAACTCACAATCCACACGCTTGAGTTTGCCAAGGCGCTTGGGATTGAAGCTGAGCCACCAGAGGAGTGCCTTTGCGAAACGCTGTACGTCCTCTCCAATTACGCGATCAGCCGAAAGGTTGGTATGGAAGTGGCCTTCGCTCTGACCGGTCACGCTCCCTTGCCCTCCGGGTTCACCGTTGTACCGTGACATGAATAAGGGCCTTTCGCAGGCATTATCAACGGGTACACGCGATGTGGGACCTAACGGTTTCGACCACACAGAGAGAGCTCATGAGATGGAAGGCGTGGATTTAGGTGACACAGCAGCTGCCTACGCTACGTATGGCGCGGGCTTCTCCAGCAGCTCCTTCTCCGAGTTTGAGGAGCGCCGTGCTCCCATTCGGGGCATGTGCGCTGTGGACCTTTGGACTGGCACGGGTACTGTGGCCCGTGAATTCGTTATCTCGGGCGCCAGCACTGTTATCGGGATTGATGCTGCAGAGTCAATCACACGGGAGGCACGGAAGCTTGATGAGACCGCCGGAGGTTACGTCGAGTATCTCAACACAATAGCCGAAGCAACCGGGCTGCCGTGATTGGAGACGGCAATACTGATCTAACGCTTACTACTTCGAACGGTTCGATCTACATCGAGTGATTCGTGATCACCATCTCCGAGAGGTCACCGGCCGGGGAGGTGAACCGGCAAAACTAATCGACGACAAATAGGCAAATATAGTTGACGCGGGACACCAGCTACGAGGAGAGGACAAACGACGAGATGACAATTTACCTGGCCACTTTCTGCTTCGCATTAGCCATAATTGGATGTACCACAGGTACGAGCGAAAACGTGGCGAATGACCTTCTAATTAAAAATGTGGTCATTGTCTCGCCGGAGCGGGATGTGCCGTCCGAGTTGACGAACGTTCTGGTGCGTGAGGGGCGGATCACTGCAATCGGGCGCGAGATTGCACAGAGCGCCCACGAGTCAGACCAAGTGATCGACGGTGCAGGACGCTACCTGACGCCTGGACTGATTGACGCTCATACCCATTTGAGCGATATACCAGGAATGACCGAGAGGCATGAAATTGACTATCCGAACATCGCCCGCGATGCCCGCCGACAGATCCCACGCAGTTATCTCTATTACGGCTTTACAACGTTGATTGATTTGGCGTCGCTGCCCGGTGTGGTCGAAGAGTGGAACAAGCAAGACGTTCGCCCAAACGCTTATTTTTGTGGACCGGCGCCCGTATTCGACGGATATCCGATGAACTTCATACCAAAAGATGTTCGTTACCGCATTGCGCCGTATTTCCTGTTTGACGAGGCGCGCGCTGATGAATTCCCTGGCAAATATGACCCTGCAAAACATATGCCGCAGGCTATCGTCGCAAAGATGCATGATGACGGCGCCATCTGCGTGAAGACGTATTTTGAACCGGGGTTTGGTCTTCTGGACGATTTGCCCTTACCCACCAAAGAGATTATGCGGGATCTGGTAACCGCCGCAAACGAGAAGGGAATGCCGGTGCTACTGCACGCCAATTCGCAATCCGCTCAAGCTTTCGGAGTTGAAACGGGTGTCGATGGTCTTGCCCACGGGATGTGGAATTGGGATGAGCGAAGCGCAGTCAGGCTAAACCCGGAGGTTACCCTGATCCTTGATGCCATCATTGAACGAAACATCGTTTGGCAACCTACCATGCAGGTGCTCTATGGCGAGCGTGACCTGCACAACCCTGACTATCTCTCCGGTTCCGAATTGCAGGACGTGCTGCCGCAAAGCCTCATCGACTGGTATGAAACCGATGGTGGGCAGTGGTTTCGCTATCGAATGCTCGAGAATCCGAGGGTGGCGCAAGGACTGGAAAGCGGCCAATGGGAGGAATTGGCCGATGTGCCGATAGCCCACGTCACCGCGGCGCTCTCCTATCTTGCTTCGAATGGCGGGCGGTTAAGCTTCGGCTCCGACACTCCGAGCAGTCCCACCTACGCCAATCCTCCCGGCCTTAACGGCTTTATGGAAATGCAACGTTGGCTGGATGCTGGCGTCACTCCTGCTCAGGTGTTTCGCGCCGCGACGATTGCCAATTCGGAGTTCTTTGGTCTGCAAGAAGAAATAGGTACGGTAGAGGAGGGCAAACGCGCCGACTTGTTGTTAATGACCAAAAACCCGATGAATGACGTGTCCGCTTTCGATGCTATTGATGTCGTCATCCTTGGCGGACGCGTTTTTCCTCGCTCGGAGTTGTCCGCAAAGAATACGCAACAGAATTGACGATGCGTGCGGCATACTGTGGCCAGGCGGCAAACCCTACCGCCCCGAACTCTACGACCCGCAAAAAGCTGGTGGTCTGCTTCGATAAGATCTCCGCTTTCGCCGGAATGCCGGAATGAATTTTCGGAATCTTAACTGGGCTTAGCCCAACCGGATGGGTGCAGAAAGACCATAACCACAATTCAGGACAGAGCAATCCAATTACTCAAATACCGCCTTACTCTGGGCATGACTACCATGGAAGGGAAGGCCGGGGGTTCTACTACGACTATCGCGGGCTGTACTCCAGCATTCTCGACCAGTGGTTGGGGCTGGACGCGGCGCCAATCGTGGACGGGACTTACGAGCAGATTTCTTTCTTGCAGACGGCGTAGTTCAATTCACCGTTTGGCAGAACAAGGTGCAGAATGAATCTTCCCGATACGAACGAACTAAACCTATTCATCGTCAAGGCTAAGGCAAACTCATACGTGGGTAAGGCTCAGGAAAGCCTTTCATATCGACCTGCTTCGCGGGACATCCAGTTCCACGAAGGGCGGTTTTCATACATAGACAGCTACTTCGGTGGCATAGACTTTCTCGGACAGGAAGTCGTGTATTTTGACCAAGCGCCTGTTTGGGCTATGAACTACTATGGGAGGATACTCCGGCCCGAACTCATAGATAGCGCCAAAGCCGTAATGGTCATCACCGAAAGCCTTGCAAGCCTATATCAGGAAGGGCGGTTCCTCGGTGGCTATCAGCACGACACGCCGCTGGGGAAGTATTTCGATACCAACGAAGGGGATGTTCGTTTCTTTACAGGCTACGAATGGATCGAGGTTCGAGGCAGCAAAGCGTATGAACTTGTCTATCATGGGGGAGCAATCAAATAGCCAGCGTAGGTGGACTATGGTGTGGACCCTATAGTTAGGACAACGAAGAGGCCAGGTTAAGAGAGACTCCCGCCGGAAAGTCTGACACTACCTCACGAGATGATAACGTCGATGCCTGCTCTGGTAAACACCTGATTGATCTTCCCTCTGCAAACACCTGAGCCGGAGTCCGATAGCCCAGAGACTGGTGTGGTCGCTCTCGGTTGTACAAGTCCAGGTAAGCGTCAATTCCTCTCCTGGCTTCACTACCATTGCGATAAGCTTTCAGATATACCTCCTCGTACTTGACGCTCCGCCACAAACGCTCTACAAAGATGTTGTCCAGGTATCTGCCCTTGCCATCCATGCTGACCTTGATCCCCCGCTCCAGCAGCAGGCCGCAGAAGGCTTCACTTGGTGAACTGGCTTCCCTGGTCGGTGTTGAAGATCTCCGGCTGTCCTTTGCTCAAGGCTTCTTTCAGGGCCGCGATACAGAAGCCCACCTCCAGAGTATTGGAGAGCCTCCAAGCCAGCACGTATCGGCTGTGCCAGTCCATAATGGCCACGAGGTAAAGGAATCCCCGGGACATGGGCAGGTAGGTGATGTCGGCTGCCCAAACCTGATTGATCCTGTCGACTGCCACTCCCAGGTAAGGGTATATCCTGTGTTCCGGCGCAGGCTTGCTGGTATTGGGCTTGCGGTAGATGGC
This sequence comes from Dehalococcoidia bacterium, assembly GCA_965221045.1. Classification (GTDB taxonomy): domain Bacteria; phylum Chloroflexota; class Dehalococcoidia; order Lucifugimonadales; family JADFKI01; genus Bin90. The sequence continues at coordinate 437,034 of CBDCRO010000003.1, forward strand.
TTCCAGCCCCATTGCCCGCATCAGTCGACGTACCCGCTTGCGGTTGACCTGATGCCCCTGAGTCCGGAGCCAGGCCGTCATCCTGCGAAAACCATAATAGGGCGTATTCAGATACTGCCGGTCCATCCCGGCCATCAGGTCCAGGTCCGCCGGGTTAGCCGGTGTCGGCCGGTAGTACACCGCGGAACGGCTGAGCTGCAACAGACGACACTGCTTTACTACCGAAAGTCTGGGGTGTCCTCGGTTCACCATAGCCAGACGCCGGCGACGGCTCATAGCCCGGACTTGCGCGACAAAGAATCCCGCTCCACCTTGAGTTGCCCAATCTGCTGGTAAAGATGCGCAGTCAGCGCTTCCTGGTCTCTCTCCGCCTTTGCGGTATCGTTGCCGAAGACCTCGGGCGCTCCCTGAATCAGGGCTTTCTTCCAGGCATGAATCTGCGTGGGATGAACTTCAAACCGGCTGGCCAACTCAGCAACGGTCTCTTCCCCCTGGAGGGCGGCCAAGGCTACCTTGGCCTTGAACGCCGGGCTGTGCTTCTTTCTGCTCTGCTTCATTTTCCTGCTCCTCTTTTTCCTTCATTCTAGGAGCGGGGCTCTCTCTTAACCACCTGTCCGATTTATTGGGTCCACCTCAATACGGCTCAATCCCCGACACGACAATGCTTTCAACAACCGAGGGGTTACCTTTCTGAAGATGGGCGACCGCGACAGTGCTAAGAGAGACTTTGATAAGGCGTTGAACCTGAATGCGATGAATCATATTGCTTATTTGAACCGCGGCGTTCAATATCTGATCGACTATAGGTGGGATGAAGCACGCTCTGATTTCATCAACGCTAGATTGCTGGGATCGAATGTAATACGTCTCTTCACCCGGGGCTACGGCACCCCAGCAAGCTTTGAGCGGAAATTAGGTGTCAAGTTACCAGAGGACATTGTCAAGCTACTTGAGCCGGACAGAATGCTACAGAACTACCTGCATAAAGAGGACCCCTTGAATGAGCTGACTCCACATTAGGGAATGGGTTCTGTCTATAGTCGGTTAGTGCAGCGCCTGCAGATAGCGGTCATGTTCTGAGTGAAGTCGCCGCATCGTCCACAAATCCAAACTCCGTACATGGTTCTCTTCCTCCAAATCGGTCCTTTTTGAAGACTCAGCAAACTTCTATCAATCACCAGCACGCCGCCAGACTGTTGCAAGAATACACAGATTTCCTACTGCGGAGCGGATGCAAGAAATTACTATGAAAGCTTGCATTCGCGCCCACGCCCCGTACCTGAGCCACTTCCTTAAACTGGACAACCTACCGCTGTTTTGCAAGGATGTATCGGATGTACTCTTGCACAGAGGATGAGGCGGACACGCGCCCCGTCAAGGGGCCTGGTCATAACACGAATCACCGACTGTATGGACTGCTGGAAACGCGGCTGGTGTTTCCTCTTCTTCCAGCAGCGTCCGGATGGAGAGCCTCGTGGTATTTGCCTCTGCAGCGACTGTATCGACAAGCGCCCCGTGCCGGCGCAATAGAGGAACGTATGCGATGAGCAGGACTCACGACTGGTGCCAGCGCCGAACGTGGTGAGCATGGCCGAGGCGGCGAGTCTCGCGACCGATGATAGGTTGGGCGAAATACACGGACAGCAAAGAGGGTGAGAGGAACGCCAGAAGTGCATTTGTGAGGAGAATGACCAGACTAGGGTGAAACATTGACGCAATACAAGGAAATAGAGTCGGTGCCAGGAACAGATTGAGCGGAGGGGTTCCGGTTTCTCTCAAAGTTTGGCCCTTAACGCGGCTGTAATGGCGGAGACGATCAATGCCAGTGCCGCAGGTAGAAAGAGCACCCCAATGAAACTGATATCCACATCCTGAACGAACCAGAGCGGTACAGAGCAATAGACCAGACAAAGCACACCCAAGCCCCACTGCGCCAGTTTAGCCCACGTAGAGCAAGCGCTCCGAGACCAAGCCAGCCAGACTGCCAGGCCGGTTAGCGCCACCGGTATCAGCAGCAGCATTACATCCTCCGGTTCCAGATATCGCCTGAAGGGACCCGGGGAGTACCCGAATACAGCCCTCATAGAACCGCCCGGGAGCGTGGTTCTAGTAGTCTCGGAGTATCCCAGAGGCCAAAAGACCACTCCTAAGAACGCGGCCCAAGCCAATACATGCGCCATAAAAGACGACAGCTGCAAATACTTCATTCTGTAGGCAGCCCCCTGACAAACTAATCCTCATCGAGTGTGCCACCAACGTAAACGGAACCAGTGTAAGAACCTAATAACCAATTCTACAATCTGATGCATTCAGAGTTCTGCCCACCAGATGTGGTGGCAACTCGTGTCAATGCGGACGGCTACGAAGCGTGCATGGTCGGTGGCTTGATCACGGGGACACTTTACCTCGTTGAAGGCTGTTGCTATGCTTCGGGCGAAGGGCGGGAGTCCCGAAGGGCTTCGCGGAAGACTGAAAGGATGGTAGGCCGCCGCCGCCCTGAAGCCCATTGTCCCTGTATTTGGCGATTCCACCGACGCAGGAAAGTATAACTATATGCAAGGCACAGTGTTGGCTGCGGGAACCGCCCAGGGTCTAATCCTCGGGGATGATGGTGAGCGCTACACATTCACTCCCCTCAGTTGGAGAGCGTGCAACGTAAGTCCACAGGTCGGAATGCGGGTGAGCTTCGAGCATCGGGGTCCTCAAGCCGTGCAGGTTCACCCATTGCCGGCTGCCGCTGCCGGCCAGCAACCCCTTCATGGCAGCCTCCCGACTCAGCCGCCGCCGGCACATCCGGCCAACCCCGGTGCAAGCCCGCCTACCCAGCATTCGGGAGATACCGCTGCCTCCGACTCCCCTGTCTCCCGATCCAGCGGCATTCTCCCGCTTCCGAGCAAAGTCGTACCTCTACTAAGCCAAATCCGATTTTCTGCAAACCCGGGAACGGGCATGAAGCGGTTGCATTGGGCCCTGGCGGCAGGTGGGGCGCTTGTCATTCTGGGCATTGTGGCCGCAATTCTCTTGGGGATAATTCCGATATTCGGTCCTCCCATCGGAAAGGAACTCTCCCGCTTACATTATGACGGCCAAGTCTATGTACTGGTGGAATATGGTGATGACCTAGCCATCTTTAAGGACAACGGTTTGCCCGTGAGCGATCAGAATACTGCGCAAGGCGTAATGAGTTCCTACGCCTGGCAGCAGGAACTCCGCTCCTTCGACTTCGACACTCTCTCCGATACCGCCCGGAGAGCACAGGCAGTAAACGAAAGCCTGTCTCGTGTGCGCGACCTCACCAACAAAGTCATAGACATATTCGACACCCTCGATTCTCTGTCCGCAGACGTGCCCCTCATCGGCAGGGTATCTGCGCTTGATGTGGTCACAGAGTCTTACGACGGGTTGAACAAAAGTGAGGCGATTATTCGGGATTTGGCATCCGAACTCAACGCCTTGCACGACACCGGAGATGCGTTGGAGGGTGCATCCGAGCGCATGACCGATATCGACACTTCGCAAGCTTCCGTCAACGAGATAAGCGATGTGTTCGACGAGGCTTTGCGCGCAGCCCAGGACGTGGCGCTCCCCGCTCATTCAGTGGAGGAACGCGTGTCCGAAGTTCAGAAAGTCGCAGGGGACTTGGAGGCCGCATTCCTCCTGTCCTCCGATACGCCGCTAATAGGTGAGGCTCTCGGCGACATCGCTGAAACGATAAGCCGGCTCCGATCGCTCCTGTCTGCGCTTTCAAGTTCGATGAGCAAACTGGAGGCCGCTCTTGCCTCACTCTCTGATCAATTACAAAACTCAATCGACTCTGCCGAGCGCGCGTCGCAGGACTACATGGACAGTTGGCTTCAAGAGCCGCACGACTCCGAGTGGCCGCCGGCGGACCCTGAGCGACGGCCCGCCGGGATCACGAGGTCACCCGCCGAAGTACATAAGGTGCGTGCGCCGCCCGCGTCCGACCAATCCGCTGCACGGGTCGCTGCCCCACCTGCGCCAGGTAAGCCAGCCGTGTGCGCTGATAAACCCTTCAAGCTGAAGTGGGGGATCTCGTCCACAGAGGTGCAGACAAGCGAGAGACTCACGCTTCGCGTCCGAATATACGACATCTGGCAACTGGGAGAACACGGCGGCATATCGGTGTCCTTTCCTTTTCTATCGGAGGCAGGCGACCTGAATGACAAGCATGTCCCCTCCATCGCCGATGTGCAAGCGACGGAACATACGAGCGGGCTGTCTCAGGTGACATTCCACCAGCCAGGCGCGCCTATCCATCACAGGAAGAACGACAGGCAGTTTCCTGCCGGATATCTTCTTGTGGAGTCCGACGACCCCTCGTGGTCAAGTGAAGATGATCGGACGCTGGAGCTGAGGGATAATTCCTTAGAGTCAAGGGGACTTTCCCTTACAGATTCGCGGCTGGATCTGTGCTGAGGGATACTCAGACTGTTCGCGCCAACCCGGATCAAGTTCGGTAGAGGGTGCACCGCGTCAACTGCGATGATACCTTACGGGCCATCCGGGACTGGATCTGACCCACGCGTCAACTGGCTCAGATGCCCTCAAATGGATCTGTCGATCCGTTCCCGGGGTGGCCCATAAAGTGTCAGAGGCTTCGGTGAGTTAGTGACCTTATAGCAACTGTGTCGAAAGTCAAGAGGAATTATCGGTTACCTTCAGAGTCAAGTCGTACCAGGGCGAGCGATGCTTGAGGATGGAGTTGAGGATCACAAGCAGCTTTCGCATACAGGCTGTGAGGGCAACTTTCTTCGGCTTGCCAGCGGCTAACAGCCGCTGGTAGAAGTCCCTGATGACCGGGTTCCAGCGGCTGGCTGTCAACGCTCCCATGTACAGGGAAGCGCGAACTCTGGCGCGTCCACCCCAGACTGTTCGTCTGCCTTTCATCGTGCCGCTGTCGCGGTTGAAGGGAGCCACCCCGACCAGCGCGGCGATTTGCCGGTGGCCCAGCGTACCGAGCTCAGGTAGGAAAGCCAGAAGCGTGAGGGAGACCTGCTCTCCAACTCCGGGAACGGTGCGCAGGAGCTTATCCTTCTCCCGCCATACGGGACTGCGGCGAATGGTCTGTCGCAAGTCTGTGTCCAGGTCCTTCAGCTCCCGCTTCAGCCACTCAATGTGGGACTCGATGCTGGGGCGTACAGCGACGGTGGTGGCGGTGTTCAGGCGGTTCTTCTCCGCGACCAGCATAATAATCAGCTGGTGTCTGCGAGCGACCAGGGAGTGGAGCAACTGCGTCTCTGAGTCCCGTAGAGGGCGCACCGGAGGCCGGACCGCTTCGCCGAAGTGGGCCAGCACCGCCGCGCCCAGAGTGTCAGTCTTGGCCAGCTTTCCTGTGGCCCTGGCAAAGTCGCGCACCTGTCTTGGATTAACGACGACAACCGGCATCGCCTCGACCGCCAGGGTCGCCACAAGGGGCAGTTCCAAGCCTCCGGACGCCTCCAGTACCACGATGTCAGGTTCCAGGGTCTTTAGGCGGGATACCAGTTGTCGGATCCCTGCTTCGTCATTTGAGATCGACCACCTTTCGTCCGTGGGACGGACCGCGATGTCCATCCCGGCCTTGGCTACGTCGATGCCTACATAGTTCTTTTGCGGTTCCATGAGCAACTCCTGTGAATACTGGCCCGTCCTTGCAAGATGCGGGCTTGGTTGGCCCTGGCAACTTGTATGTTGTCAGAGACCTTCAAATATGGCAGTTTGGAGGTACGGAGGTGAGGGGCGCGTCGTTGGCAACTGGGTGAGTCAGGCAACTGTACTGAGCTGCACCGTCGAACAGTATGGCACCCCTCCCTCTGCAAATGTTGCTCCGGACGGATACAAGGGCACAAGGCCCGCATCTGCAAGTGCGGAGGACAGTGACAGACGCTTAGTACATGGGGAGGTCAGAACATGATCGTCGTAGCTGGCATAGACGTGTCGAAGGCAACTCTGGACGTTTCTGTTTCGGAAGGTCCCGTGCGCCGCTTCGAAAACAGCCGCAGGGGCATCCGCAGCCTGCTGAAGCATATAGACCGGATGGGTGTGACGAGAGCAGTGTGTGAGTCCACCGGCGGTTATGAACGACTTCTGGTGAGCAGGCTGAAGGCAACGGTGATAGGTGTGCAGGTTGCTCACCCTCTTCGTGTGCGCGCCTTCGCTCGCGCATGCGGCTACGAGGCCAAGACAGATCCTCTTGATGCACAGGTACTGTCTCGCTACGGCGTGGTGTTCCCCGAGCCGGACACCCATGAACAGGAGGGAGATGAAGAACGCGAGGAATTACAGCAGCTGTTGAGTAGGCGTCGGCAACTGGTCGAGCAGAGGGTCCAGGACCGTAGCCGCCTGGATAAGGGCATAAGTGCAAGCGTCGGTAAGTCAACCAGGCGGCATATCAGCTGGCTCGACAAGGAGATAGAGCGGCTGGATAAGGAGTACATCGAGCTGTTGAAGCGCAGTGATAACCTGTGCAGACAGGCCGATCTATACCGCAGTGTACCGGGAGTAGGACAGCTTACGGCAGCTACGCTGGTTGCCTATCTGCCCGAATTGGGCCAGAGAGACGGCAAGGCGCTGACATCTCTGGTGGGGCTCGCTCCGTGGTCTAGAGACAGTGGCAAGAAGCGGGGTAATCGGTCGATCCGAGGCGGTCGATCCACGGTGCGCGCGGTGCTGTATATGGCTGCTATGTCAGTGATAAGGGTGGAAGGAGTTAACAAACGCTTTTATCAAGGTCTTCGGAAACGGGGCAAGGTGGGTAAAGTCGCACTGGTAGCGGTTATGCGCAAGATGCTTTTGCATTTGAACGCTGTGGCACGCCGTGGGACTCCTTGGGTGAAACAGGAGGCGTGGCAATCTACAACCTTCAGAACTTCTTGACATCTAACACAGATACTGTTCGGGCTCTTCTGGAAAGAGTGCGGCGACCCTCGCTATGAGTCGGTCTCTGATGACCAAGGAGCGGACGGTCTGCCGCACCCCGCTCTACCTTGGTAAAGTCATTTTACAGACCAGATTCAACATACAAGGAGCGTGACGTCAAGTCCCATCGCAGTTTTGTCCGCTCACTCAAGCTCGTGAGTCATACTCCAAGGGAGGCAGAGATGCCAGGAACAGTCAGTCACATCAGCAGTCGTACCGTTCAGGTTATCATCGGAGTCGACACTCACAAGGACCAGCATATGGCGGTGGCCATTGACGGGCGAGGTGTCCGGCTTGACGAGAAGCACGTGCCCGTCGCCGTCTGCGGGTACGAGGAGCTCGAGCGGTGGTCCCGCAGCTTGGGACAGATTCACGCGTTCGGCATAGAGGGCACAGGTTCCTACGGTGCTGGGCTCGCACGCTTCCTGACCGACAGGAGCCATGCGGTCGTCGAGGTCAACAGGCCGGACCGATCTGTCCGCTATCGAAAAGGGAAGAGTGACCCCACTGATGCCGAGATGGCAGCGCGCGCAGTGCTTGCAGGGGTTGCCGATGCCATTCCCAAGTCTGGCGAGGGCGAAGTCGAAATGATTCGTATGCTCAAGGGTGCCAAGGACTCGGCTATAAAGGCCCGCACCCATGCCGTCAACCAGATGAAGGCACTGGTAGTGACAGCTCCCGCCGAGCTACGCGAAACACTCGCCGGTCTCACTACAATCGCCCTCATTGCACGGTGCAAGAGCTTCCGTCCTGGTCGTCTGGACGACCCCAAGGCGGCGGCGAAGTACACACTTCGATCGCTTGCCTGCCGTCATCGTCGACTCAATGAAGAGGTTCAGGAGTTGGAGATCGAGTTGGAACGACTCACCAAAGCGGCAGCGCCCGCCCTGGTTAACGCCTTCGGCATAGGCCCCGATACCGCTTCGTCCCTCCTGATCGCTGCAGGGAGTAACCCTGACCGTCTCCGCTCCGAGGCTTCCTTTGCTTCGCTGTGCGGAGTCAATCCAATACCTGCTTCATCCGGCAAGACCAACCGGCATCGTCTCAACCGCGGTGGCGATCGACAGGCCAACGCGGCGCTTTATCGCATCGTTGTGGTCAGGTTGCGTTACGATCTGCGTACCCAGGCATATATGCGTCGTCGCACCGCAGAGGGAATGAGTAAAACTGAAGTCATTCGATGTCTGAAGCGCTATGTGGCTCGAGAGGTCTACTCGGCCATCCAGAAGCCCAACCAGATGCTCGATAAAGTCGCTTGACATGTATAGGAGCATCCATTTTTGCCGGCCTGTTGCCTCATCGGAATATGTTACCCAAATTTTTGCAGCTTCCGACATCCGTCCCATCTGAACGGGCGCATCTCGTTCTCTTCGATGAGGTGCAGGGAGTGGAGAACTACGACAGGGATCGCACTGAGATATAGGTGATGCGCTCGGACGGCGCCAAGGCTGCCCGGCTCACCCCTATTGCGCAGTGTCAGGCGAATGCGTCGAGAATGGTAGGCAGAAATGCACGACCGCGGTTGAATATGAAGATGCTTTATGTTAAGAAAAGGGCGAGAGAGGGAATTATGCAGGGCACAATACTAAACGTCGCGAGCCAGAGCAACCAAGGCATCATACTTGGCGACGACGGCATCCACTACACTTACACGACTTTTGGCTGGAGAAACACCACGGTAGCTGCTACCCTTGGTATGAAGGTCGATTTCGATGTTCGAGGGTCTCACGCGGTAGGCATATATCAGCTTCCGGGTGCGGCTCCGCCGTCTTATACCAATCCGGCAGTGCCACAATCTTCTCTCCAGCCTCTGCCTCAGCAGCCGAGCTACGTGAATCCGTCCCAGCCGGCTGCGCCTGCTCAACCTCCGCCTCCGCAGGTGCCGCCATACAACCCGGTCCAGCCACCGCAGACACCTGCGGCTGCCCAGCCTCCCTATACGCCGCCCCCGACTGCGTCGCCGACGCCCGCTCAACCCCCACCCCCGCAGCCTGCGGCATACAATCCGGGTACGCCATATCCCCCTCCTCAGTATCAGCCGGTGGCAGCAGGCAAGTCCGCTGGAATAGACGTAGGCGCGATCATCGGTGGAATTGCATGGATGTTCCTCCTATCTGCAATCATCTCATTATTTATACCTATAATTGGTCCCATGATCGGCGGGTTCGTAGGAGGCAGGAAGTCAGGAGGATTTGTCAATGCTGCAATAGCCGCTTTGATCTCCGCGATATTAATCGGAGGTGTTACCTACCTGATAGTGGATTTCATCGTCAGCTTTATAGAGAGTCTGCCAATAATAGGGTTCATCATTCTCGCCACCCCGATCGGGGACTTACTGACGACAGGAGCAGTAATCTTGGCGCTACTGAACGCACTGCCGATGCTCCTACTTGCGCTTATAGGCGGCGCAACAAAGAGCTAAGACCGATCAGATTCCGGGTAGCGCTCGACCTGTTCATCTGGTGTCGGAGGGAGGCCGCTATGCGAGGCCAGATACTCAGTGTGGCTGTAACAAGTAACCAGGGTCTCATCCTTGGCGACGATGGCATGCGTTACACTTTCACGCCACGAAACTGGCGGGACAGCTCAGTGAAAGCAATGACTGGGATGAGAGTGGAGTTCATAGGCGAAGGAGCGTTCGCGGCGAACGTGTACGCTATCCTCGAGGCGTTTAACGCGCCGGTCCTGCGCCCCTATCAGACCGTTTCACCAACTTCATTCGTGCCCGGAATGCCCGCGAATACTCAACAGAAGGCTCGGACGACCCAATTCAGTCCGAGCGCTCCGCCAATGCCTGTGCAACCTCCTCCCGTGGCGCCCAAGTCCCGCCGCATTGACGCGAGCCAAGAAGCGCGTGCAGAAGCAAGGCAAATCAGGAAAACTGTGGGACTCCTCTGTTTTCTTGGCGCCATAGGAGTGTTTATCGCCCACTGCTATATCGGTACACGGATGACAGCAGGAACCGTTCTCTTTTCCCTTTTTCTATTAATTACTCTTCCAATTCAATACGTACTTTATCCAATTTACTTTGTGGTCGCCATTGTAGTTCTGTGTATGGGTGACAATGGAATCAACCGGTCCGCGCACGCCATTCATTTGCTCCGCGAGCACGGTTTGTTTCCAAATAAGATGTGCAAAGACGAATGTCCTCACACCACGAGAATCAAGCATCGACCCGCCGCTTAGATACCGTTCCCCTTTCCAATAATGCAGGAGGCACAGATGCAGAACCGGAATCCCATGGACAGCGTTCAGTTCGCGGAGAATCCTGAACCAAGGTGTCCTGTCGCCCTCATCGTGGACATATCAGGTTCTATGATGGGCCCACGCATACAGGCGGTCAACGGTGCGCTGCAGCAGTTCAAAGCCGAAGTCTCCAGGGATACACTGGCGATGTTGCGAGCTGAAATTGCGCTCGTCACGTTCAATCACAGTGTTGACTATTACGACTTCTCCTCCGTGCATTCCTTCGTGCCTCCCAGGCTCAGGGCCTATGGCGGAACAAAAATTTCACTCGCTGTGAATACGGCTTTGGACCTGCTCGACACCCGAAAGCAGGTCTATCGAGAGAACGGTATATCGTATTTTCGTCCCATCGCACTGCTCCTCACGGATGGTCATCCTGAGCACGATACGCCTCAGGAAATCGCGGCGGTTCAGCAACGTCTGATGATTGAAGAAGAGAACCGTCACGTTGCGTTTTTCTCCTTCGGCGTCGCCGGCGCGGATATAAACGCATTGTCCCAGATAATGCCTCCGAATCGCCCGCCCCGGCATATTGGTGATTCCTTGCAGATTGCCGGACTGTTCCAGTGGCTTTCCAATTCGGTTGCCAAGATATCCACCTCGAACCCGGGTGACCGCATACGACTGGACCCTGTTGATGATTACCTGGATTACTAGGAAGTCGTGGCAGGAGGTGGCCGTCTCCAAGATAGGCGCTGCCCACGTCCTGTCGGGCATTCCTTGTCAGGACGCTTCCCTATGTTCTGCCGATGCAGACACCTTAATTGCTTGCGTGGCTGATGGAGCCGGCTCTGCTCAACACAGCGACAAGGCTTCGCGCGCGGCGGTTGAGAGATTTGTCACCGCGTCCCAAGGGCTGCTAAGGAGCGGTGACCGGCGCAACCTGACTGACATTGCCGCGCGCGCGTTTGAGGAATCTCGGGCGGCGGTCTCCAAACTTGCGGGTGACGCTCCGAGAGAATACGCAACCACGCTCTTGGGCTTGATAGCCACCAGACAGGGGTTGGCGGCAATCCAGATTGGCGACGGTGCCATCATAGTTGACGGCGAAGTGGTGATGGACTCAGACTCCGGAGAATATGCCAACGAGACCAGATTCATTACCGAGCGAGGCGCGACGCCCAATACATTCTCGGCGTCCCGGCAGGTAAGGCGTGTTGCCCTGATCACGGACGGCTTGGACAACCTGGCACTCGGGAACAACGGTTACCAGAAAGTGGCGCACGCTCCATTCTTCGACCCCCTGTTCTCGTGGTTGCAACGATCGGATGAACCCGATAGGGCATCTCAATTAGGTGAGTTTCTCGCATCGGAACGAGTTCGAGCAAGAACGACTGACGATGTAACCTTGCTATTGGCAATGCGCTGATATGGACAGTCTCAAGAGATCAGACGGAAGTCCACTGCAACTCGGGGGCATTCTGAGCAGCGGCGGCGAGGGATTCATCCACGATGTCCCGTCCCTGCCTCATTTCGTCGCCAAGTTATGGCGAGAACCCAGCGAACGCCAAGCCTACAAGCTTAACATCCTCTTGCGGCATCCTCCGAGTCTGCCGGAAGAGGCCGGCGCCACGATCCAACTCGCCTGGCCTGCCGACTCGCTGCTTGACGAGCAGAACGTCACGCGGGGGTACCTTATGCCCAAGGTTCCCCTTGACCAGTTCCACGAGCTTGTAACTTTCTGCATCCCCGCGGCCAGGAGAAATCTGGAACGAACACGCGGGACTGCCTTCAGCAGGCACGAACTACTGGGTATTGCCCGCAACCTGTGTTTGGCGTTCAGCCACCTGCACACGGCCAACTATGTGATCGGCGATGTCAACCACACGAATTTCCTCGTCCGATCCGACGGCAGCCTCTTCATGATCGACCTCGACTCCGTGCAGGCGATCGACCTCGACTCCGTGCAGGCGACCGACCCCTCCAACGGCCGGATTCTCCGCTGCACCGTGGGCAAGGACGACTTCACTCCCCCCAGGCTTGTGGGGACGCGCTTTGAGGACGTGGACCGCACCCCTGACGATGACCTCTTCGGACTTGCTGTCCTGATTTTTCAGCTGCTTATGGACGGCTGCCATCCCTATGACCCTGTGGATCAGACCGGAGGGCAGGGTCAGGTTCGCCAGGGGAACATCAGGCGCGGACTTTCGCCCTATGTCAATCTTGACCTGATTCAAGTGAGAGCCATTCTTGACCTAGAGAACATTCCCGATCCCGTCATTCGAGAGCAGCAAAGACAGAACATCCTCGCCCTCATAGGACTCGGTGCGACGGCTGACTTCGATACCGTGCTGGGACCTAGAATATCGGCATGGATGCAGATGGAAACCGAATTCCGCCAACTATTCAGCCGTGCGTTCGGAAGCGCGCAACCCGGCAGGCCGACAGCCGACGAGTGGGCCCAGGTCATTGATTCCGTCAGGGCAACGATGCAGCCTGCCGCAACTCCCCCTGTCGCTCCACCCCCTGCTGCTTCGCCCACTCGACCTGCCGCCGCCGCTACGACTCCTGCGACGGCCGCTCAACCGGCTTCTGTGCCCGGGGCTCCGCCCACCAATCCGCAGTCGCAGGCTCGTCCTGCGGCTGCACGCCGAGTTCCACCTAGGACTCCTCCTAGCACGAGACCTCCTGTCGCCGCTCAAGGCGGCGGCGGGTTTCGCTGGAACTTCGTGCTTATTCTGCTAGGAATTGTCCTGCTTGCGGCGGCGGCGTGGTTTGTCGTCACTACCGATGATTCAGAACCGGTTGTAATCGCCACTCCGATTCCGACTGCGGCCGCGGTGATAGTCCATACGAGTACCCCAACATCGACAGCAACTCACACACCTACGCAGACCGCTACACATACACCCACGCACGCACCTACACAGACCGCTACACATACCCCTGAGCCGACTGCTACTCAGACACCAACGTGGATTCCCACCCACACGCCGACGCATACTCCCTCGCCCACTTATACGAACACACCAACCGCCACACACACACATACTCCTGCCCCTACCCCTCCCGTCTGCACAGAACTACAAATGAGACTGCTAAGCGTACAGGGAACGATGAGCTCAGTAGAGCCCTGCCGCACACCCACGCCAAGGCCATAGTCCACCGGCTGGGACCCATCCTCCCATGCCTTGCCAGCGTATCCGCAAGAGCAGTTGCCTCTTTTGGGCCTACTTCAGATGCAAGAAATACAATACAGACTTTGCCGTCCGCGACGACGGTGCAGGTCGCACCAACCCAGTGTACGACCGCAAATCATACTCCGGTTCCGAGTCGAGCTAGTATCAGAAGTAGTGGAAATTGAAAATGCGTGAGTAAAGGAAAGGGCGTATCCTTCCAGGAACAACAAACCGTCGATTAGACGAGAAACTGGAGGGGCACGCCGTGAAGGAATTACATCAGAACGAAGAAGACGCGAACGTAAATAAGGACACACTTGAGGTGATGGTCAGGGAGGGAGCAAGAGGGATGCTCGCCGCTGGATTCGAAGAGGAAGTGAGCGCATTTCTGGGCAGGGACCGTTATGATCGGGGCGAGGAGTTCCGCGGATACGGGAACGGCTATCACCGCAGTCGCGAGATGACTGTCGGAGTCTCAGCGCTGGAGGTGAAGGTGTTTAGCGACAATTAGAATGCCCGGACCTGTTACCTCGCCAGGCTCCGCAGCGTCTCACTACCGGCGGCGTTCACCGGAAACTCCAGGCCCGTACGCCTATGAGCATCAACCATGGCCGCCACCGCGAGCCGGACCGATGACATGCATTTGACCCCGTCTGCAAGCTCCTCAGCGTAGGCAGCGCCCATCTGTGGGAACGCCGGCATCGGGTGGTGGTTCTAACGCTCACACGGTGAACGGAACTTGCGAAACTTGCTGGCGTAGTTCTTGCGAGTAGTCCCCGACTGCGCGCCCTCGAGAGAGTCCGCAACCCGCCGGCGCTGATCTTCAATGGAAACGGCAGGTGCATTTTCGGTCGTCGGTCGCTGGGTCTGGAGGGTCATTCTGGCCACTTCATAATTGCGGTATAAATGATTAAACCTCCTGCGATAGCCGTAAGCGAGGCAGTGTCAACAGACCGGATCCGAATGACCGGAGGGCGACGCAGCCGCTGATCACCAGCTTCACTGACTGCGTGCTGGATTAAGGAAATCGCAAAACGGATCTGATCGGCAACACGCGCCAGACAGTTGGAAGGATTAGCAATCGGTCTCAGCTTCCTCATCAGCAACCAAACAGGACGAATGATATATTGATACTGATACTGCTGCGAGTATTCCCCTGAGTGCTGCGCTGGTGAAAAGGAGCCTGAGTCCGATGCGTATTTCACAGACCACCACAAGGTTTCACGCAGCACTTACTCTGATCGCCGTCGTCTTGTCGACGGCGCTTCTGTTCGCGGCACTGGCAAGGCCAGAATTCGTCGGCGCGCAAGCCGCGGATACGCCGACGCCCACGCTAACAAGTGAGACTCCGGACGACCCGGCTGACCCCGGCACTGAGAAAACAGAACCGGCAGGCAGTCTTGCCGGCGCACCTGTTGAATCAGTCGTCGATAAGTCCGGCCCGGACACTGACAACGACCTTATCGGAAGCTCTTCGAAGGGGCCGCTCGACACCGTCAGCTCAAATCTAACTCATAGCGAAGGTTCCGGCGCCACAGGGCGCATAGCGTTTTACTCGGATCGGGACGGAGATTATGAGATATACCTGATGAACGGCGATGGCTCCAACGTCACCCAGCTCACCTATAATCCGGCGTTCGATGGCGTTCCAGGCTGGTCGCCGGATGGAAGCCGAATCGCGTTCAATTCGGATCGGGACGGCGACTATGAGATATATCTGATGGACGCCGACGGCTCCAACGTCACTCAGCTGACCTATAACTCGGCGGACGATGTCGTTCCGCGCTGGTCTCCTGACGGAAGGCGCATAGCGTTCTATTCGGACCGGGACGGAGATGAAGAGATATACCTGATGGACGCCGACGGCTCCAACGTCACTCAGCTGACCTATAACTCGGCAACGGAGTACGACCCAAGTTGGTCGCCTGACGGAGAGCGCATCGCGTTCCATTCGGACCGGGATGGGGACTATGAAATATACCTGATGAACGCCGACGGCTCCAACGTCACTCAGCTGACCGATAACCAGGCGGTCGATGGTGTTCCATACTGGTCACCCGATGGAAGGCGCATAGCGTTCCAATCGGACCGGGATGGGGACTATGAGATATACGTGATGGACGCCGACGGCTCCAACGTCACTCAGCTGACCTATAACCCGGCGGATGACCTCCAGGCACACTGGTCACCTGATGGCGAGCACTTTGTGTTCTTGTCAGAGAGGGACGGGGACCCAGAGATATACGTGATGGACACCGACGGCTCAAATGTTACTCAACTGACCCATAACGATGCGGTGGACTGGGCCCCGCAATGGTCGCCCACGGAGGGAAGCGTAGTTGTGCCGCCGCCTGCCGTCTCCTGTGAAGAGACGCTCACATCTGACGGTGCAGTTAGCGGCAGATGGAGCAGCGACTGTGCGTCGGCGAACCGGTCCGGAAGCTACGCTCGCTACTACAACTTCACGCTCACGGACTCTGCCGATGTGACCATCACGCTGGAATCCAGTGTGGACACCTACCTGTTCCTGCTCGATGACGCTGGCCGTGTGCTGGATGTGGATGACGACGATGATGACAACGAGTTTGCACTCGCCTCGTCAACGGACTCCGGCCTGCGGAGGACTCTGCCGGCGGGCACCTACACCATCGAGGCTACGACTTTCTACACAGGAGTTACCGGGACGTTCATCCTGACCGTTAACGGACTTGCTGGTGATTCAGGTGGAACGGAGAACGACCCTCTCAATGGAGATAGAGTTTTCCTCAACAGCGCGACGTTGAACGGCCAGACGATAGACAACGCCAACCTGTCACTGACGGTTGCTGCCGGTCAGGCGATCTCCGGCACCGTCAACCTAACGGTGCATAATGACCACGGAAGCCATGCGGTGTTCCCCGTGGAAGCAACGCCAACCTGGGGAGACCACGAAACAAGCTTCTGGCGAGTGCCCATCTATCCGCCCGCCTTTGGCTCAACCCAAGGCAATGCAAGCATCGCCCTGACCGCACCATCAACACCGGGCAGGTACGCAATAATCTTCGCCGCACAGGCGGAGTTGTCGGGCGGTTACGTGATGTCTGCGACACACTGGCCCTTCGGACCGCCAAGGTGGAATAACGGCGACGATGTTGCGGGCTGGTCGGACGAGCAGATTGACTTCGCCATTGCCAACGGCTACGTCAGGGCACCTCAGTACGGCTGGGGACAACCGACCAATCACTTCGGTGCGACCGCTGTGAGAATCGTCGTGACTTCTGAGCCTGAGCCACCTGCCGTCTCATGCGAGGAGACGCTCACCGGTGACGGTGCAGTGAGCGGCAGCTGGAGCAGCGACTGTACCTCTGAGAACCGGCCAGGCAGCTACGCTCGCTACTTCACCTTCACGCTCACCGAGCCTGCCGAGGTGATCATCACGCTGAGGTCTGAGGAGGATACCTACCTGTTCCTGCTTGAGGGCGCTGGCAGCAACGGCAGTGTTCTGGATCAGGATGATGACGACGATGACAACCAGTTTGCGCTCCCATCGTCCACGGACTCCGGCTTGCGCAATTCGCTGTCGGCGGGCACCTACACCATAGAAGCTACGACTTTCAACCCAGGAGTTACCGGGCTGTTCCTCCTGACCTTGAGCGGCTTTCCGACGGGGGCCACTCCGGAGCCAACCATAACTTTCGGGGACCTGAACTGGGAGAGTGCAATGCTTCAGACCCGGATCGCTCAGTACATCGTGGAGAAGGGTTACGGATATCCATCCGCGGTGAGGTTTGGGGCCCCGGTTCCACTGTTAGAGGGATTGCAGACGGGAGATATCGATGTACTGATGGAAGTCTGGCTACCCAACCAGGAAGAGGCTTGGGAAGCGGCACTCGCAGAAGGGGCCGTCTCCTCTCCCGGCACAAGCCTTGGCACCGACTGGGAGTCGGCATTCGTCATTCCCAGGTACCTGCAGGAGCAGTATCCGGAGCTCGACAGCATCGAGGATCTGAAAGAAGATCAGTACAGCTCACTATTTGCCACCGATGAGACGGACGGCAAGGCTCGCCTCATGTCGTGTGTCATCGGCTGGGTTTGCGAGGTCATCAATGTCAAGCAGATCGAAGCTTACGGCCTGTCGGATCATGTGCACATCGTGACTCCCGGCGACCAGCAAGAGCTCAACACAGACCTTATCGAAGCCTACGAAAATCGAGAGCCCTGGCTGGGATACCAGTGGGGAACGAGCGACACCGCACTGCTGCTTGATCTGGTGCGCCTGGAGGAGCCTGCACACAGCGATGAGTGCTGGGAAACCACTATGGCCTGTGCGTATGAAGACTCCACGGTACTGGTCGCCGTCAATGCCGAGTTGCCGGACTCCGCTCCCGATTTCGTGGATGTGCTGACGGAATGGGACTTTAACGTCGATGGAGTCTATAAGCCCGTATTCCGATGGCAGGCGAACAACCCCGACGCCAATACGGAAGATGCCGCGATGTGGTGGCTAAGAGAGAACGGTGAGATATGGAGCGAGTGGGTCATAGAGGACGCCGGTGCTGCCATAGGGGATGCGTTAGACAGGGGAGAGTTCCCTGACGGGTGGCCGGAAGAACCCAGCGTGACTCCAGATCCAACGCCCACACCTGAACCTCCTGAGAGTAGTTGCACGGAGACTCTCACCGGTGACGGCGCAGTGAGCGGCAGCTGGAGCAGCGACTGTACGTCGGAGAACCGGTCCGGCAGCTACGTTCGCTACTACACCTTCATACTCACAGAGGCTGCCGAGGTGATCATCACGCTGAAGTCTGAGGAGGATACCTACCTGTTCCTGCTTGAGGGCGCCAGTCGCGACGGCAGTGTTCTGGATCAGGACGACGACGACGACCACAACCAGTTTGCGCTCCCGTCATCCACGGACTCCGGCTTTCGTAATTCGCTGTCGGCGGGCACCTACACCATAGAGGCCACGACTTACCACGAAGGAGTTACGGGGCTGTTCCTCCTGACCGTGAGCGGCTTGGAGACCGTCACGCCGCCCGCAACTGACGGCGATTATGATATTGATAACAACGGCCTCATCGAAATCTCGGTACTGGAGCAGCTTAATGCCATTCGCTGGGACCTGGACGGTGACGGCATTGTGGACAGTTCCATCGCCGACTCCCAGCCCTATCTGGCGGCGTTCCCGGATGCTGTGACGGGCATGGGTTGTCCGGGCAACGAGTGCAATGGGTACGAGTTGAGCCGCGACCTGGACTTTCTGGATGCCGCAAGTTACTCCTCCGGTTCAGTAAATGCGAACTGGACACGTGGAGACGGGTGGCTCCCCATTAATGGTGCTGAGACCAGATTCTCCGCAAGATTCGATGGGAATGCACACACGATTTCTAACCTATACATCAACAGGAGTTCAAACGGTGTCGGCTTGTTCGGGGCAACCGTAATGTCCGGTTCCATTATGCGAGTAGGGGTGATCGACGTTGATATTACGGGCGCATCTTACGTTGGCGGACTGGTGGGGCAAAACTGGGGCACAATCACCGCAAGCTATTCCACAGGCAGCATAAAAGGTGCAGGTGGATTCCTGGCGAAAAATGACTACATTGGCGGACTGGCGGGCTCTAACGGGTTGGTAACTCCTCGTGGATCAACAACTTCCCTTGGCGGCACAATCGTCGATTGTTACTCCACCGCAAGCGTAGAAGGAAATAACCTGATAGGCGGGCTGGTTGGACACAACTACGGTAGGGTAGTCACCAGCTACGCCACGGGCAGCGTAAAAGGGGGAGACGAGATAGGAGGACTGATTGGCGCCACAAATGATATTGGCATCCTTAACAACATTCTCCTCGAATTCGACCCATCCAGAAATGGCAGAATCATTTCCAGCTACGCCGCTGGCAGCGTTGAGGGCGACAGCAACATTGGTGGGTTGGTCGGAGAGGTCAATGCCGACCCAGGCGTCGGTTTAGTCGGAAATGTGGACGCGATCTCAAGTATTGAGACCAGCTATGCCACAGGCAGCGTGCAGGGGAATGAGAATGCAGGTGGGCTGATCGGGAAACTAGCTCCAGGACGCTTCCTGGTGGGCACGGTTGTAGAAATTGAAGCCAGCTACTGGGACTATTTGACAACGGGCCAGCTCTCAGGAATAGGTCTAGTCGATGACGCAAGTCCCGGTGGGGTGTCGCTTGTAGAAGGGAAGACTACCGAAGAGTTGCAGTCACCAACCGGCTATAGTGGCATCTATGAAACATGGGACGACGAAGGGGACGTCTGGGATTTCGGCACGTCCATACAATACCCGGCGTTAAAGGCGGACATCAATGGCGACGGAACGGCGACGTGGGAGGAGTTCGGCGATCAGCGATAGCGACGATGACAGCTGTCAGACCAGCCATTCAAGAGCCTCCAGCGCTTTCTCGCTTCTAGTGTATCTTGCCGGCATCGACGGCGACTTCCAGCGCCCGTGAGTCTGCACCGCCTGCAGCGGAGCTCCCCGACGGGTCATCCTGATCGCCAGGCCCACGCGCCCCGAGTGACCTGAGTATCCCTCGCCCAGGCCCGCGGCTCTCGCCATACTGTCCACTCGGCGACTTATCTGCGACATGGACAGCCAGAAAACGGGAGCATCGTCGCTCCACGTCTCTGAGTCCTGCCGCAGTTGCTTAAGAGCCAACAGCGTATCGGGTGTGATCACCACGCAGGCTCCCTCACCCGTCTGGTCGGTCTTCGAACGCTCGATGTACACCAGACCTGCACCATCCTCTGCATCGAGCATGTCGCGCCACCTGAGAGCTGCGGCCTCAGAGATGCGCAGGCCCGCATCAGACATCACCGACGCCAGCGCGATGTCCAGCCGGCCGCGCCTGAGAGCGGTATCCTCAGACTCAAGCGATCCACCCCTCGACCTTCGGGGATTGAGCGCCGTTGCCCGAATCGCAGCCAAGGCATCTGCATCCAGCGGCCTTGCCTGCTTCTGGCTGACACCTATCTGCCGTGACAGCCCCCTCAATGTCTCGCTGACACCGGCAGTCTGAGGAGATTCCAGACCCACGCGCCTGTGGGCGTCTACGATCGCCGCTACCGCAAGCCGAACCGTAGACATGCTCTTTCCATCGCCGACAAGGTCCGCGGCATATGCGGCCAGAACCTCGGGCTGGGCCGGAAGCGACGAGTAGTTCTCCTGCTCGCACCAGGACATGAATTTCCCGAACTGGCTGGCGTAGTTCTTTCGAGTGTTTTCCGACTGGGCGTTCTCGAGAGCGTCCGCCACTCGCTGGCGCTGTTCGTCTGTGAGAAGATCCGGTGTGTTTTCAGGATGTGGTTGTTGTGTCTGGAGGGTCATGTTGCTGTTCACTTAAAGATATTCCTCGTCTCTTCCCCAGCCCAGCCACGCATCCCTCATTTTGGCGAGATTTCCCTTGCTATCTTCCGGCACGGGGCTTTCGCCTGTCAATTGGCGTAGTGCCGGGAACCAATGGTCAACATCGCGCTCAAGCTCTTCCAATATCAGTGGTATCGCCTGCTCCCCCATCTCAATTATCCGCTGATATGCGGGATGTTCGACCATCTGTGCAACATCAAAGCCGCGGTGATGACCAGCCTTCCAACTGTTAACCAGTCTGGCAAATTCATCGCGTAATTCGTCCGGGGAAGTATTGCTTGAATTATGCTTTGTCGTCATTGGTTACCTCGGCGGCTTTGTATAAATTGACCACTTTCCATTTGCAGTATAAGAGCCATTATAATGCATTTAGATAGACCCAAAAACAGCCCTGTTTCAAGTCATCTGTTCGTAGCGGAAATGGGAACTGAACACTGCATGATTTCCTGTAAGGCTTGACGAAATGTGCGTCTATGTACCAGAAGATGAGCACCCACACACTGCGCCACAGTTACGCCCACCATCTGATCATGAACTGAATACCGATCAGCTACCTGTCGTGCTGGCTTGGGCGTTCGTCGATTCAAACGACGCTCATGTACCTGGAGTTGGTGCCAGACCCAACGGAGATTCTAGTGATGGTGCCGTGATCTCCCTTTTTGGGTCAGTGGAGCTTGTTCAGATACAACTGCGATGAGGCAACAGACCCGCAAAAATGGTTGACGCCAATCAGCCCAGCCCTCTCTGACCTCAGTTCATCGACGCTGACACGAGCTGCCCCTGATTATCATCACCCCTTTGACGGCCCTGCACACATGTCTATCCCTTACCAGGGAAATCTCACCTGTAGGAATCGCCATGAGCCACGCGCCTGCCTTCGTACCAGACTCAACTCCCTGGTTATCGGGCGCACTTTTCAGATTATTGACCCGTCCCACGTAGCCTGCGTTCCCCGTAGCAGTCGCTGCTTTCAACTCCGTCGGGGCAGACAGTATCATCGAAGGTCACTGATTCGACGTTCTCTGACGACCTGAAGCTGGCGTTTGTGAGATTAGCCTTCGAAAAATCGGCATCTTCTACATCAGCGTCCTGAAAGCTGGCGCCGGACAGGTCTGACTCGGAAAAGTCTGCATCACTAATATCGGCACCATCGAAAACCGCTCCCTGCAGGTGGGCATCTCTCATTTTCGCCCTCCTGAGGTTGGCGCTCGTGAAAATAGTCGCTCTCATCTCCGCGTTGTTGAATCTGGCCTCTTTCAGATCGGCGCCGGAGAAGTCTACACCGTCAAGGCCTGCTCCGTTGAAGTTGGCGTTCTCGAGGTCCGCGTCACGGAAGTCCGGATTGCTTTCGAAGTAGATCTTGCTTAGATCGGTTCCGACCAGGTGCGCCCTCTGCAGATTTGCGCCATCTACCCTCGTGCCGTCAAGGTTCGCGCTTCGGAAAATCGCCTCGACCAGGACGGTCTGTGACAGGTCGGTGCGATAGAGTATCGCCCTTGTGAAATCCGCCTTCTCCAGGTCAGCCCCGGACAGCGAGGCTCGCGTGAGCTCCGCAGCCACGAACGTCGCGCCGTTCAACTCAGCTTCTTCCGGGAATACGGTTTCAACGAGAGTGGTCCCATTAAAAGAGCGAATATCAGATATGTCAGTCGAGCTGAGATCGACATTCGAAAAGTTCGCCTTCTCGACAGACGCCCCTGAAATAGTCGCTCCGATCAGCACGGCTCTCTCGAGGTTTGCTCCAGTGAGATTGGCTTCAATCAGCTTTGCCCCCGTCAGGTCTACCCTGGTCATGTCGACATTGGTCAGAACTGCAAAGCTGAGATCCACCCCGGCGAGATCGAGCCCGCGCAGGTCTTTGCCGGACAGGTCGCATTTTCTTAGGTCCGATCCCCGCAGGAAAGCAGTGCAAGGTAGCGGGGTTGGCGTAGGTAGTGGAGTCGCCGTGCTGGTAGCTGTCGGATGCGGAGTCGGCGTTGACGTGGGAGATGGAGTTGGTGTGGAGGTGGGCAGAGGCGTATGGCTGGCAGTCGGCGAAGCGGTGAGGGTTGGCGTAACTGTCGGCGAGTGAGTAAACGTCGGCCTAGGCGTGGAAGTGTCGCTAGGCCTGGGAGTAAGCGTTGAAGTTCCCGTTGGTATCGGAGTAATTGTGGGAACGATGGCAGCCGCAATGGGTGTGTTCGGCGCCTTTGGAGTGAATACCGCCACAGGAACCGGCGTGCCTACTGGTGTCTCAAACGACGCGGCGCCTCCAGACGCCGGAGGTGGCGGAGGGACCTGGCCTTGAGTCCCGTCAGGGGCGACGCCACTCCCAGATTCACCGGAGGAGACGGCGCACAGTCCGATAGCAAGCACCGCAAGGGCCAGCGCGGCCACTGTTGCCAATCTAGCTGGAAAGCGGAAACCCGTTGCAGGAGGGGTGGCAGGAGACGGCTGTGGACCTCGCGCCTGTGGTTGAGTTGCGGTCTGAGGAGACGGCTGTGCATCAGCCGGATCCGGCCCGGACGGCGACTCGGGCTGAGCCTGTTGTGTTTGCGGTGGAGGGAAGGAGTCGAGTCTGGTCAGTGCCTTTCGTTCGCACCAGGGACATGCCGGCACGATGGCCTGCCGAGTAGAGTAAAGGTGGTTGGGGTTTGAGTCGCAGACGCTGAGCGACCTTGCGGTCTCCTCCAGGGCAGCGGCCCACTCCCTGGGCGACGGACGCCTTTCCGGGTTGGAATGTCCCTCATCGAAGCACCTGACAAAAAGGTCCCTGAGCCTCTCATCCAGTGCCTCCCACAGAATGTGATCTCGCGGCAGGGACGCTAGTGGCACTCCCCTGGACCGGCTGTAGAGAAAGTATCCCTCCGATATTGAGTCTTCATAGTTAGGCTCTTCGCCACCGCCACTGTAAACGCCGGAAAAGGGATGCCTCCCCTCCATTAGCAGCTGGTAAATAACCACTGCCAGTGCGAATCTGTCGTGGTGAATAGTTCTTTCCACTTCCTCGAAGCTCATTCCCTGGAGCTCGGGAGGAGTGTACTCCGGCTTTCCGACAGTGCAGCGATAGACTTCGGGCGGCGTTATGTCGTGGTCGAGAACCTGGAATGAGTCGGCATCAATCAGCGTTACGTGCTGATTATCCGTGATGCAGGCATTTGACTCATTGATGTCTCCCACCACGTACCCGCGACCATTTAGCTCACCAAGAGCCGTCGCCAGACTTGCTGCCACAGAGCACAGATCCCTATAGTCGACATGGGGTGCGTTAGCGGACCTGTAACTCTGGATGTAGTAGTCTAGGAGACTATTCTTCCTCTCCACTCTGGGCATGAGAAAGCCAACGGCGTCACCTGCGGGCCCGTCGTAGATGATGTGCTGAGGCCAGGCCACGTACAGGTGCCCTGTCTCCCGATCACCTGTGACCGTGAAGTAATCTATCATCACCTTCAGCTTTCTGAAGGCCCTCTCTGTCCGATTGACGCGATGATAAACCTTCGCAACCAGGTCAGCGTGGCCCGGTATACGATAAACGGTTCCCTCACCACCCCTGCCAAGCTCATCTTCCGCCCCCAGTGTGATGGATCCCGTCTCCTTGCTCCAGACGCGTATGTGTTGTTCACCAGTCATTGGAACATGGATTCCTATCTCATGAGAAGCTACGGAAGCGTGGCAATAAGCAGGGTGAGGTCGTCATCCGTCCTTTCGGACACACGGGAGGAGCGCAGAAAGGCCCCGAGTCCGTCTGATGCAGCGGACTCGTCCACTTGTGGCACAGCCCATCGAATTAGCGGGACGAAAAATGGTCTGTGGGGCCTGAAATCATGTAAGGAGTCCAGAGCCAAGGACTGGACACCATCGGTGAACACAGCGAGGCAGCGAGTACTACGTCTTCGCACCCTGATAACCAGACGAGTATACCAGTCTCCGGAAGTGATGAAGCTCGTCTCGTTCGCATACTCGCCACGCTGTGGTGCGCTGAACAGCGTTAAGAGGTCCTCTCCATCCGCCTCCGGCGCGGCGGCGGCGGTTACAACCGCCCCATCCCCGATCTGAGCGGCGCCAGTCATCTCCGGGGTACACACGGCAACGATGAGGGTCGTCGAGAGCTCTCGAATGTCCCATCCGGAGCTGTTTGCCTCAGCAGCGAGGCAGCCTCTGGCTAAGAGAAAGGTTTCTCTGAGAATCTCCCGGAGAACGCCCTCGTAGACCGGGTGTGTATGGAGGCGCAGGAGTCTGGACGCTGTCCGAACCGCAGCAGCAGCAGCGATTGTCGAGCCGACCTCCGCGTGCCTCGCGGATCCAGCGCCGTCCGCCACAGCCACTACCAGCACGCCGTCCCGGATATCGGTGCTGAAGCCGAGACTGTCCTGACAAGGCGCACCGACTCTCGTGTGGGCAGAGCCGGCAACGGAAGCGGATATGACTCGCCAGTGAGCTTTCGGCGAGGCTTTCTGCACACTCACGAGCCCACCGTTTCACCCGAGTGAAAAAGGGTGGCAGTGCCTGAAATCATACCTTTGCCCAGCTCTTCAGATCCTCGATATCCAGCTCGATCTCGTCGCCCGTGCGCGAACGCGAAACTTGCGAGATGGATTGTGAAAGCCAGGTGAACATGTTGCCGAACCTGAGTCCCTCAAGACCGAGCGGCGCCCGCACGGACATCTGCCTCAAACGAGCCATGTTTGCAAGCCCGACGCCGACTGAAAACACCGCGACCCTATTTTCCCTCTCCGCCCGCTTCAGACTGTCAGAAGCCGCGTCTATTCTCTCTGAGGCATCAGTGGGCTGGCCATCTGTCAGCATGAAGAGCCAGGGACGATAGTAGTTGATGCCATTGTCTCTGTACTGCTGTTTGCGCTCATCTATCTTCTCTAGGGCCAGGTCGATTCCCTCCGCCATCATGGTGGTGCCGTTGGCAATCAGCTCGCGGGGAGAGAACCTGTTAGCCGTCACAAAATCCTGGACCAGCTCCGCTGTGCTGCCGAAGGTTATGATGGCGATCTCACACCTGGCTGATGCAAGCTGGTCTTTTCTGATGGCAAGATAGAAGTCGACGAGTCCTCTGTTCAGCGCCTGGATCTTTTCGCCCTGCATCGACGAGGAAACGTCTAGTAACAGGATGACCGGGCATCTCGGCTCGGGGTTTTCCACAAACTCGATCCCATCGGGAATGATTTCAGTAATCATCGCATTATTCCTCTTTTGGTGCGGACTTCCGCTGCGCGAGCAGACTTACAAGTGAGCGCAATGATACCGATAGGCGGTGATCTAAACAAGCCGCAAGAGAGACCAAAGGGGGAAACGGGCTCGTCTTGCCAGCCGCACGCCGCCTGCCCGAGCAGAGGGCCTCTATAACACTTGATCCCTCAACCCACCGCCTCGATAGGTTGCTGCACAACAGTCACGACTTCAACATCCGCGGCGAGAGCTACAGGCTTAAGGACAAGCGACAAGCCGGTCTTCTGACCAGGGACAGGAAGACAGACGGCGGATACAGACGGGTCAATACTAAATCAGCGATGGAGTGTAGACGGCCAGCGATTATGTCCTCTCCAACTGTTTAGCGAATATGTCAGTTGCAGTCGCGCTCAAGCCATCGTTCGAATTCGCCCATCCGAAGCTCTATCCAAAGCGAGCCGGATTCATCAAATCGTTCCCTTAAGTAGAAGAGCGTCAACGTAATCTCGCCTAATGGGTCCATGGACGGTCTACCAATCGTGGAAGAGGACGAACTTCGCCGGCATAACGAAGATTGCAATAATGACCCCTGCGACAACTGACAAGCCAGTAATGTTATCGACGAACTCAATCCATGAGGTAGTAATGCAGATAATTCGGCTGCTGCGTTTACGGCCGATGTCTGCGGAAGGCCGACGTCCCTAGACGGGGCGCCGCCTTTACCGCGGAACTGCGCTCCAGCGAGTCGCCCAAGGACGGTTTCAGCTACAGGGGTAATTATAACGCATGAGAAAGGGCCGCCAAATCGGCGGCCCTTGATTTTACTAATTGTCGGTTACCTCGACTTTGTACATCAGAGTAATCGAAGCAAGCAGATATACAGACGCTCAGGCTGCGTAGGCAAGGGAATCCACAAGACGATTGAATAGAGGCAGAGGGACTTTCGCCACATCAGACTCGGACGGGGATGTGGATAAAGTCTGAGAAGCAAACCACAGGTGCCGGCGCACCAGCGCGATCGCATCGATGAAGGTGGGCTCACACTTGGCATACCAGGCGCACGAACGCAGGGCAACCGGGCGTTCCTGCCGCAGCAACCCGGCGGCGAGAGTAACCCAGGAGAACAGTCCCAGCAGCAAAGGCGTGGTGCGAGAGATAGCCTTGTCGGACCACTGGCGCTGAGTCTCTACTCCAAGGTGGGCGCGTACCTCCTGGAAGGTGACCTCGATGCGCCAGCGCAGTAGAAACCATTGGACGATCTGAAGGGGATCGGCCTCAGTATCGGTGCAGACCAGTGCCTGAGTCCTCATCTGGCAGAGCGGGTCTCTGATCAGCACCCATCTGATGTGTACGGGAGGTCGTCCCCAGCGATACCAGACTGCGGTCTCGGATGTAATCTCCAGTGTGCGCGCCGGTCCGTCCTTCCAGGGCACAGATACCCGGGTCCAGGACACATCGGGGTTGTCCAGGAGTTCGATGGGAGAGGGCAGTCGCTGTCCCTTCAGGCGTGGTCTACCTATCTGCCCGGGCATTCTGGGTGGAGCGGGCTCGAAGAGCGCAGCATCAAGCCTGAGTCCGCTGATGAAGGTGACTGGCTGGCGCAGGGACTGGCAGCTGTGCAGGAGTTCGAGCGCTGCGTATCCCCTGTCGGCCACGACGACTATGCGCCGGTCTGGCAGCCAGCGGCGCAGTTGGATAATCATCTGTCGTGCCCAATCCGTGATCTTCTTGTGTGGGCGTCCCACCTTCTGATGATAGCTCTCTGCCGGAGCCAGTGCAGTCATAACGGGCAGTGCCCACGTGCGATTCGCCCAGGGGATATGCGCCAGCCACATCAGGCTGACCCAGCGCAGTCCGCTCGCCCTCACCAGGTGGGACTCGCTTGAGCGCACGGCGTCTCGGAACACTCCCTTGGCGCTGATGCGACTGCCGCGTCTGCGTTCCAGCGTCTCGTCTATCCCGAACACCAGTGGTTCCCCATCTTGAGCGAGATGCTCAACTAGGAGCATAAGCAAGACACGGCTCATCTGCAGCGGGGACCAGACAGCTCGGTTGAGCACCTGATGATACTTCGCGAAGCCGGCATCGTCGCTGAGACCCATTACGCGCAGGGCTGACGTGACGGTGCGCTTGCGCGGGGCGAGGATGGCGCCGACGAGCAGTAGTTGCGCCTTTGACCAGGTTCTATCTCGAAAGAGAGTTGAGAATGGTCGGAGTACGGATATAATGGCATCGGGCAGGGTGAGCATAACCGGACCTTCTTGATGGGGTGGTTCGGTCATCTTACCCTGTTCTTATATCTTGTCTATACTCCGTATGAAATGTGCAAAGTCGAGGTTACGTATAGGCTATTCGATGGATATTGAATAGTTCCCTTCAAACAGCCACGGACCCAAGACGCGATTGGTGCACACGGCTGTCCACTTTTGTTGCATTAGAGCAACGTATGCGATGGGCATGACTTACAAATAATGTCAGCGCCGATTATCATAAGTTATGATGGGAAAGGGCCTGAAAGTACCGAGGACCTGCGCCGATCGGCGCGACGGTGGGCCGAGCTGGACCCACGAATGACAGGTCCTGCCCGCTCCAGGAGCGACTGGTATCACGAACGATGATAATCACGAATTGCCGACCGTGCCTGTAACATGATCTCAGCGCAGTCGAAAAGGGATCCGTATGGCCACTGAATCTTCGACCGCAATCTCCCGCTGGCGCAGTACCCAAGCGGCAGAAGCGCATACCAGAGTACCTCGAAGTCAGAGACCTGTCGCTGGACACGCCCAACCCGACGACTAGGGTCCGCAAGTAGGAACTATCCGACTATTGAAGATGTCGCGGGCGCTGCCGGAAACATTGAAACCAGAGTGCCGCCAGACGATTCGCAGAACCAGCGGGCGCAGAGCGCAGGCATAAAGGCGAAAGCGTTCGCACCGCCCAGATAACCGGGCACCATCAGCGCGCTTTCGCCTGAACATTGTTGTAGGGGACCATGCCTGGCCCCTACAACGACCGACCATCATAGCCAATCAGCCGCAGTCCAGATGCCGTCAGGGATTGTCGCTAATAAGGCGTGGGCATAATTGAAAAGAGCAGAGACAGAGACCAGATCGGGGCATGTGAGTAGAGTCCCAGGAAGTAGTGTGGGAATTGTCAATTGTGGGTATCCGCCATGCTGGTCCATTTTTGCTCCACTCTTGATGTCGTTGTTCAGCGGTTAGAGCAGCCACCTGTCACGTAGGAAGGTCGCAGGTTCGAATCCTGTCGGGCGCACTCCGTTAATTCTTAAGTCAGATGGACTTTACAAAGGGTTGCACAACCCTTTAATATGGTGTTGTGACAGGTGGTTGATGCTCGACTTTGAGCTAGACTAACCGAAAGAGGCCGTCTGGTGAGGGCAGAGATCAATGCCGGATGGCCTTCTTCTTTGTCCTTGCCATTGACCAGCACTCTTTAAGGAGCTGACAGGAAGACATGAATTACCATGTGAAGCAGTTTTCCGTGACGCCTACTCCTCTTCCGAGCGGGGAAACACTTGCAAATATTGAAAGCTGGCTAGCTGAGGAAGGTTCCGCAGGATACGAACTACACTCGATAATTCCGGGTAACGGCTCAACATTGGTTGTGGTAACTAAAAAAGGCTAACCTAAGGTCCTTTTGCAAGGAAATCGGGTATTCCCTTGCATCGGGATTTAGAGTGCCAAACATAGTCTTATCCGTGGTCGGGCGCTAATTTGTCCGAGTCCGCAGAGATGTAATGACTGATTGTCAGTTAAGCCGCTTCGGCTTGCCTCCCAGATGCGAAGTACGCTCCGCCTCACTCACTCATTCAGTCTGGGCAACCCGTGTCTAAAACCGAAGATAATCGCAGTCATTATCGATGCTATGGCCGCTGGCAAATAGAACAGACCGATGGACAAAAGCCCCAGGACGCTGAAGATTAGAAGAACTACCGCCAAGCTACCTAGTATCAAAGTATTGCCGACTCGCCCGCCCTTGCCCTTCCAGGTTAATAGTGACAGAAGGGCCAACGCAGTTACTAGCACGGGGGCAGACAACGGGAGCAGGACCCAATATCCATTGACCTCGGTTAGGGAAGCCGAGTATCGAACTACCTCCGTTGTGGTTTCCCCTCCTCCATCAACGCTGACCGCAGCAGCCGATATTCCTTGATACGAATAAGGCCAAAGCGCTAACCACAAGAATGCAGCCCAGGCCAGAAGATGGGTGATCGTGGCTGATACAGTCGCGGCACGGTTTTTCTTGATTTCTTGGAGTATCAAGGCGATGTTTCCTTGTCTTCACCTACATTGCGCTATACCCGCTCCGGTGTGATCAAACTTACGGTCATGATAGCAAAGTTATGTGCAACAAAATCGGGTATTTCGTTGCATCCGGATTCGCCGTACAAGCCCGCCCTGAAGAGCATCAGCGCTCCCAGGGCGCTCCTGCAGGATGCGGCCCAACCTATAATAATGAATCTGCGCCCTCGGTGAAATGCGAACTCACAACTCTGGCCCATTCAACTGGGCGCGCTATTCACTGAGCTACGAGGGCGGCAACAGCCCGGAGGTGACGGGTTCGAATCCGTGACAGCCGGGAGACCGCTAAGCGACCCCTCCGTCCCACGCAATCTCAACCGGACACTCCCCGCTCATCGAGGATTCGCTGCGCCGCGGCACAAGATCACCACCCTTCTGCTTCCCATCGAATTCACGGCAGTTCCAAATACGCCTCATCCTCGTCGTCGTGGAAGGCGAGCAGGCCGGTGTGATGGTCTCGTATAAGAGACACTATCTCGTCAGTGGGGCAGTTGCCGCACGCAAGCCGGACCACTTTCGGCAGGTGACCGTAACGAGAGCTGAGGTGCAGAAAGTCGGAGTCCTTCGACACAATCACCAGCTCGTGCTCTCCGGCGTATTCCCATACATCTAGGTCTTCGGCTTCTGACATGCCGAGGTCCTGAACATGGAGTGTGTCAGGGAAGATGTCTTGCAGGGATGACTTGATGGACGGGGAGAGGTTCTGGTCAAGCAATATCCGCATTATGAGTCGGACAGCGAGACCACCCGGAGCTTGCGATCAGCGTCGAAGGCGCGGCAAGCCTCTATGTCTTCGCTGGTGAGATAAGGAAAGTCCGCCAGAACTTCGTCCTCGGACATGCCGGAGGCCAAGTATTCCAGAACATCGTCAACCGTGATTCGCATGCCTCTTACACAGGGCTTCCCGCCGCGCTTACCCGCTTCAATCGTGATGATGTCCGTGTAGTCCTGTGGCATGTCAGGCCTTCTTGGTCTATCGTTCTCTTTCAGAAATCATAGCACATCCGCCAGTACCACAGGTGGGCGCTGTCGTTTATGCTGCCGCCAGCCTGGAGCCTTCGCCGCGGCAGACAAGCGCGGGCTGATGGCGGCTTGCAGTCACGAGGCACCTAACTGCTCCGGTCGCCACTGCGCCCTCTGCAAGCTTTTGCGGTAAAACGTTGCATTAAGAAGTTCAGGCCATCCTATCTCTAGTTAGAGTGATCTACGTCAGCCTTAACCAATTCGGAGGTTTCGATCCGCGCTAGGTCCGCCTTGTTTGACAAGTTAATGTCACCAGTAACAAGAACTACCTGCGCGTTCGGGTAAGATGATTGAACATCCAGCACGCTGGCGATAATGCGGTCGTCACGGTTTTCTTTGTCGAGCCACGTTAGAGTGGCTGACATATCTGGCTCCTTAGCAACTGCCTTGACCGTGATGGTTCCGTCTACTGTTACACCGCTGGGAAGATGCCCCTGGTGACGCCACCCTTTAATCCTTGTGATTGCCTTATTCACCTTCTCTCTAAAGTCAGGATTCCGGTGATTATTCTTCAGTTGATCCAGTTCACCGAGAACCGTAGGTAATAGCAGGAATATGA
The DNA here is from genome assembly GCA_965221045.1 of Dehalococcoidia bacterium. Lineage (GTDB taxonomy): Bacteria > Chloroflexota > Dehalococcoidia > Lucifugimonadales > JADFKI01 > Bin90. The sequence goes on from CBDCRO010000003.1 coordinate 468,747, forward strand.
AACTGTCATCATCGGTTATGGTCCTATACCGTGTCGGGTCTGGATTATCAGCTATTGCATTTGTATCAGGAATCAAGACCGCTTCCTTTGACCCATCAGCTTCTATGACTTCGAGTAGGTCAAAGAAGAGCTGCGCAGCCTCCTGCAACTTCTTTTCGTTGAATGAGGGGGCGGGGCGAAGCGAATAATTTCGTTTCAATTCCACCCATTTCCGGAACTCTTGGTCAGCTATCCGAATTTTCCTATTGAGGTCGCCCGTAGCCTTTGAGAAGACTGTACGGAATACGTCGAACCATTCTTCATAGTCGCGCTTGATTGCGAGTTGGGTGTTGAGCTGCTCAGCGGAGAGATCACCCCAGTAATATTCCGGAGCAATGATACTCACGCCGCCTCCGTATCGATCTAGATATTTGACTGGTAGCTGCTCAACTAGGGTGCCCAACCTCTGAGTTAGCAGGGTCAAATCTGAACGGAGTCGTGATGCTGTTGACGCCATTTTCTCCTCCAGTACCTGGTCTTCAATGTTCATGACCACGAGCCTGATCCAGAAAGCCAGTCTGGATTCCCGGAGCACGTCTTGCTGCCGTATCTCGCGCATCTTGGGCCGGATGCGCAGGCTCGACGTAGTTCTCGCTGTAAATCCGCAGGCGCTGCACCACCTCAAGGGCGTGCTGCTCGTGTTCGTTCGCGTGGGATGCCGCAGCTTCGAGAAACGCTCGTGACACCTGGGCCGGAGTGTTCACTGTCTCAACTGACCAATCGCACTGTAGGCAGGAGATAGTCAACTCGGCTTCAACAGGTCTTGCCAATACGTTGCCTCCAAGGAGTTTTATGGCAAGAGTTTATTCCGTTTGGAGTCAATGTGGAATGAGGTGCGCTGGCCGCATCCCGCCTAAACTCAACCATCCTAATCTTTCCCATCTTTATCTCGCCGCCTTCGCCTCATTTCCCCCTGGAACAGCCTCTCAGGTGCCCACACCGTGTCCATTTTACCGGCGACCGTCATACCGAAGAATACCAGCATTGGCACCACAACAGTTAGATAGACCATAAAGAGCACAGGTACATGCTCTGCTAAGAAAGAAATGAGCGGCTCGCTATGAACAAGGGCAGCCCCTATTCCAATTCCCGAAATAAAGGCTCTGCCTGACCCAATTTGTGCTGGGTCGTTCCTCAGTTTTTCAATCGTTGCGTTCTCGTCATAATCGTCATAATCAACATCGTCAGCATTCCTCTTAGCGTAGGTCTTATTTGCGATATATTTACCAGAGAAAGCAACAGCAGAGTTCACAGCGAGAGTCAGGACGGGGTTCGCACCAAACAAATAGACAGAAAGCCAAGACGAAGCTCCTATGGCCCATGCCACCCAATAGATCGTCTCTTCAATCCGTACATCATCGTCCCTGTCATCTGTTGAAGCTATTAGCCTTGCGACACCAAAATACTGGTAAATGAACCAATGCACCCTAAAACCCATCAAGTAGAGCGTCGTCAAGCCACCGAGAAGTCCTAACCCCTCCAGACCTTTCCACCAGAAGGCCAAAAAGAGGAGAAGCCCCATAAGCATGGTATTTAGTGTACTAAATCTCACACCTGACTTTGGCGTGATGCCTCGAAAGTTATTCGTCATCACTCTTGACCTGAAGTAGGTTTGCCGTTGCTTTTTCTCGTCCTGGCACGGAGCCACCTCCGAATTTCGCGCAGTTACTGAAGAATTCGCAGGATTCCGGCGTTCCGGTAAGAACCATCGCCATAGAATCGCCGTAGAGCGATTATTTCGAGGGCAGTAATATCATAGCATACCTAGTTTCTGCCGAATTACAGGCGTTCCTATGATATAATAGACAGGTGACAGACCCTAATCAAACCGCCATTTTCAGTGGTCGAGGCAGCCCATGAAAACTCCCATCAGACAGCGCCAGCTCCGGGGCCTCGTACTGCACCACAGACGGCATCCGGCAACGCATCCCAGATGGCTGGTGAATCGTACGACCATGTGGGGTGAGCCGCCACAGAATGGCATTTGTCGCTGGTGTTATGAGCCGACAGCGCACATCAAGACTCGCTGGCATCGCTACTGCCTCAACGCCTACCGCGACTCTCCTATAGATGTCAAGCAGCTTAATCGAGCGCCTGGGCAGGTTTCTGAATGGCCGAGTAGACTTCTCGAGCAACATAGCGTTTGAGACAGCGGATGATGTCGCGCTTGCTCATTCCCTCTGCAGTTCGACGTTGCATGTATGCCTGGGTCCGCAGCTCGTAACGCAGCCTGACCACGACGATGCGATAGAGCGCGGCGTTGGCCTGTCGGTCGCCACCGCGGTTGAGCCGATGCCGGTTCGTCTTGCCGGATGATGCCGGTATCGGGTTTACACCGCACAGTGAAGCGAATGCTGCCTCGGTGCGGAGCCGATCAGGATTACTCCCCGCGGCAATCAGTAGGGTTGCAGCCGTGTCGGGTCCCACACCGAAGGCGTTGACCAGGGCCGGGGAGACTGACAGCGTGAGCCTTTCAATCTCAGCCTCCAGGTTCCGCACTTCATCACTGAGCTGACGGTATCGGCAGGCAAGGGAGCGGAGGGCATACTTGGCCGCCGCCTTTGGATCGCGCAGACGAGAGGTACGGAAGTTTCTGCACCGCTTGGCCAGAGCGCTGGTGGTCAAACCATCGAGCATTTCGCGTAGCTCTGCGGGAGCAGTCAAAACCAGAGCCTTCATCTGGTTGACGGTCTGGGTGCGAGCCTTGACAGCGGAGTCCTTCGTGCTCTTAAGCATGCGGATCATCTCGACTTCGCCCTTGCCCGACTTGGGCGTGGCGTCGACTACACCAGAAAGTGCCGCACGGGCCGCCATCTCGGCATCGGTGGGGTCGCTCTTCCCCTTACGATAGCGGACAGACCGATCAGGCCTGTTGACCTCTATGACAACATAGCCCAAGCCGGTCATAAAACGTGCGACTCCGGCTCCGTATGAACCTGTGCCCTCTATGCCGAACGAGTGGATCGTTCCCAAGTTGCGGGACCACCGTTCGAGCTTCTCGTACCCACACGTGGTCGCAGGCACGTATTTCTCGCCAAGCCGGACACCTCGCCCGTCAATGGCCACTGCCACATGCTGGTCCTTGTGAGTGTCGACTCCGATGATCACTTCATCTGCGCGATGACTCTGGTAAGGTGCGACTCCTATCATCTCTGCCTCCCGAATAATGGCGTATCGACTGGATGAGCGGACACAACTGCGAAGAGGCTCAGGGCCAGTCTCCTTGTATGTTGATTTTGGTCTGTACAATGGACCTTACCGAAGTGGAGCGAGGTGCGGCAGACCGACGGCTCCTTGGTCATCAGAGACCGATTGATAGCGAGGGTCGCCGCACCTTTTCCGAATAGAGCCCGAACAGTATCCGTGTTGGAAATCAAGCCGATTCGGCCTGATAAGATGGGCGGATGCTCTCGTACTGTTTCATCCAGGGAGTGCCTCGACGCGCTACGGCGTTGAGCTGCATCAGTAGCTTGCGCGCCACCGCGATCGTGGCTACCTTGCCGGGTTTGCCTCGCTCCCGAAGACGTCGATAGAAGTCGCGTAGATCGCCATCTATCCTGAGCACCACCCAGGCACAGATATACAGCGCTCGTCGCACCGTACCACGACCGCCTCGAATAGACCGGTTGCCACGCTTCTTCCCACTGTCTCGCGACCAGGGAGCCAAGCCCACCAACGATGCCAACGCCCGTCCGTCCCACCGCCCAAGTTCGGGGAGATATGCGACTAGTGTGGCCGCGGTCAGCTGTCCCACGCCGGGTACCGTCTGGTACAGCTCGACCGTCTCAGTGAGGCTGGTGCTGCGCTTCAACAACTCCTTGTACTCCTCATCCAGTCGCTCTATCTCTCTGTCAAGCCAGCGGACGTGCCGCCTGGTCGACTTCCCGACGCTCGCACTTACGCCCTTGTCCAGACGGTTGCGCTCCCGCACCCGCTGCTCCACAAGCTGACGACGCCTGCTCAGCAGCTGACGCAGATCCTCACGGTCAGGATCCACCTCCGGTTGCGCTGTGTCCGACTCAGAGAACACCACGCCGTAGCGAGACAGCACCTGGGCATCGAGAGGGTCGGTCTTCGCCTCGTAACCACACGCTCGGGCGAAGGCGCGCACCCTGAGCGGATGCGCCACCTGCACGTTGAGCGCCGTCTCCCTCAGCTTGCCCACGACAAGACGTTCATACCCACCGGTGGACTCGCACACCGCCTTGGTCACACCCGTACGCTTCATATGCCTGAGCAACCTGCGAATGCCTGCTGCCCTGGAAATCTTCAACCATCGCGGCGCTGGCTGGGCTGGCTTCCGGCAGGGTAGCGGCAGCGATTCCGGCCACGTCGGTATCGGTCAGCAACTCGCGCAAGCAGGCTCCGTTCTCCTCATCCAGATCCAATCCTTGTCCCTTGTATCTTGATATTGGCGTGTGATAATCACTTCACTGAAGAGGACCGGGGTGCGGCAGACCGATTTGTCCAAGGTCACAGAAGATCGCTGTGGAGCTAGGGTCGCCGCACCCATTCGCGATAGAGCCCGAACGGTTGCCTGGGCTAACCAAGCCCGTATCTGCAAGGGAGGGCCAGTATGAAGGAGGCGAATATGAAGCAGGAAGAGATTTATGTAGGCATCGATGTGGCTAAAGCTCGTGTAGATGTCGCCATACGTCCAGGCGGCGACATCTGGAGTATCGACTACGACGAACCAGCGGTGAGTGAGCTTGTATCCCGCCTGTTGGCTGTGGAACCGACCGCGGTGCTGCTTGAGGCAACCGGTGGACTCGAAGTACCGCTTGTGTCGGCTCTGGCTGCGGCGGCATTACCGGTGGTAGTGGTCAACCCCCGTCAGGTGCGCGACTTCGCTAGGGCCACGGGAAAGCTGGCCAAGACTGACACTCTGGACGCGGCAGTGCTGGCCCACTTCGGCGAAGCGGTCCGGCCTCCGGTGCGCCCTCTACGGGACTCAGAGACGCAGTTGCTCCACTCCCTGGTCGCTCGCAGACACCAGCTGATTATTATGCTGGTCGCGGAGAAGAACCGCCTGAACACCGCCACCACCGTCGCTGTACGCCCCAGCATCGAGTCCCACATTGAGTGGCTGAAGCGGGAGCTGAAGGACCTGGACACAGACTTGCGACAGACCATTCGCCGCAGTCCCGTATGGCGGGAGAAGGATAAGCTCCTGCGCACCGTTCCCGGAGTTGGAGAGCAGGTCTCCCTCACGCTTCTGGCTTTCCTACCTGAGCTCGGTACGCTGGGCCACCGGCAAATCGCCGCGCTGGTCGGGGTGGCTCCCTTCAACCGCGACAGCGGCACGATGAAAGGCAGACGAACAGTCTGGGGTGGACGCGCCAGAGTTCGCGCTTCCCTGTACATGGGAGCGTTGACAGCCAGTCGCTGGAACCCGGTCATCAGGGACTTCTATCAGCGGCTGCTAGCCGCTGGCAAGCCGACGAAAGTTGCCCTCACAGCCTGTATGCGAAAGCTGCTTGTGATCCTCAACTCCATCCTCAGGCATCGCTCGCCCTGGTACGACCTGACTGTAAAGGTGACCGACAATTCCTCTTGACTTTCGACACAGTTGCTATCAAGTCACTGCTCGCCACAGCCGTTGGCTACTTGTGGCCATTCTGGGAACGGGTCGACAGTTCGCGGTAAGGGCATCTGAGCCAGTTGCATCCAGAGTCAGACCCAATCCCAGATGACCATTTACATCATCGCAGTTGCATCTGGTCAACATCCGGAGGAGATACAGCGCACGCTCTGTGAGATATGCGGTGATCCGCCCGACGAGATAGACCACCGGCTTTCGATACAGGTTGCGCGTGCGCTAGGCCCAGCGGTGATGCTCAGGGCATTCACCTTGGATAACTTGCGCTGGTTGTGCCGGAGCTGCCACAGGCGCAAGACACGGCAAGACAGGTGGCTGGCTAAGTTCCTGTCGGCGTGCTCGTTGGACTGGCACGGCGCACGGCGATTGCTCGGTCAGCACTACGACTGGCTGCAGACGTTTCTGTTGCCGTGCAGCCTGGAGCCTGCTCCGCGGCAGGCAACCTTTCTCAGGTGAGAAGCACCCCGTGACGGCTAACACCCTGCGCTTGCATCAGTAGATAGCTTCTGCTACGATTCCATAAGTACATCAGTTCCCTTTCAAGAAAACGCAGAAGTACCGCAATGGCAGTACAGCGGCATAACGTGTATGTCTGGGTAACCTGGCTCTCCCGCCTGCTAGTCGGCGACGCCTCCTGCGAGTGGGCATCCTGGTTCAAGGCGCACCACAGCGGGTACGCGAAGGCCAGCCGTGACTTCAGCCTTTCCACCTGGAAAATGCAACATACCCGTCTGCTCAACGACGTTCGCGACAAGCTCGAAGCCAGCGGGCATACCGTCTCCACCGAGCGTGCGAACTGGTTCAGGCTACAGGGAGGTTCAGGCGCCTTGGTAGCGGGACAGGCTGACCTCATAGCTGTTGCGCCTGACGGACAGACGACTGTATATGACGTCAAAACCGGCGCTCAGAGGGACTCGGACGTGGCGCAGGTGATGATCTACCTGTACGCATTTCCTCTGATAGCGGACTCCGACTGGGAAGGCAAGTCGCTGGACGGACGTCTGGTGTACAAAGACGGCACTGAGAAGTACATTCCCGCCTCCGCGATCGACACCGACTTCAGGGAGGGACTGCACGACCTGATTAGGCGCGTGGTGTCGGACGATCCCGCGCGCAGGGTTCCTAGCCCGGCGGAG